>UQQZ01000005.1 GCA_900543305.1 uncultured Oscillospiraceae bacterium
GTTTGTGGCTCACTTTTTCATGAGCGCCTGGTTCACTTTTTCGTTGACATTTACATATACCACAACCGCTCACTCCCAAGATAGCAGGAGATAAACTTTGAGTTCCAATCAAGGAGAGGGCATGTTCCTTCCGCGCATCTCCTCCACTTTTAAGAAAACGATCTCCCCAATGGGAATCTTGTGCCCCTCCTCCAGCATCAATATCCGCTCTCCAGGATCCACCCGCTTCAACTTTCCTGTAATCGTGGTGTAGGATCCCCCTTCTTTGAGCTCATCCGGGACGAAATACGTCACCTGAACCCCGGGACGTTCTCTCTCGCAGGCACACAGGTAATGGAGCTGACGATCCAGCTCTTCCCGGTCGCTTTCTCCCAACTCTACACGCTGGTCCGTCAGACGTCCTGTTTCCCGAATGACTTCGCCAAACCCAGTCAATGCAGCAAAGGGAGAAAACTGGGCTGCCCGCTCTCCCATAGACATCCGAGGATGTTTTTTCGAGGTGGGATGGGGCAAGTCTATGATGTCATCGTAAGGTCCGCTCATGCTTTGTGTCCTCCCACCTGGCCATTGCGCTCCCGGCCTGTGGCACCCTCCGTAAAACTGATGCCCTTCAGGATAGCATTCTTGCCAAACTTCTTTTTGATCTCCAATACCGCTTTCTGCCTCTGGTGTTCTCGGGAAAGCTCCTGTTTTTCCTCCACCCGCTGCCGCTCTAGAGCCTGATAGTCAGTGAATAGATCCATTTGTTCCAAGGCATCGGGCTGGGGAGCCATCCCCTCGTCAATCACATGGGTAGCAGTCAAATACAGCCGGCGCACCAAAAGTTTCCCGTTTACCACCCGATCATACAGAGAGGCGGCAGCATCCATCAGCAGCTTGGACGAGGAAGTGTACCGGGAAAGATTCTCCGTGCCGTGGGCGTGCTTGGGAACAGATCTGCCGTACCGGTCCGTGGAAACCTCTCCCCGGTAGTGGATCTGCGGATCCTGTAAACTTTCCCGATCATACCCTACGGTGAGGATAAGTTGGTTGGTAACCAACTTTTTCTCCACCAAATCCAAGGCCAACTGGTCCGCCATCTCCCGCAACACTACCCGTGCCTTCTGAAAAGCATAGGGTTCCTGAAGCACTTGACCCGACCCGATAGAGTTGGATTCCGGTTTATAAGCTTTGATGTCGGAAATGGTACAGGGCTCCCATCCCCAGGCGTGATCGATAAGCAGCTCTGCGTTGACTCCAAAAAGCTTGTAGAGCAAGTCCTCGTTGTGGTAATAGCCGGGCTTTCCAATGGAACACCGGGCGATGTCCCCCATGGTGTACAGGCCGTGGGCCTCCAGTTTCTTGGCGTACCCGGGGCCTACCCGCCAAAAATCCGTCAAGGGACGGTGACCCCACAGAGACTGGCGATAGCTCATCTCGTCCAGTTCCGCAATGCGCACGCCATTTTCGTCGGGCGGAATATGCTTTGCCTCAATATCCATGGCCACTTTGGCCAGGTAAAGGTTGGTGCCAATTCCTCCCGCCGCAGTGATACCCACTGTTTTCTGAACGTCCAGGATCATGGTGCGGGCCAACTCTTTGGGAGTTAACCCATAGGTGTGAAGGTATGCCGTGGCATCGATGAGCACTTCGTCAATGGAATAGACATGGATGTCCTCCGGCGCTACATATTTGAGGTACACCTGATAGATACGGGAACTATACTCCATGTACAAACGCATTCTGGGTTGGGCCACCAGGTAGTCCAGCGCCACTGCGGAAGAAGACTGCACCTGGGTATTATCCCAGGAAGAGGCAGTAAATTTCCTGCCCGGCGCTTTCCGCTGCCGTTCCCGATTCACCTGCTCCACCCGCTGGATCACCTCAAAAAGCCTTGCCCTTCCGGACACGCCGTAGGCCTTTAAGGAAGGAGACACCGCCAGACAAATGGTCTTCTCTGTTCGGGACCGATCTGCCACCACCAGATTGGTAGTCATGGGGTCCAATCCCCGCTCAATACACTCTACGGAAGCGTAGAAACTTTTCAGGTCGATCGCAAAATAAATTTTCTTCATGCTTCCGCGCTCCTTCCTCTTCTTCTCTTAACCAACTTAACTATACCATTTGAAACTATCAAAATCAAATGAATGCCTGAGAAAAAGCAAGAGGAGAATGCCGTTCTTCCATCCGCTGAATAGGATCCGTCATGCCAAGTAAAATCCCCTTAAAAAAGCAATGAAAATATGGACGTTTATTCCCCCGCCAAAAAGATTTTTTTGGGGGTATAACGGAAAACCTTGGAGAATGTGGGGATGGAGGCAGCAAGTGTCAGTAGAATGGCAGTGATATACATTCCTGCCACAGCAAGACCTGTTACCTGGATGCTTTCAGCCAGCTGCTCCCCAAGCAATTCCACTACGCCCCTCTCCAGGAGAGGGCTGCAGCAAACAGCCCCTGTGGCTGCCAGCAGCACCGGTACCAGACATTCCAGAAATAGCTGCAGAGAAACCATAACACGAGTCTCCCCCAGAGACAACAGCACACCGATTTCAAAGTCTCTCCCCTTCAAGGAAAGGCAAACCAGTAAAATCAGTACCGCACATCCAACAGCAATGGCGGCAACCAACATAGCGCAGGCAATGCGGGTGGTGGCCTCAATGGCGTTTCGCACGGCTCTATATTGACCGTCATCAATGATAAATCGCAGGTTCTCCCCTTCGGTCAACCCCATGTTCTGCACATCTTCCACAAAGCTGGTGGCCTGCTCTGGATCCCCAATGACACAGGAAACGCTGTATACATTGCTTTCTGGCCCATTTAGTGTTTCTGCTACATCCGGCGTCACATAAAGCAAGTTCTCGCTGTTAAAATAAGGCGCTTGACTGTGGGGCTGATAGGTCTCTATGCCATAAATACCTACCAAAGTGGCAGTTACGTTCTCTCCTCCATCGCTCATGTAGTAAGCAAGCAGAGGCACTTGGTCTCCCACTTGCAAGCCGTTTAATTCCGCCAGATCTATGCTCATCAACAGACCGGCATCCCTGTCAGGAGAAAACATGTCCCCTTCCAGCAAATAGTGATTGCCCGTGGCAAATTCGGGCGCTTCCTCTATCTGAGCTGTACCAATGACTCGCAGTGGAGTATTGTCCCCGTATGTCTCTGCCTGCTCTTCCTGTACCCAGGCGCGTAACTCATCCGAACTGCGCACGGAGGAATAGACAAATGGACGACACTCTTCCACCAATGGGTGTTTTTCCAAACGGGCCACTGTCTTCTGGGAGATTAGGTTCTGATCATGCACATCATAAGAACGAGTGGCAAAGTCGTAAATACCTACGGTGGCGTGATATTGGGTACGAAGCGTTTCTGCGGATCTTCCAGCCCCCTGCAACATGACGATTCCGGCTAGAATTAAAAGGAATGCCGCGCTAAAGATTGCGAAAAGAAGCAAAACATTTTTATAGTGATATTTCATACTGGAAAAGGCCCGCTTTACAACGTACATGGTTTCACTTCCTTCCCAACAGAATCTTTGCCGGTTGTGCCCGCATCACAGAAATGCCCTGACACAGAGCTGTCCCCACCGTGAAAAGCAGGATCACTCCAGCATAAGCGATCACCGCAGGCCCATTTACCACCGTTTCCGCCGGTGGATACGTGGTCACATCGGTGATCCCTCCGTCTGCTAGATCCATGGAAAGCTTTCCTTCTTGAATTTCATAGGAATCTGTGGTTGAGAGTAGATTTCCAAACGTCACTGCTTGGTTGTCTTTCTGTGCTTCTGCCGCCTGTTCTGCATAGACCCCGTTGGAAAGCCCCTCCACCAAGGGCACCCCAGCGGAGATCCCCACCAGAGACCCCAAAAACAACGCGATCAACACCGGCACCAGAGTCTCCAACAAAAGCTGGCCCATTACTTTCACACGAGCCTCTCCCATAGAAAGAAGGATACCGATCTCTCGTTGCCGCTCCCGGAGAGACAGCACCGTGGTAAGTATCAAAATGATAGCCACTGAGGCCAGCAGAAGGACCATCATTGCTCCCGTCAGCTTCACCTGCTGGTTCACCGGTTCTGCCACCATATCATACCATTCTCTATCCAGCTGCAGAATATAAGACTGGTTCTCCTCCATGAAGCTGGGAAGGTCGTAAAAATCCATTCCCGCAAACTCCTCAGGAGGAACAAGGGCTACTCCCTGGGTGTAGTGACTTTCCCACACTTCCACAATGGGGAGAACCTTCTGGATCCGTGTCACAAAGTCCTGCACGCGAGATCCCTCTCGCAGATAGACCGACAGGTACTGGAAATAGTCTTCCGGAACGTTTCCCGTCATGGACTCATAGAGAGAAAGGGGAAAAATCACCATCTCTTCTGCCCGGGCACCAATACCTTTGAGCCGCTCGCTGTCCGGACTGGAAAAAATCCCCTCAATGGTCACCTCCACCTCATAGGGTTGTCCTTCCACCAGAGTCTCACTGGGATTGGTGGCTGTAATCCGATCTCCCACTGAAAGGCCATTAAGCTCCGCGAACATTTGGGAGACTAAGCACACATTCCCCGGAGAATCCCCGGCAAAATGTGTTCCCTCTACCAGATCCAACCCGCAGAGAAGAAAGGCCAGGCTTCTCCGGCTGTCCCGCACAAATAAGGAGGCCATGCCGTCCCTTCCTGCAACTCCTGTCTGGCCGTTTCGATGTTCTTCCCAGGACTGCTCGCGCTCCTCTGCATAAGGAAGGATGGTATCGATGATACGGGTCCCCCCACGGAGGCAGGCGTTCCAATCCTCGACCGCAGGATCCTGGCGCACCATTTCAATGGCCTCTCGATTTAAAGAAGAAGTAACCAGTCCCGATCCTTGCGTCTCGTTGATACGCATGCTGTAAGAAACCGACCGGAGAGTGACTGATCGCTCCAGGGCGCCTTGCAAAAAGATCTGCTGTCCCTTTACACTGAAAAAAAGAACAATGCTTCCAAAACACAGAGAAAAAAGCACAGTAAAAGCCGCTGCATACAAAAGAACCCTTTTCCCACGATAACGTAGGCTTAGTATAACACGATGTACCATAGCAATTACCTTTATTTTAAATTGTCTAATGTGGAAATTTCCACGTTCTTTTGGTCAATGGTAATTCTCATTCACTTTGAGTTTACCTCAATTTCAATTTATTTTCCTTCAGCTCCACTACCACATCCGCTTGTGCGGCAAAGTCTTGGGAGTGGGTAACGGCTACAACACATTTTCCGTCTTTGCGTGCCAGATCTCCAAAAATCTGTATAATGCCTTGGGCCGTGTCCGCATCCAGATTGCCTGTGGGCTCGTCCGCAAGGACAATATCCGCGTCGGTAGCCAGGGCCCGGGCGATGGCCACCCGCTGCTGCTCCCCGCCCGACAGCTTCTGGATTCGCCGCTTCCACTGGTCCTTCGTGATCCCCATGCGCAGCAGAAGTTCCTCTGCCCGCTGTTTTTTATGGGGGATTTCATTTTTGGTAATCTCCATGGCAGCTAGCACGTTTTGCAGGGGATTTAAATACTCCAGCAAATTGTACGCTTGGAACACCATGGCAACATGCCGGTTTCGGTAGATGGTATACCCAATCTCCTTCAGATCCTTCCCGTGAAACAATATCCGGCCTCCCTTGGGGGATTCTAACGCTCCTGCCAAGGTGAGAGTGGTGGTCTTTCCCGAACCGGAGGGCCCTACAATGGTGTATAATTTTCCCAACTCAAAAGAACAATCAGCTTCCTCTAGGATAGAAACTTTCTGTTCTCCACTTTGATAATAGTAGGTCACCTTATCAAATTGCAGGATAGAATCCATCCCATCACAACCTTTCCTCCCTTTGTTATTTCACACCAGGTTCTGTCTTCCAGCGTTAAAAATTGGTCCGATCTCTTCCAGTCGTGGTAATGGCCGATTGATTCTAAGCGCATACTCGTTTCTGATCTGGTAAAAGATCTGAGACAAGTACCGAAGCAACCGTGCAGGACTTTTTCTCATGAGCCGAAATTGTTTCCATTTTCAAACTAATAAACTATCTCCGAGCCTTCGAATAGATCCCCGAAAAGTACTTTTTAGGTTGACGGAGATGGACATCTTCTTTATTTGGAGTTTCTGTTTCTTGTGCAACAAAATACCTTTTATAGCAACATCTAGTTTCGACAAATTATATTAAAATTTTTATCTAAATACAAATATTATTATTAAAATAATAATATCAAAGTGCTTATTTTTTGTCAAGATAACTACTCGATATATAGAAACTCAGCAGCCTTCAACCAGTTCCTCAAATTCTCCTTAGTTTTCTAATCTCTAATACATCAACAGAATACCTTTACGTTTTGCATAACAGAAAAAGCATTGAAATATAAAGCAACCCACAGCATAGAACAGTGCACTAGATATACATATTATTTTTATCCAAATTGTCAATTCGTCTGGGCAGCCTATTTATGCCTCTTACTCCGCTTATTTGACTTGTCAGCAATTTGCAGAAATTAGTCTAAGCTAACCTCTCAATTCTCTGCCCCTTTTCCTGCGCAAAGAGGACGGGGGGTGATGAAGGGGGCAATCCCGATTCTATGGTATACCCTGTGGGCGCTAACCCATGTAACCTTTTATGATGATCCAAACACCCACAAATGGTGGACATTTTCTCCTCTTCTGCAAGATCATTGGGCTGAGTCTATTAATTCTGAAAGGCTGTGAAGACAAAACTCTGGATTTCAGAGAATAAACCGCCAAAGCGGATATTACCTCTATTTTAAATCGTAGACATTTACGCTTTCAATTTGTTTTTCTGCTGCCGGTTCAGGTAAATATAAAATCCAACATTGAGAAGGATGCCAACCGTCGTAGAGGTAGGGGCAGCAAGTCCGATCAGTGTCAGGCTGGCGTTTGGCTGGATACTCATAATATACGCCATAGGGAGACGGACAAGAAGCGTTTGGACCAACCCCTGGATCATAACCCAAAGGGTCTTTTGATTGCCGTTGAAATAACCGATCATGCTGAACAGCACCGCAGTCACAATGGTCTCCGGAGCAAATCCCTTTAAATAGTCAAACCCTTTTTGAATCACCGCTGCATCTGTGGAGAAGAAGCCGGCAAGCACATCGCCTTTCATCATAACAAGGGCAAACACTACACAGCCAAATGCCAGACCAACGCCAATTCCCGTAAACATCGATTGTTTGGCGCGTTTGGGATTGCCCGCTCCCACATTCTGAGAAACAAAGGACGCCATGGACTGCATCAATGCGCTGGGAACCAACATGGCAAAGTTCACAATCTTACTGGCTACGCCGTACCCAGAAGAAGCCTCCAGACCCAAACGGTTGACAAAGGCGCACAGGGCCAGAAAAGACAGCTGTGTCAAACACTCCTGCAAGGCCAGCGGCAAGCCGATTTGGAGAAATTTACGGCATTGCGAATTGAACCGAAAATCTTTTTTGGTGATAGAAAAGGGAAGCTTCTTTTTAACAAGCATGGCCACCGCGCAGACAACGCTTACGGTTTGGGCAAACACCGTGGCAAGAGCCGCACCTGCGGCATCCATGTGAAGCCCTGCAACCAACAAGAGATCTCCCACAATGTTCACCACGCAAGCCACCAGAACAAACAGCAGCGGAGATTTGCTGTCGCCCAGCCCACGGAAAATGGCGGAAAGCAGGTTATAGGCCACAATGAAGAAAATACCGCCTCCGCAGATACGCACATAGCTGACAGTCAAATCCAGGGATTCTTCCGGCGCCTGCACAAGTACGGAGATAGGTCTGGCAAATCCCACCAACAGCACACACAGCCCAACAGAGATCAGCGCAAACACAATGGCTGCACCTCCCAGGACGGGGCCGATTTTTTCGGGCCGCTTTTCTCCCAGATACCGGGCAATCAACACGGTAATGCCCATGGCGAGCTGTGTTACCACAAATGTGACCAGATTCAAAATCTGACTTCCCGTGGACACAGCCGAAAGTCCGGATGTAGAACCAAACCGGCCCACCACCAGCAAGTCAACGGCTCCATAAGCCGCCTGCAAAATCAGGGCCCCCAGAATAGGAACCATGAACCAAAACAGTTTCTTCAGAATACTGCCCTGTGTAAAATCCGCGTTTTTCTTATTCAACAGAAACTCTCCTTTCAGCCATAACCCGATAAAACCGCTCAATCGTTTGGATGGTGCAGTTGGCATCTTCTTGGGAAATATCCTCCAAAAAGGGTGCCAGCCGGTTGAAATACTCTTCATTGTATCTTTGGGACAACTGCTTTCCCGCCGGTGTAATAGAGATATAAGTGATCCGCCCATCTCGTGGAGAAGTGCGTTTGCAAAGATAGCCTTTTGACTCCATCTCCTTCACTGTCCGGGTCACACCTGGCCGAGGGATATTCAGCGCATCGCTGATATCCGACACCTTTACCTGGGCACCCCGCCGCTCCAAGGATTCAATGGTATCCAGATAATGAATATAGGAGGGTGTAACGCCCTCTGGCAGCGCCGGGAGCAGATCCCGAATCCGTTTGGCCTGATAACAGGCATCGAACATGGCTTTGATGGTTTGGATGTCCATTTGCTTTCCTCCAAATAGTTACCTTTGGTAATTATATGAAGACTTCTTCCCTTTGTCAAGCTTTATCTCACAACTCTTTGCCACCTTAATTGGCAAACTGTTTTCACGGCTGGATTTCCTTAAGCCTCAGGCCAACAAAAAACTCCCGCTCTCACCTGGATGGTGAGAAACGAGAGTTTTTTCATCTAGCAGGGTGGCCCTTTAGGCACACTTTTCATTTACAAAGCTTTCTGGGCATGGCTTGGCCATCCTACTGTAATTAGAGCTTTTTGAAACGGAGATGCTTAGATCTGTGCGGCAGCATAGGCGTCGTCCACTGCATCCAGAATACGGCGGGGAGCCTTGGCGTCACCCACCACACTGACGTGGGAATATTCCTTCTCCAGAGCCTCCACAAGAGCCGCGTTGCTCCGATAGCCAACGGCGATTACCACATTTTTCGCCGGCACACTGCCCTCTTCCAGACGCACTTCGTCCGGAGTGATTTCGGTAACTTTGGCGCCGCAACGCACAGTGACCCCCAGCTTCTCCAAAGTGGCAAACAAGTGACCAATGAAGGTGGCACCGATACCATTGGCAATGCTGTCCGCCATCTCCAAGATGGTGACTTTTACCCCTTGGGAACCCAGGAATTTTGCCGTCTCACTGCCTACCAGTCCGCCGCCGATAATCACAGTATCACCGCTCAAAGTGACACGACGGTTCAAAACACTGTCCGCCGATACCACATGGGGCAGCTCCACACCGGGAATCTTAGGTGTGACCGGATCAGCGCCAATGGCTACAATCACATCGTCCGGATTGTATTCACGAAGATCCTCCGGAGAGGTCACCTTCTTTTCCACCACCTGGATGGGACGCTCCTGCACCTGGTGGATCAAGTACTGGTCAAACAGCATAAAGGTATCTTTTTCCGGAGGCGTGGCCACTTCCGGAAGCTTTCCGCCCAGAGAGGGAGAAATCAAGGTCACCTTATGTCCCCGGTCGCAAGCCGTTACTGCGGCCTCCATTCCAGAGGGGCCTCCGCCGATCACTACCACGTTCTTGGGAGACGCTGCCTTTTCTACAGGCCGCTCCTTCTCCTGCCCTGCTCTAGGGTTCACCAGGCAATGGGCGTTCATTCCACCCAGGACCCGGTCGATACAGCCTTGGTTGCAAGCGACGCAATAGCGGATCTCGTCCTTCTTGCCTTCCTTCATCTTGACAATCAACTGCTCATCGGCAATCAAGCCACGGCCAATGGCCACCATGTCGGCTTTTCCCGTCTCAATGGTATCCTCGATCAAGTCTGCATTGTTCAGGCGGGCGGCAACGATCACCGGCACCTGGACTTCTTTCTTCAGATGCTCAGAGTAAGGGATCAGGAAGCCCTGGGGAATAAACATGGGCTGGATGGCGTATTCCACGGAATCGTAACTGCCTGCGGTCAGGGAGATGGCAGCCACACCAGCTTTTTCCACCTCTTTGCAGACCAGCTTAACCTCGTCAAAATGCAGGCCGTCTTCCAGGTATTCATCGGCACTGATCCGAATGGTTACGGGCACTTTTCCATCCACCGCGGCAAGCACAGCGTTGAGCACTTCCATGGGGTACCGCATCCGGTTTTCAAAGCTGCCGCCGTATTCATCCGTGCGGTGGTTGCTGTGAGGAGACAGGAAGCTGTGCAGCAGATAACCGTGGGCAAAGTGGATTTCGATCAAGTCAAAGCCCGCTTCGATACTCCACTTGGACGCCTGGACAAACTTCTCTTTGATGTCTTCCATTTCTTCCAAAGTGATCTCTTTGGGATGGTTGCCCAGGATGGCGCAGGGCATAGCGGAAGGAGCTACTGGGGTCAAGCCCGTGATAGCCTCCGAAGCCTGACGGCCGGCATGGTACAGCTGAGCGCCAATGGCGGCGCCAGCCTCGTGCACCCGGTCTACCAGTTTTTTCAGGTCATCCCGGTGAGCCTCTTCGTACAGGGAAAGCTGGGTAGGCAGGCCCCGGCCCTCCGGAGAGACGCCAATAGATCCGGTCATAATAATGGCCACGTCATTTTTGGCCCGCTCTGCAAAGAAGTCACACAGTCTGTCTGTCACTCCGCCTCCAATGGCAGCCAGTCCGTTCTCCATGGGCGCCATCATAAAGCGGTTCTTTAAGGTCAGATTTCCCAGTTGGATTGGTGTAAAACACTTTTTCATAGGTCGTTCCTCCCATAATATTCGTTAACGAATTTTATGCCTCTATTATAGACCTGCCTTCTGGGAAAAGCAAGTCATTTCAAAAGATTTTTTGAATAGACGTCGATAAACCGCTTAAAGTTTTGAGATTTTCCCTGGTCGATTCTGTCAAACACCTCTTCCAAATCCAGAAGAAATCGCTTGAGGGTCTCCTCATCGGTGTTGCGGAACAGAGACATGTAGGAAAGACATTCCTCCGTGTTGATGCTTTCCTCAATTTTCCGCCATCCTTCTTCCGTCAAGTAGATTCGCAGAGTCCGGCTTCCTTCCTGCTCCTTCACCTTTCGAACAAATCCCTTTTTCTCCAACCGGGTCACCATAGCCGATGTGGTGGACTTATTCCACACAGCGATATCTCCTAACTCTTCCAGAGTCAACCCGTCTTGCACGTGAAGCAGCCATAACGCGTGCTGCTGGGCATAAGAAATCCCCGAAACCTGAGCTTCCTCCTGCCAGCCTTTTTCCAAACGCATATAGGAAGCGCGAATCAAATTGAGGAAGATATTAAAATAAAAATCGTTTCTCTGTCTATCCACCGTTTTCTCCATTTCCCAACTAATTTTTAAGCAGGACACTTTCCAAGTGCCTGTCTGTTTTCCTTTGTGCTAGGTTTATTATATAGAAAACAGTCTCTGGCTGCAAGGCCCTTCCCTATCTAATGGCCACAACCCCATGGGAGGATGCTTGTCCATTTTCCCTTCCAAAAGGAAAAAGTTGCCTCATGGAAGGATGGGGTCAGATGACTGGTAAACCACTGCCTCTTTCTCCTACTTGCGCTCTCGCTCTCTGTTGAAGGGCCGGCCTTCTGACAGCCGATTGCGTTTCCTTTGCAGAAAGAGACCGCCCACCAACAGGGCAGTCAACACCAGAAATCCTCCGGCAATCACCCATGCTATAATTTGAAGCTGCCCCGTCAACAGGGTTTGCAGTTCCACACAGACAGGATTCTCTGGAACAGCGGACAAGCTTTCTCCTATCAAATGGAGGGTGCTGCCAAAATAGCCCAAATCAAACAACATGTCAGGAGGCAGCAAAGAGGCAGGCAAGTCCACTCCCCTTAATAGAATAATTAGACCACCAAGGCTTGCTACCGTCAAAAGGCTCCACAGAACTTTGAGAGATCTTCTCTTTCGATGGCCCAGGGAAAGGCACAGCCCCACACAGCACACCAAGGGAGCCGCTATCAAAACCACTGCGAGACCTACCCAGGGGAGCGCCCGGGCAAACTGTTCCACCTCATTCAAGCTGAACATCCGGCAATACTCTCTCTGTTCCGCTGGGAGAAGCGTGGCCAGTTCTCGCTGGGCAAGGAAGGGTTGGGTAGCCTCCTCCTGGGAAAGCAGCCATACGTTTCCCCCTTCCACCTGGGCGGAAGGGGAATTCAAGGACACATCTAAATCATCCGGCGCCCAAAGCAGGTAGGTATCTGGTGCCGGTTCTCCAAACTCCACTTCCTCCGCCAGAGCTTCATCCTTCAAAGGCCGGGATGCATACATCACATAGGAACCGCCCTTTTGAAGTCCGGTGGTAAATGCTATGTCTCCTTCCAGGTCCAAAATATCGGTGGAAATCTGGCGGATCCGCGTCCCTTCCAGCAGACCGGTGCCCTCTTCCAGCAGGTAGAGAAACGTGCCGTCCTCTTCCTGATGGAATGCGTCCAGGGGAAGGCTGTCGATGCCCCGCTCATTGTTGGTACGAGGGCTGGCGGTGGTCACTTGAATAGCCATCTCCCGTGAAACCGTACCGGACAGCAGCGTGCATTCCACCAACACCACCAAGATCACCACAAGAACCCGAGAGAATCCCCGATGGCTGGATTCCCCTGACCAGTCCTCCTGTAGTGCGATACCTTGGATCAGTTCCTTATGTAAACCCAAAAACAACAGCAAAGGTGGCAACAGCACCAGCAGGCAACAAGCCAGCTGCACTCCCACATCCCGGGCCTGGGTGGTAGCCAGTGCCACGGACAGGGGATGCTGGGATACATCCTTCAAATAGGCCATGGGCTGTTCCACCATGTTCCAGGCCTCTAAAAAAGTGAGGACAATGACACAGGCCAAGCCGTTTTTGCTGCTGGGAACCAGAATCTTCCACAGGACAGTTCCCATGGAAGCGCCGTCCAGCTGGGCGGCCTCCAAAAGCTCGTCAGGCACTGCCCGGAAACTCTGGGTCATCAGGAAAGTACCCAAAGGGGCGAACATAGCTGGCAGGACCAACGCCCACTGGCTGTCCAGCAGGCCCAAGGTCCCTAAAATACGGAAGTTGGGCACCAAAGTCACCTGCAAGGGCAGCACCATGACCACCAGCAGCAAGAAAAAACACAGGCCTTTTCCGGGAAAATGGTACTTGGCAAAGCCCAGTCCCGCCAAGACAGATAACACCACCTGGCTAACTACAATCAGAGAGCAGAGGGCCAAAGTCCGCCAAAACACCAACAGGTACCCCGGGGTGGCCAGAAACACGGTATAGACAGACTCCAACGAGAACCCAGACGTCTGAGAAAACAGAGCTCCGTAAAGCACCTGGAAAAAGGGCCCTAAAATGGTGAGGAGCAGGATCACGGTGACAGCCCCTGTAAAAAGGCGCAACATAGGAGAGCGAGTCATGAGCGAGCCGCCTCCTTTCGCAGTATCCACAGGGTGCACAGTCCCAGGACCAGGGCGATCACCAGAAACAGCAGCACCGAAGCCACACTCAGCCGCTGGTAGTTCAAATTGGCAAAGGCGTTGTTGATAAAGTGCTGGAGCATATACACCGACTCATGGGGATGCTCACCCCCCACCAGGAAGATCTCCCGGAAGCACTTAAAGGCGTTGATCAAGGAAAACACCATGGCCAAAAACAATGCGTACCACATCTGGGGAACTGTCACATAGCGGAAGGTCTGCCAGGGGGACGCCCCCTCCACCTGGGCCACCTGGTAGTGTTCCTGGGGGATGGTCAGCAGTCCTGACAGCAGCAGCACCACTGCGTATCCGGTGCTTTTCCACAGGTAGAGCAGCAGCATCACCCAAAAGGCCGCCGGTGACTGGAGCCAGTCCGCCAAGGGCAGGCCCAAAGCCAACAGCAACCGGTTGACAACCCCCTCTTTGGAAAACAGCAAGTCCACCAGCAGGACGGTGCCTGCCACAGGCATCACATAGGGCAGCAGAAACACTGCCCGCAGCAGCCGGAATCGCTTTGCCACGTTTTTTAGGAATAGGGCCAAGGCATAAGCCAGAACTAAAATCAGCGGCAGGCCAATTCCCAGAAATCGCAGAGTGTTTCCAAAGGCCTGGAGGAACATGTCATTGTGGAACATCCGGGTGTAATTTTCCAGTCCCACAAACAGCTGGCTTTTTCCCGTGCCCTGGGACAGGGAATCCCACACCACCTGACCGAAGGGGACCACATAGAACAGCAGGAACCCTACCAGCATGGGGGCGATGAGCAGGTATCCTTTCCATGTACGCTTCATAGACTCACTCCGCCAGGGTCATTTCCATGGAGGAGATGGTCTGCTCCACCAGCTCTTCCAAGGATGTATCCAGCTGCCCGTAGCTCCAGTGCCAGGTATCGTACATCTCATAGATGGCCTGGTCCAAGTCGGAATAGACTTTGGCGCTGTCGATGCGCTCCACCGCCGCCCGCAAAGAGGCCATGGTGTCCGGCTGGATGTTGAATTCCTCTAGGTACTGGAAAAATGCCTCATCCTTTACGGGAACGGCTGCCGTCAAACCGCCTCCCATGCCATAGTGAAATGCGGAACCGTAACGGTAACCGTCAACTTCAAAGCCCTGGCCGTTAAACAATTCCTCACTGTAAAGGAGCTCAATAAAATCGAAGGCCTCCTGGGGACGAGCAGCATTGCGGTTGATCGCAGCATAGAAAGTCACCGCAGCAGTGACGCCCCCCTGCGGGTTGGGCACCGGAAAAAAGGAATAGACTGTATCTGAATTTCCCAAGTTCTGAAGTCCATAACCGGTAAAGCCTTCCTGGTACACTGCTGGGGAGCCAGAGTAGGTCTCATCCTGCCAAACAGACAAAGCATCCGCCTGTTCCATTGCCTTTTGCAGAGAATCTGCAGTAACCAACAAGTTCTGCCCTTCATAATCTGCCAGAACCCCCAGGCAGTTGGGAAACAGCTTAAAGGTACTCCAGGCCAAGGTACCTTTCAGCGTCTCCTCATCGCTTTGCAGCAGCTCGTCCAGGGAGGAAAATGTGTAGTTGGGATCGCTTAAGGCGGAGCGGTCTAAAACATGTGTGGAAAAGGTATACATCACCGGCAGCAGGAATCTCCCATCCCCGGTAACGCCCACATCCATCACCGTCTGGTTACAGCTTTTCAGATCCACGACCTCACTTTGCTGCACCATATCCTCCAAATCTAAAAACAGGTGGGAATACATGCTTTTTTCCACGTTGGGAAACAGGGGCTCCACGGTGTCACCAGAGTCAGTCACCGTGCCAGGAATGGTGGGACTCAAGATAAAGGCGTCCGGCCCCTCACCTGCCATGATCTCCGTGCGAATGCGGGTCAATTCCGGCTCCCGATCCTCCGAATTTGAGGGCAGCACCAAAAACTCGTAATCTGTTTCCACCCCTGTGGCCAACAGGTAGTTTTCCAATTCACAGGCGTCCTGTTCAAAGTCTTCCTCAATGCAGATGACCACAGAATCCTCCTGGGAAACGCCGCCACTGGTTTCGGTAGTGGAGCCGGTAGACTCCAGGGGAGCTGGCGCCTGTTCCCTTTGGCATCCAACCAGGGTTGCCCCAGTCAACATACAGACAGTCAACAGCAGAGCGAGTTTTTTCATAGGACGGCCTCCTTTTTCGAACAATTCTCATTTGTTCTTTTTTATATATCTGTACCAATAGCACTGGTTCCACATCCAAAAAGAAGCATGACAACTTAAACTACGTTTTTCTTCTCAGCTTTTTTATCCTCCCAATCTTTTGGTGTTATATAGAGTGAATCAATTCTCCTCTTCCTGATTATCCTTTCCAGCGTCCCTCTTTTGTTCTTGCAAATTTGCCAGCTGATCCAGCGTAAAACTTTTCTTTTTCCCCGACGCAATCCATGGATCCTGAAAGTTCATCTTTCTTGCCCTTAAGTATATATCCAAAATAGAACAAAAGGAAAGTATACTTCGCGTTACATTTCAGATCTTTTGGTTTACATTTCCTAAATATAGTAACTCTTTTACTCTTAACACTCTCAACAAGGACAATGTTATAGCCTGGCTCCCAAATTGGAAAGTTAAAGAACACCCATCGGCCATTTGTTTCACTCATTCTGTGCAAGAAATGCATCGCAATAATGCACGATGCAATACACTAAGAGTTCTATCCAGTTGAAAGGCATACCCTGGATCATAACGCTACCTGGAAAGAAAACGCTTACCTCCACTTTTCCTGTTATGGGACAGTATACCATAAAAATCGCAGTTTTCCAATAGATTTATACCAATATGTTATAATTTAGAATCACAATCTACCGAAACGTTGTATACATTTTTGATTCTTGCAATAATAAGCAGTTATTACTTAGACCAATAAACACGCTTTAAAAATGAATTCCAGTCATGTGTTTTCCTGCATTCAGAGATTCTCTAGTCGTTCGTCTCTTCAAAGGTATAGAAGTAAATATCTAGGGCGGTAAACCTCTGCAATTGTCACAGCACCCGAAAACTGTGGCCGTCTCAACCTTGTGAAAGGCTATCTGACTGCCGACAATATGATAAAAGATGTGTACATTCTAGCTTGCCTTTGGAATATGGACGATTTACTTTTCCAACAATAATCCGATTTTAGAACAAGTTAATCGAAGATATATCTGGTTCTAAAGCGATCCAACCTATTTTTACAGGCTCTTCTAGGCCATTGCTACAAGCAGAATAACATCAAGAAACACTTACCCTTATCCTTCCAGTGATGACTGTGGTGCCGACCTCTCCTTAACTTGTGAAACGTAAAATGATCATGCTATAATCAGCCTATTATAGCCGGGGGGAAACACCATGATACTTTATCTTCAAATGATTGATTCTTCGGAGGATCGATCAAAGTTTGAACAAATTTACATCGACTACCGTGATCTGATGTTCTATGTGGCCAACCGAATCCTTGACAATGAACAAGACGCAGAGGACGCTGTCCATGAAGCGTTTCTGAAAGTAGCTGAAAATATCAAAAAAATTGGGGAACCAAAGTGTCCAAAAACCAGGGGCTTCGTCGTTACTGTAGTTGAGAACAAAGCGATAGATCTCTACAGAAAGCGTCAACGGCACCAAATCGTGGAACTTACCGAGGAGATGCAGGGCTTCTCCCCCATTTACAAAGGAGAAAACGCCTTAACCGCCTGCATTTTGAAGCTGCCTGCCAGATATCGAGAAGTGATTTTGCTTCGATATCACCAAGGGTACAGCGTCAAGGAAGTAGCCTCACTTCTGGGAATCTCCTTTGCCGCTGCCTCGAAACTGGACCAGCGTGCAAAGAACAAATTAAAGGATCTGTACGAGAAGGAGGGAAACTTGTGATCACCGATGAAATGCTAAGAGCAGCTGCAACAGAGGCTGACCAGGCGATTCTTGATTCTCTTCCTCTTCCAGAGGAGTGTAGTCATCCGTTCTCCCTTCGGTTTGAGCGTAAAATGAAACGCCTGATCCGAAGGAAATCCCACCCTGTAGCGTATAAGTTCTTACAGACAGCTGCCTGTATTTTGGCAGTGGTGATACTTGGAGGGACAACTTGGCTTTCGGTAGATACGCAGGCCAGAGCAATGTTCTTTTCCTGGGTGAAGGAAACCTATGAATCCTATGTGTCCTATCGATTTGCAGGAGAATCCAGTTCCGAAGCTACTCCGGAAAACTATGAACCGTCCTGGCTGCCAGAGGGTTTTGAAATTAAAACGCAGAACATTTCCGGCAATGATACCTTCTTAGTCTATACAAACGGAAAAGACGATATGATCACATTTATGGCAATCCACGGGTCCGATTCCGTTGGCCTCTTTATAACCTCTGACTATGAATCCGTGAAGCCTACCATGGTTGGAGATGTCCAAGGCGACTATTATCAGGCGGGAGATCCTGAGAATGCCAACGGCCTGGTTTGGCAACCCACGAATCAAGACATGATTTTCTGCATCACGGCGCCACTTTCCGAAGAAACGATGGTGAAGATTGCCGAAAGTGTAAAGATCTCCGATGGAGACGCGTAAGGTTGGAATGAAGATACAGATACTCAGAATGTTCCGCCCAAACAAGGAAATAGGGTTACACTTACGTTTCCCTCTAGCGAAGAAAAACGGGTTTCCATAAAGGATTATCCGGCAGAGGTACTCCGTTTTGCAGACAAGCGGGACGCCTACTACCAGCTCTGCCACCCCAAGAACATTTCGGAAGATGAGTTTACGAGAGATGGATACATCGCCTTTAAAATGAATGGCGATGGCGTTATGCAAAAACCACACAGCGGGAGGAAAAGCCATGAAAGAAAGAATGTTTGGAATCCTATCTCTGATCGTTATGGTAGGGTCCTACCTGGTAGTTCGATATCTGCTATTTGGCTTGCATGGCATGAAGGAATTCCCGTTGGTTCTTTGGGTTGTGGGTGTATTTCTGATTATCCTTACCGGACTGGTAAAAAAGAACAAGGTGATTCCTCCCATAATCGCCCTTGGCTACATCATTGGGTTCGCTGTCGGAGCCCTGTTTGGGTATGATTATGGCGAGGGGCTGAACAACCTGTGGATCATTTGGTTGTGGTGCTTCGTGACAATCGTTCTTGTGGGCGTTATTGGGAATCTATTTTTACAAAAACGATCCCAGCAGAAATATGAGGGGAAAATGCGTGCAAACGAAAACGAGTTGCCTTCTCTGTAGGGATCTCATGTTCCAAAAAAATAAGGTAGACAGAACAGCAGGAGGCATGTGATGAAAATAATAATTTGGGGAATAACATTTTTTCTGGCTGGAGTGATCTCTATCGTTCTGCTATTGGCCGGATCCACAGCAAGCGATTGGGTATCCAACGGGCTGCCTTCCGCTATTGGGAATATTTCTCGCTATGGACTTCTCCCCGCGCTGTATATTGTTTTGGAGTGCCGCCTTTGAATTGATTTTTACAAATGGGGTATTTTTTCTCATTTAAAATCGTCTTTTCCCTTGCATTGATCTTTGTGATTGGGATGATCGATATCTTTTTGACCAGAAGATAATTTGGCTTGGGGGAAGAAAGCACACTTCCAAAATCGTACAAATCAGGGAACTCGCAAGGACTCTCTCCCCTATATGCTCGATATAGCATAAGAAAAACCACCCAGCGTTACGGCCTGACGGCCCTGTGCTCGGCGGTTTCCTATAGTGAAAGAAACGCAGATAAAAGGGACACAGGCCAAATGGCTTTGTGTCCCTTTTTTATCTGGTTTTTATTCCTTTTTTTCAGGCTCTTGGGAAACGGGGGAAAGATCAGCGTCTGCCATTTCCACAGGAGCTTCCGCCGGTGCGGAGGGCCCCTGGCTGGTTGCGGCCACTTTCCCACCGATCATGCCGGAAAGCAGGGCTTTCACGTCGATGCCCATGCCCTGGGAGATTCCCTCGGTGATCTGGGTGGTTCCGTTGATAATGTCCTGCAGCAGCTTGGCGCTGCTGCCGTCGCCATACATGGTGATCTTATCCACCTTCGAGAGAGGTTCGGCCACATTCTTGGCAATGGCAGGCAGGGCGTTCATGACCATTTCAATGACAGCCGCCTGGCCGTATTTCTTCATGGCCTCAGCTTTCTTGTCAATGCCCTCTGCCTCTGCCAGTGCCTTTGCCTGGATGGCCGCGGCCTCTGCCTTACCTACAGCGGAGATACCGGCAGCTTCCTGCTCCTTTGCAAAACGGGCAGCTTCGGCCTGCTTCTTCGCGGCTTCCGCCTCTTGTTCCTGCTCATACCGCTTGGCTTCCGCGTCCTTCTGGCGCTGGAACAGGGCGGCCTGTGCCTCCTGCTCCTTCCGGTAGCGGTCGGCATCCGCTTTGGCGCGGATCTCAGCGTCCAAGGCCTGCTTGGCCACTTCTACCTCTTGCTTTTTCAGCTCAGCTTCCCGAGCAGTCTTGGCGATCTCCGCATCCACCGTGGCGGTGCCAATGACCTTCTGCTGGGCCTGGTTCTGGATCTCGTAGGCGGCTTCCGCCTCAGCTCGCTTGGTATCGGCCGAGATCTTCAGCTCTGCCTTCTTGATTTCCAGTTCATTCTGCTTTTGGGCGATCTGGGTTTGGGACTCCACCTTGGCGTCGTTAGCGGCCTTGTCAGCGTTTGCTTGGGCGATGGCCACGTCCCGGTCCGCCTGTGCTTTGGCGATGGCGGCGTTCTTTTTGATGAGAGAAGTGTTCTCTGCGCCAAGGTCCTGGATCAGCCCGTTTTCATCCTGCACATTCTGAATGTTGCAGGACAGGATCTCAATTCCCAGCTTTTCCATGTCCCTGGATGCCTTCTGCATTACCTGATCGGAGAAGGAATCCCGATCGGTGTTGATCTTCTCCAAGGACAGAGTACCGATGATTTCCCGCATATTGCCCTGGAGGGAATCTTTCAGATCCAGGGCGATGTCAGCGCCTTTCTTGTTCAGAAAGTTCTTTGCTGCCAGCCGGATACCCTTTTCCTCCGGGGAAATACGGACTTTGGCTACAGCGTCTACCGATACGTTGATGAAGTCATTGGTAGGGACGGATTGTTCCGTCTTGATGTCTACCGTCATTTGGCCCAGGTACAATTTGTCCAGCCGCTCTAAGAAGGGAACGCGGATGCCCGCCTGCCCAATCAGGATACGGCTGTTTTTCCGCAGGCCCGAGATGATATATGCCTGGTCCGGCGGAGCTTTGACGTAGCCCAGAAGCAAGATAACAATAATCACGAAGACCGGGATGATGATCGGAAGATAGTTCAATAGAAATTCCATCACATAACACCTGCTCTTTCTTCACTTATTTTGGAAAAAACAATGTCATTGAGCATTTCCTATTTTAGGAATTTGTGCCCCCTTCCTGCCGCTGTTTGTCCAAGATCCGCTGAGCCGCTGTAACAGCCTCCTGGAGCGCTTTCTGATTGCTTTCTTCCAGTTCTTGCAAATGGCCTGCCAAGTCCTCTTGCATGGAGAGCAGCGCCTTGGTAGTCATTTGGAACCGACCTGCGTCCTCTCCGTGGGAAAGCCGCCAGTCAAACCACGCCCGGTATCGCTTTCGCTCCTTGGGCAGCATATAGACCAACAATCCGTCCTGCTCTTTCCCGTGGGGATAGTAGGTGGGACCGTCCACCTGCATGTCCCATTTCTCCGGGGCAGCGTAGTACAGGGCCATAATTTGTTCAAACGTCAAGAGCAAGATCTCCCCGTTTTGGGAACGCTCCCGCAAATACTTTGGCTCCTTTCGCAAGATGTGGAGGGAAAGAAGAGTTAAGATCGCAGCCAGTGCCACACAGCCCGCAAGAATACCAACCGTGACCTGTGTCTCCATAACATCCCTCCCTTATCGGAAACTACCCTCAGTATAGCGGAAAGAAAGCTTATTTACAACACTTCCCGGAGGCTTTTTCTGTTAATTTTGTTGCAGAAAGCCAGGCGCGATTCTATTTATAAAGCAAGCTAAACAAATGCCCATTGGGTCGCAAAAACACACAGCACTAATGTAATGCAAAAGATTAACTTTTAGGAGAAACAGGCCATGATCATCGCCATTAATAATCGCGAAAGCTATGCCATTAAAACGCCTCATATCGCCTTTCTCTCCGGTCTCACAGAGCAGATGGCAAACTTCTCACCTTGTCCCCTCCTATGTAAAATAGGAGAACCCTGTTAATAAAGGAAAAGACGGGGCAGTTCACTTTATATGCTCCGTCTTTTTATATGCTGTTTTCTTTTAGAAAAGCCCCGTTACTCTGTCGTCGGTGCATCGGCGTCCACTGTTCCGGTCTCATCAAATCCCAGCCGCTCATACACCTCCGGTGGAATATAGCTCACCGCAAGCTGCTCCTTCTCCGGCAGGCTGTTAAACCAGGAGAGCCACTCCATGGTTTCCTCCGAAAGGCCATCGGCGTCGATCCACCGGTCGCCAAATCGCACCTGGCTCCCAGTACCTTCCCGGTGCTGGAACACCATCCATTTGCTGTCCATCTGGACCTCAATGGTGCCCTCCTCCCCATACCGGTAAGGGAATCCTTCTCCAAAATTGGACTGGCCGTCTTCCGTGGGAATCTGGCTACCGTCCACCGTGGAGGTGATCTCTCCCTCCGGCGGCCCGTCCCCGGAAACAGCCTCCTTCCCCGTGGAATAGTAATAGAGCCCATCCACCTGCACCATGGGGATTACATCCCACTGGGAGTTCTCCATCTCATCCTGGAGCCATTCCTCCGCCATGGCCTCACACTCCGCCTGCTGCTTCTGGATGGACCGCTGGCTGTCCATGGCCCGGGCCCACAGGCGCATAGGGAATTTCTCCTGAATATCTTCCTGGAACTTGCTGTCATCCCCTGGGATCCAGTACTCCACCAGCTCATACTGACTGTCGTTCTTTCCTGCAGTGATCACCGTGGGCACATGGGAGGCACTGACCTTTTCCAGCTGTCCGTCCTCCTCGTTGTACTCCACGTAGTAGATCCAGGCGTAGAGAGTGGTTTCGTCGCCGGACTTCTGGATGTCCATCACATCGTAGGAAACCGCGGAGAAATCCGCCTCCCGGCTTTGGGACCGGTTGTGCTCTGCCACCTGCATATCCAGGAACCCCTGGAGTTGGTCATCCAGGTCGCTGATATCCCTGGAAAGGGGATTGGTAAGCAGGCACACTGCTGCCACCACCAGGACCACAACTGCTCCGGCAACAATCCACACCCGGGGCTTCTTGTAGCGGAGGATTGTCTTCACCCGCTGCTGTACCCCCACTTCCCCAAATGCCAGAGGCACGGCGCCCATCTTCTGCCGGCCAACACTGCAATTGAGCAGCGCCTGGGAGTAGTCTGCCCGCTCCTGGGGATTCAGTGCTTTGACCACCTTCTCGTCACAGGCGAATTCCACATCCCGACAGAACAGCCCGTAGGCCACCCACAGCAGGGGATGGAACCAATAGAAAGCCAGAAGCAGGAAGCCCAGCAGTTTCCACAGGGGATCTCCCCGGCGGATGTGAGCTTGCTCATGGGCAATCACATACTCCGCCTCCTGGGGGTCTATGGAAAAAGGCAGGTAGATCTTGGGCTTGCGGACGCCCAGCACAAAGGGGAAGCCCACCTGTTCTGTCTGATAGATGGAGTCCCGCAGCCGCACCGCCGTGGAAACCTTCCGGGCAAGGGCAACATAGCGAATCACACCGTAAGCTAAGAAAGCCAACACCCCAACCAGCCACAGCACTGCCAGCACCGGAACCAGAACCTGGAGGGGGTTCACGCTGTCCCCCACATGGGGTGCCATGGACTCCCCAAGGACAGGGTTGATGACTCCGTCCAGAAAAGGGATTCCCGTGTTGACGGCTGGCACCGCCTCGGTCAGGATGTGGGTGCTGATGGTCTCCCCGCTGGGAAGGATACTCACAACACTCTCCACGGAGAAGGGGCAGATCAGCCGCACCGCCACTAAGACCCAGAGAAGTACCCGGCTCCAGGCGGGAGCTTTTCGGAAAATGAGGTGCAAAAGCAGCACCGCCAGCATAATCTAGCCGGCCGAAATGCTCATGTTCAGAATGGTTAAGAAAAACGCACTCATGGAGTGCCTCCCACTCGGTAGCGGTTGATCATCTCCTGGATCGCGTCCAGCTCCGCATCCGAGATCTTCTGGTGCTTGGTAAAGGCCGCGGCAACGCCGGCAAAGAGCCCTCAAAGGTTTTGTCTACCATCAAAGTCAAAGCATGGATCTGGCCACTTTGGAGGGCGATCTTGTTTTGTAGTGGGACAAAAAAGAAAAATCCATTCGATAATAGGATTCCCACAAGAAGGGCCCTTTCGATCTTGTCCAATTCTCCGCAAAAAAGCACTCCACATGCCATCACCATTCCCTGTTGATTAACATGTGGAGCGCTGTTCTTTTTTTAATGTATTAGAATCGGAAAGAGAATTTTGTATTGGCAATGGTAACCTCGTCACCACTGCGGAGTCGGTTGGAGGAATAAATGCGGATTCCTCCGATATATACTTCCGCCGAAGTCAATCCCTCAATGAAAACCATTTGATCTTGCAGAAACACTCGGGCGCTTTGGGCCGGCATGTCTTTATCCTTCCAGATTAACTGACAAGATGTTCCAGAGCCAATGATCAGGGGACTGTCCAAGTAAAAAATTCTCTGTGATCCCTTTTGACGGCCGCAGATAATCTCCAGTTTTATAGCTACCCCAACATGGCCATCCGTTGGTTTTTCTTTGGCACGGGAGCGTAGAACGATGCCAGTAATTACAAGGATAGCCGCCACAACCCCACATCCTGCCGCTATCCAAATCCACGGAATGGACAGATCCCCAGCTTCTGGCTGTTGGGAAAGCTCAGCCGCCGCGGAGGACTCTACGGTGGAATGAAGCTCCTCTTCCACCGAGCTGGAAGGAACCTGTCCGCTTTCCGTCGGAGCCTCTGAAACAGGATTCTCTGGATGGAGAGTGGGCTGTGTGGTGGGCGTGGGTTCCGGCTCATAGGATGCAGGAGGCTGAGCCGTAGAAGGATGATCCACCGGCAGCGCCATGGCGTAATTGCGCACATTCTTCAGCGTCAGGAAAGACGATGCCCCGTCACCGTTAAAGAAAATTTGACCCTCAAACCGTGGGGCATTCATGTTCATTCCTGGCTGGAAGACCAACTTGGAAAGCCCGTCTACCATAGCCGCCACCTGCTCACCTCCAGGGGCAACATCCTGGCTGTTTAGAACCGCCACATCCATCCCGGAACCTGTAGCAAGAGCGGCAAGAATCTCTGGATCACCCTGGGATCCAAACACAACGGAATGAAGAATCATTTCCGGCGTTTCCACTATGGTGTTTTCCAGGGCAGCAGCTTCCTCCGTCCAGCTTTCCGACTGCTCAGGCCAAGGAATGCCGTCGGTAAACACCACCACATTCACAACCTCTCCCTGTGGTACCATTTCTGTGGCAAGATACTGGGCCGCTTGCGCAACGCCCCCCGGAAGATCGGTAGCAGTGTGGTCGTAGGCCACAGAACGGATGGCCTGGCGAACAACGCTGTCCGTGGTAAGATCTTTCTCCAATACCTCAAACCGATCCCCGAAGCCTGCCAGAATCACCTGCATGGGCTGCTTCTCCTGGCGAAACAAATCATCAGAAAAAGCGATAACCTGCTCCTGATATTCGATCATTGAGGTAGAAAGGTCCATCAAAAACAGATAGCTCACCTGAGTGTCCGATCCCCACACGCTCTCCGGAGTGGCTGTGTCCACCTGGGCTTGATTTAAGAGGAGACCCATCTCCGAGGGCAAATTTTTTCCTTCCTGAGGCTCCAGAAACACATACAGGTCCTCCCCTGTAAAATAAGCAGAAGCTACTTTGCAGAAATCCCCTGGCATCTCAGCTCCTTGGACGCCAACGGCCAAAGCGGGCAGCATCAAAAGCGCCAAACAGAGGGTCAAGATCTTTTTCCACACAAAATATTCTCCTTTCACACCAGGGCTACACCAGACGAACCGTAATGAGAGAAAGGTTGTCATTCCCAGGCTCAATCCGCTCCATCACCCGAAGCAACAGCAGTTCTCCCCACGCTTGGGCTGTTTCCGTTTTGAGAAAGTCTGTCAGCACCTCTCCGTCGTAAAGGTATTCCCAAACCCCATCGGAACACAGAAGAAATCCATCCCCCTGCTGAAGAGCTTCCTGTGAGTTTCCCAAGTCCGGATGATTGCGCTCAGGATTTCCCAAAGCCCGCAGCAGGCTGGACTGATCTTCGTCCTTCCCAATTTGTCCCCGAGTGATCTCTCCGCTTTTATACTTGGCAAAGGCAACCGAGTGGTCGTTGGTAACGGACACAAGACGGTCCCGGTGAAGATAGTAGAGCCGGGAATCACCTACATGAGCCCAGAAAGCCCCTTCTTTTGAAACGAACAGGGCAACCACTGTGCTTTTCATCCCACAATGGGTAGATTCCCGCAAAGCAAGCAGCTGTTGATTGGCACGCTGGACTTGCTGTGCCATCCACTGGGACAGCTCCTGTCCTTCTTCCGGACCGGGAGTATTTTTCATGGCATCTACCACACAGGCGGAAGCCAATTCTCCCCGCTGGTGACCTCCCAGTCCGTCCGCCAATAGGAACAGATGGCCTGAGGAAAACTCCTTTTCACCCACAGCGTCCTCATTGTGATCCCGGCCTCCAGGATTGGTATAGAAAAAGCTATCACACACAGCCATAAATCTTTACTCCAGGCTGACACGCAACAGATTCTCGGGAGATCCCAGGTAAAACTGATCACCCGCTCGTAAGCGGCAGGGAACGCCCTGAGACAGCCTTTGGTGATTCTCCAGGAAAGTGCCAAAGGAGGACCCCAGGTCTGTCAGGATGAAATCCCCGGAAGCCCCATCCCAGGAAAGGGAACAATGGCGTCGGCTCACGCCAGGTGTCCCAGACCGAAACACTACTTGACACTCCATCTCACTGGTGCCAATCAGGATTTGACGTCCTTGGATGGGAATGCGCATGCCGTTATGCTGCTGGGCTAAAGACCGAAGAATGGGTTTCTTTTGAGGGGGTGTAGGAGGTGCCGGTATAGGAGCAGGCGGGGAAACGTTCTTCCTCCCGTTTTTCCGAAGCAGCAGGAAAATGACCACGACAGCAACGGCCATTACCGCAACGCCAATTACGATCCACAGCGCCGTGGGTACCCCTTGATTGCCGCTGGTCGATGAATCCGCCACAATGGGTTGGTCAGCGTTTTGAGAGCCACTTTGAACGGGATCTTGAGAAAGCGTGTCCCCCGTTTCCACAGTGGATCCTTGGGAAACCTCCACATAGGGAACATCGTATTGCTTTAAGTAAGGGATCACCTCATCGATATTCACCGCGTAATACACTTCCGCGGCCTCCTCGTTGGAGACAGAGGACACCGCTACCCCAACGGCCTGGCCGTCGCTGTTGACCACCGGTCCCCCAGAGTTACCGGGCCGGATCACACAGTCAATTTGAAGAAGCCTCTGTCCCGTACCGGACGTGGTGAGCAACCGGCTGACACTGCCACTGGTAACACTCACATCGGAAGGCCCCCAAGTGGTGGTGGCGTCCGCAAAGATATTTTCCGCCAAACCGGGATATCCCACAGCATAAACCTCGCTGCCCACCATGCTGTCGGATGGGCTGCACAAAGTGAGAGGTTCCCGTTTCGACGTGGGAGCTCCTAATTTCAACACGGCCAAGTCCTTAGAGGAATCATAGGCAACGGTGTACGCTTCCTCAAATTCCGTGGAACTGTAATATACCCGAATCTTGCTGCGGCCGGTAAGGGTGCCAGTTGTAGTCTCGGCCTGAACCAGTTCGCCGGCACCATTTTCCAGGAAGGGCTCGATCACATGATGGTTGGTGATCAGGTATGTGGGATCCTCGCCAGGTTCTCCCACAAAAAATCCAGTGCCCCAGCCAAAGCTGAAAACACCTCCATCCAAGTCCAAGCAGGTGTTCACCACCACCACGCTGTTGCGGGTCTCCACATCAAAGTCCGCGGAAGCGCCTATGGGTACCGTCCACACAAGGGTGACGATCAGCAAAAAGGTCAAAACTTTCTTTTTCATCACAGTTTCATCCTTCCTATTGTACACAGCGGATCACCACCGCCGTGTAATTATCCTGATGAGGCAACGCACGCTTTAAGATCTCCTGTTCCATTGCCGTGCATATATAGCGGGGAGTTTCCTGCTCCAGGCAAGCAGTAAGGAGATCCTCTGTCAGTGCGCCGCTGATGCCGTCAGAGCAGAGCAGCAAAACATCCCCTGACGCTAACAGCAAGGGCCGCCGAAGCAGATCCACCTCCTCCATCCCCTCCATACCCAGAAATGAGGTGAGGGCGTTAGTCTCCAAATGGTTTTTGCCAGCGGAAGGGTCCATATTTCCCGCCCGCAGCTCTCTCAGGTAAATCTGATGACGCAGATTGTGGGGCAGGTTCAGCCGGTTAAGCTGATGATCCCGAAGCAGGTACAAACCACTGTCCCCCACACTGGCAAACCACAGGCGCCCATCATGGATCATACAGGCCACTGCTGTGCTTCCCCCCTGGCCTTCCAGCAGGCGGCAGACTCTATCTCCCGCTAAACGGACGGCGTCTTCCAGCTGGCTTGCTGGATCCTTTTTCCAGTCCATCAGTGAGAAGCTCTCCGCCAAGCTGGACACCGCAGCAGAACTGGCCGCCCGTCCATCTGCCATGCCCCCCATACCATCGGCCACTACGGCAAACAGGCCTTCTTCCTGTATTTTCAACACATCCCGGTCATTGAGAAGAAAGAAAGCGTCCTCCTGACTGTCTCGGCTACCGAGCCCCTGCAGGGAACCGGTCTGAAACCCCATAGGGGAACGCACAGGGTCCGGGACAGGTGCTACGTTCTTACGACCTTTCAGCCACGAAAAGATCCCCATGGCTCACTCCTGGATATTGGCTTTCCCAGCCCATTGGAACCGCTCTCCACACAAGGGAATAAACAGGAACCGAGACTCTCCCAAATCCAGCTGATCATAGGCCTTCAAGGGAACAGGTGTGTACACAGGCTGGTCGTTGAGATAATTGAGATTGGAACCTTCTCCTGGAAGCAATTGGTAATTGTTGTGACGGGCATCATAAGCGATTTTTGCGTGAGCGTGGCCGGAAATGGTCTGATCCCCTTTGATGCACACGTCGTTGCTTTCACTGCGGCCGATGGTATTGATTCTGGCCAAGAGCCGGTAATCGGCTCCCTTATCCGGGCCTTCGATACACACCAGCCATCCCACCACCGGGTCCAGCCCGTACCGCTGCTTAAACACTGCCACCGTCTTGTTGGATCGCTCTTCCCGTTTGCGGTAAGCGTCCGGGGCAACGGTTTTTCCAGAATCCTCCACAGGCAAAACCGGCATGATCCGTTCCCCATTTTCCTGACCATTGGGATTGCCGCCTGCAGTTGGGATGGAACCATTTCCACCGCCAGGACTGACCGTCCTCCCAGGGTCCGGAACGCCGTACCCGGAGGGGGCGACCGTCTTTCCCCCGTCACCAGGACCAAACCGGATTTCTGTGCGCACATTGTTGCAATAGGGGCACACAGCGTACTGGTCCGAATCGTATACATGGCCGTTGGCACACTCTGTATATTTCAACGTTCTTCTCTCCTCTCACGTATAATTTTGAACGAAGTCTTCAAAGGTGATCACATTGCCCGTATAGTTTCCAGAGATGTCCATGGAACACACAGCGGTGAATTTCCCCAGAAACTCCTGTAACCCGCTTTCATCGGTCTTGGTATCCCCTAGGATAAAAACGCCCGTTCCGGTATCATAGTTCACTTCCGAGGAGGCAAAGTAGCTTCCACTCTGCGTGAGGCCCTCCTCTGTGATGGGTGTAAACGAATAGGAAGTATACACCGTTTGGCCATCCGCTTCCTTTTTTTCCACCATCAAGTAGGAAGTGCCCTCTGCATCTTCGTAAATTCCCACTTTCCCGTTGTTTCCGCCTACAGGAACAAACAGCTCCTCACAAGCTGGAATCACCAAGCCATTGCCCCGCAAGTCGTACAGCGAATAATAGACCACATAGCCTTTCTCCGGGGTATTCAGCTCGTACAGGGCCAGGAACCAGGGACCGCCTTCCACCTCTACCAATCCACCGCAAGGGAACCCGCTATACCGGTCTACGAACCCCTCTTTCAACTTGATATCCTCTATGGCGAATTTGGCACCGGTCATGCCATGCTCGGATCCGGTAAATTCCTCAGACTGAGTGGGTTGGCTGCTTTCTGCCTGGGAAGAAGCTGGTGCGCTTCCCGGAATCGATTTTTCCGGCGTGGACGGAACCAAGTTGGGATCACCACCAGGGTCTGTGGGCACTATGCGGGTTTCATACTCATAGGCGGCCCAAAGCACTCCATCCTTATAAACAATCTGTTTCACCAGGTTTCCATTGGAATCATACTCGTTTTCGTAGGTCCGCAGTGTTTCATCGTCCTCCTCGGGATCGTCCGGAGCGTCATCCGAATACTCAGAGATCATTTCACCATGTTCGTCATACTTATACTCATTCAGTGAAAGGGGTTTTCCCTCACCGGTATAATGTCCGTAAAAAGTTCGATTTCCCTGGCTATCGTATTCCTTTTTTGTCATAAACAGCAACTCACCCTGGTCATCATAATGATATTCCACCAGTTCATTGCCATCCTCATCAAATTCTCGCTCGTACACATAGGTCAATTCGCCGTCGTGATAACTGTTTTCCTTGATCACATTTCCCTGGCTGTCGTAGGTGTACTCGTCTTCAATCACATAATCCAGAGACCCATCTTCCAAGTAGGAATAGCTGGTTTCTTTTGTCAACACTCCTGCGTCATCGTACTCATACTCCCAGCGATGATCTACAGAGCCGTCATCATAATAACTGACATGGGTCAATTCGTTGCCGGCGTCATCGAAAGTGCTCTCTGCCGTCAGAATTGGCTCTGCTCCTGCTTCGGAATAATAGCTTTCTCCGGTATTTCCCTCATAGATGTCTTGAGAAAAACTGGTTATTGTCCCATCCGAAGCGAAATAGGTCACTTTGATTTCGCGCCCGTTGGTGTCGTAAACAGAGTGCACGTAGGATTCCAAAGATCCATCCGGCTGGTACTCTGCTTGCATGATCTCGTTGCCCCAGTCGTCATACTCATACTTTCTGGAATACTCTACAGCGCCGGATTCATCGTAAGAGACCATCCCTGTTCTCAAACGAACCGTTTCTTCCCCAGACTCAGGAAGCAAAGTAACCTCTGCCTCCGAGGCAACTTGCAAGTTGCTCTCTACGGTTGCGTTAGATTGGCCGCTTACGGAAGATGGGGGATCCTCACTGACAGGCTCCACTTTTAGGGAATTCCCGAACCCACTGCTGGCAAAAACAGCAATGGAAACCACCACCAAGAGCGCCGCCAAAACTCCACCGCCTATAAAAATCTTCTTTTTCTTTTCAGGAGTGAGCGAGGACATTTTACTGTCGTTGTTTCCACCGCCTTCATTATGAGGCGGGAATGGTTGAGTGCCACCATTCCCATCGCCGCCAGTTGGAGGTGGGGACGGCTGAGTCCCGTTGTCCCCATCGCCACCGGCAGGAGGCGGAGATGGTGGAACCACCGTGCCTTCCTCTCCTTCCCCTTTGCGCAAAGCCAGTTGGAAATCACCCATATTTTGGAAACGATCCTGCGCCGAAACAGCCAGCGCCTTGCACAAGGCATCTTCTACCCCCACTGGGATTTTGACGCCCAAACTGCTGGGCAGGATCAGATCATCCTCGTCCTGACGGTCAATGGAATCCGGCGGGATTCGACCCGTGATTGCAAAATAGAAAGTTGCCCCCAGAGCATACACATCGGTAAAGGGTCCTTGGCGTCCATGGCGGGAATACTGTTCCTTCGGTGCAAAACCATGTTTGAGCACCACATCCAGACTGCGGCTCTTATCTCCCAGACTGTATCGGGCAGCACCAAAGTCCAACAATTTTACCTGGCCGTCACGGGTAATATAAATGTTGTCTGGAGTCACATCTCGATGCACAATTCCTTTACGGTGCACCGCAGCAAGGGCTTCCATAACCGGAAATAGAATCCATTTGGCTTCCTGCCAGGAGATTTTCCCTCGATCCTTTAAATAGTCCTGAAAACTGGTACCCTGCACGTATTCCATGACAAAATAGGCGGTGTTGTTCTCTTCAAAATAGCTGTACACCCGAACAATATTGGGATTGCCAATAAACTCCGCCAAGGTCTTTGCCTCGTTGAGAAAACATTCTTTGCCGTAGGTAAAGTTTTCTTCCCGCTGCCCAGTATAGGCAGAAACAGATGGTCCTTGCGAACGGGTAGCCATTGTGTCAGGAAAATACTCCTTCACCGCTACAAGCATGCCGGTACGGTGATCCTGGGCCACATAGGTTATTCCAAACCCTCCCTGGCCCAACACGCGCCCCAAAATGTACTGGCCGTTCAGCACTGTCCCTGCTGGCAGCGCCAATGGATATTTTCCTTGGTCTTTCCGCAAGTCATATCCACAGGCAGGACAAACCTCCGTTCCCTCCGGCAAAGGTTGAAAACAATTTGAACAGGTTTTGGACATTCGCAAGTCCCCCTTTAGATCCTCCCACATGCATAGAATTGCTGAGAAAGAATTCTATTTTGTATCATTATAACAATTTAGCAAAAAGTTCGCAATCATTTATTCATATTTTTTCTATTACTTTTCTCATTTTTTCCAAAAATTAGAGATAACAGAAAAAAGCAATTACTCACGCAGGCAACAAATGACGGACCTCTTAGGTCATTTAAGGAAAAATGACATAATTTTTCCCACAAAGGGACCTACATCGATACGCTGATAAGCCAGTATTTATGCACATTTCAGGCGTTTTCGTGGGAAAAATGAAAAATCAAGGTAATAATCCGGTTTTTCTCCAATTTTTCCCACCAATTTCCCACAAAAAAATGAAATACATGGTTAGAAACAAGAATGGGGATAACGATTTCTCGTTATCCCCATCTCAGGATTCTATTTGATTTTACAGCCTAGAAAATCGCTAAATCACTAGGAATTTCGCTATATCGAAGCTGGTCTAATCGTATCAAATAGTCGTTAATCTTACTCGCCGAAGTAGCGCTTCAGCAGGCCAGCGAAAGCCTTGCCGTGACGAGCCTCGTCACGAGCCATCTCGTGAACGGTGTCATGGATCGCATCCAGATTCAGCTCCTTAGCCTTCTTGGCCAGAGCGGTCTTACCAGCAGTAGCACCATTCTCGGCTTCTACGCGCATCTCCAGGTTCTTCTTGGTGGAATCGGTCACAACCTCGCCCAGGAGCTCGGCAAACTTGGAAGCATGCTCAGCCTCTTCGTAGGCAGCCTTTTCCCAATACAGACCGATTTCGGGATAGCCTTCCCGATGAGCCACACGAGCCATGGCCAGATACATGCCAACCTCAGTGCACTCGCCCTGGAAGTTCTCGCGCAGGCCCTGGAGAATTTCTTCGTCAACGCCCTTGGCAACGCCAACCACATGCTCAGCAGCCCAGGTCATCTCGCCAGCCTGCTCTACAAACTTCTCGGCAGGAGCGCCGCACACAGGGCACTTCTCGGGAGCAGTTTCGCCTTCGTACACATAGCCGCAAACAGTACATACAAACTTTTTCATGATGAAATTCCTCCATTTTAAAATAGTTGTTAAGTTAAAATTGAAACTTTAGCTTTCTGAATTTTTCCCACGTAGGTGTTTTCTGGACAATTTACCGCAACCGCTCAACTAGCGTGTTGAGATTCCTCCGCCTCGCAGGCCGGACAAATTCCCTCGAACAACACTCTGGCCCCTTCTACCTTTAAATGGAAGCGATTGGAAATCTCCGCGTAATCTTCCTGTCGGAAGAACTCTTCGGGAATATCCAACACTGCTCCACATCGCTTGCAGACAAAGTGAGCGTGGGGTTCCACCTGGCCGTCAAAATGCTCTTGGCCATTGATGACGCCTACACTGATCGCTTTCCCCGTCTCACAGAATTTTTTCAAGTTCCGATAGACGGTACCCAAGCTCAAGTTGGGATAGCGGGGTTTCAGTCGGGCGTAAACCCAGTCCGCTGTGGGATGAACGGTGGTCTCTTGCAATGCGTTTAAGATCGCCATTCGCTTTCTGCTGAAATTCTCTCGCTTCTCCAACCCAGTTCTTTCCTTTCTGTGTACTCCTACAAGATCGGTTTCCGGAATCTTTTTCGTAAATCCCCTGTTCCCTTTCTTGTGAGCCTAGTATAACACATGTTTTTCGATTTGTAAAGTAGTAATCGTTATTATTTTTGATTTTTTTTACCGGAGCGTTTCCGCTAAAGCCCGCATCAAGGCTTTTTGGCTCTTGTCCTCGCTGACGGCCACCAATTCGTCCCCCCGATGCAAGATGGTGGAGCCGTTGGGGATCGTCAACACCCCCCGGCGAATCAAGGAGATCACCAGGGTACCGGAGGGCAAACTGATATCCTTCAGCGCTACCCCATCCAGAGCCGTATTGGTGGGCAAGGTCATGGAACAGATGCCCGCCTTTCCCTGATTCAATGTAGCAATCAGGTGCATATGGGCTAAATCGGCTTCCTGCTCGATCATCTTGGTGAGGATCTCTGTGCTGCTCACCGTGTTCTCAATTCCCAACACCCGGAATGTTTCGATATTCCGGGGATCGTTGACACGGCTGATCACTTTTTTGGCGTGAAAATGATCCCGAGCCACCTGGCAGGCTACCAAATTGTCCTGGTCGCTGCCTGTAACCGCCATGAAGCAATCGGCGTCTTTGGCTCCCGCCGCCTCCAAAACGGCTATGTTGGTCCCATCTCCCCGAAAGATAGCGGCATCCAAATCGTCTGCCAACTTTTCACACTTTTGACGGTCCCGTTCGATCAAGCTGACTGTGTGCCGGCGTTCCAGCAAAATTCGGGTCAGATTCCAACCTGCTTTGCCGCCACCCACAACGATCATCCGCATAACTGCCCCTCCTTTAATCTATCTTGCGGCTGCATACCAAAGAGTCCCCGGCACCCAGGAGAATATCTCCCTTCTGCTCTTTCAATATAAAGGTGCCGTCATCCTTGATCACGCCAAACAATCCGTCCCCCTGCTGCAATTCCAATTCATCCGTGGTCTTTCCCACTTGGTTTTTTTCAACCGGAATTACCACCAGGGAAATGGTGGAGGTGCCAAATGTAACCTGCCTGCTCTGCCAAGGGCTGGTCAAAGCCGTCACCAGTTTATCTCCAGCCATATTGGTGGGGCAAACTGTCTGCAGTCCGAAACGTTCAAAAATATTTTCCCGGTAAGGATCGGAAATACGGGCAATCACCTTGGGGATGCCAAAAAAGTTCTTGGCAATCTGACCCACGGTAATATTCAAATTGTCGTCCGGAGTGGCCACCGCTACCGCGTCGCATCCCTCAATGCCCGCGGAACGCAGGCTCTTGATATCCATGGGAAATCCCACCGACGTAACTCCGCTGAAATCAGGACTCAACTGAGCCAAATTTTCGGTACTGGAGTCAATCAAAACTACATCATGCCCTTCTCGATCCAGGGTTTCCGCCGTTTTGCGGCCCAACAGTCCGCCGCCAACAATCATGATATTCATACCGTCTTCCTCTCGTTTTCTCGTCTGCCAGCCCCCATTGCCGGCATCCTGCTACCTTTTCTGCATCGAAATAAACCTTGTCTTCTCTTCTGCCGCAAAATCTCCGGGCAGGAAAAGAGAACGGCGTTATTCGCCGTCCTCAGAGTCCACGTCACTAGAAGGGGAAGAAGAAGTACCCCCTTGAGAACTGGTTGAATTGTTATTTTCTCCAGGCGCAGGCGAAGGAGTGGCCGAACTGCCATCCTCACTGCTGGAACTGCTTGTGGTTTGCGTTCCGCCCTTTAATTGATTGTACTCTTCCAGGGTGACTTCAATCACCTCTGCATAATCTGCGGACACATAGGCCGCTCGTCCCTCATACTGAACCTGATACCAGCCATTTTGGGCGTCTTCCAACAACAACGCCAGGCGGGACCCGTTTTCAGCCAACCCCAGAATTTCGCTGTCGGTGGAAGCTTCTTTGCGCACATTCAGGCCAGAATCTGCCGTAACCCGCAAGGCCTTTGCCATCTGCGGTTCCGGAGACGGGCTGGTGGATGTCACATTGGAGACTTCTGATCCAACGCTGGAGGTGTTCTCCTCTTTTTCCTTGTCGCCACATCCACTCAACACCATTGCGGCCAAGCACAATGCCAACACCAGACAAACGATCCTTTTCATTTGCATCCACTCCTTTTCCCCAAAAGTAGGTTGTGTCCTTATTGTAGCATAATCTGCTAAAAAGTCCACAGATTTTTTCTTTTTTCAATGATATCGCCCGAAAACATGGGGTTCCAAAAGGGTTTCAATATTTTTTAAAAAAATTTGAAATCTTTGCTTGACTTTTAGGGGGAGGTAGGCTATAATAAACGAGCGCTAAAAAATCCGCTGGTGTAGCTCAGTTGGTAGAGCAGCTGATTTGTAATCAGCAGGTCAGGGGTTCGAATCCGTTCACCAGCTCCACTAGCTGACAGACAGCGCTTTCACATACCCTTCCTTTTTCGGGTGGGGACATATAAGGGAGAGTTCCCGAGTGGCCAAAGGGGGCAGACTGTAAATCTGTTGTCGACGACTTCAGTGGTTCGAATCCACTCTCTCCCACCAGACTGAATCCGAACACGGTTTGTGTTCGGATTTCTTTTTCCAAGGGTAGTATTCCCCTCCGAGAGAACGTCTAAAAGATCCGCTTCAAAGAAAAAGACCTAGGTGCAATTTGCATCTAGGCCTTTTTCTTTGCTCAGAAATCTCCGGGACTCCCCTTCTGTTTCGGGGAGATCCCTCCATGTTACATCCAGAATTTCTGCAAATATCCCACCACAAAAATAATCAGCACAATGGCAGGCAATATGAAGCTGCAATAAAACCGCATGCTTTTGGGAAACTTCAAACCTTGCCCTGCATCTGCCTCTTGCAAAAAGTTTTTCCACCCCCAGCCGTACCGGGAAGTGCAGAACAGTAAATAAACCAAGGAACCCAGTGGCAGCAGATTGTTGGAAATCACAAAATCCTCAATGGATTGGATATCCCCCACTTTGGGCAAGGTACATCCGCTCCACACGTTAAATCCCAAAATACAGGGCATGGAAATGACCAGCACGATGATCACGTTGATTCCAACTGCTTTTTTCCGGCTCCATCCCCACAAATCCATTGCAAAGGAGATGAGATTCTCAAAGACGGCAATGATGGTGGAAAAAGCTGCAAACGCCATAAACACAAAGAACAACGCGCCCCAAATGCGGCCCCCTGGCATCTGGTTGAAAATGTTGGGCAAGGTGATGAAGATGAGAGAAGGACCTTCCCCAGCGTCTACCCCAAATGCCGCCGCTGCCGGGAAAATAATCAATCCGCTCATCAATGCCACGAACGTATCCAGCAGCGTAATGCTGATGGCCTCTCCCGTCAAAGAACGCTCTTTTCCGATATAGGAACCAAAAATCGCAAGGGCCCCAATTCCCAGTGAAAGGGTGAAAAAGGCCTGTCCCATAGCGGCAAAAATGGATTCTCCCAGTCCTCCTTCCGCTTCAAACAACTTGGAAAAATCGGGCGTCAAATAAAATGCCAACCCTTCCTCCGCATTTTGCAGGGTCAGGGAACGCACCACCAAAACCACCATAATGGCCAAAAGTGCCAACATCATCACTTTGTTGACCTTCTCCACACCTTTTTTCAATCCCCTGGAGCAAACCCCAAAGCAAAACAGCACCGTGAGCACCATCCAGAAAGTCATATACCCGGGGCTTTCCAGCATCTGGTCAAAGACGCCGGAAACCTGTTGGGGCGTTAATCCCACAAAGACTCCCCGAACCATTTTATAAAAGTATGCCAGCATCCATCCTCCCACGGTGGTGTAGAAAGCCATCAGCAAGTAATTTCCCAGCATGGCGGCGTAACTGTACAAATGCCACTTGGACCCCTTGGGCTCCAGCACATGGAAAGAACGAGCCGCCGATTGTTGACTCCCACGCCCTACGGAAAATTCCATGACCATGATGGGAAGACCCAAAATGCACAGGAACACCAGATAAATCAATACAAACGCAGCTCCCCCATATTTCCCAACGATATAGGGAAACCGCCAAACGTTGCCCAACCCGATGGCGCACCCGGCGGAGATCAGGATAAATCCCAGCCGCGAACCAAATTTTTCTCTTTCTTTTGCCATGTTCTCTCCACTCCTCTCACGGACCTAACTCCGCATTTTCCCATTTAGTAAAGTTTGCTTTTCCCCTCAAATTTCCTTATTGCAACAGAGAAAGTAACGAACTGCCGATACAATGTTCCGGTACCGGCAGGTGAAAATTGTCCAGAATAGTCGCCCCGATTCCTGCAAAGGTATCCTGAACAGGCAGCATCCCACTGCCCACCAAGGAGGGTGAGTACGCCAAAAGGAAAACCTGCTCCCTGGTGTGATCTGTCCCGGTATGGGTGGGGTCGTTGCCATGATCGGCGGTCAGGAGCAACAGATCCTCTGAGCCCATGGCCGAAAGAAATTTCCCCAGCTGTATATCAAATTTTTCCAGCTCCTTGGCGTAACCAATGGGATTTCTTCTGTGCCCCCACAAAGCGTCAAAGTCCACCAGGTTGGTAAAGCATAACCCGGAAAAATCCCGAAGCAACAGTTCCCGGGTCTGTTCCATCCCCTGGACGGAACTGTCGGAATGGAGGGATTCCGTAAGACCTTTACAGGAGAAAATGTCCCCAATTTTCCCCACGCCGATTACTTCCTTTCCTCCTTCCTGCAGCACCTCCAGGTCCGTCTTCGCAAAAGGCGGCAAGGCGTAATCCCGGCGATGGGAGGTGCGCTGAAATTGTCCTTTGACGCTGCCTACAAAAGGCCTGGCGATGACCCGCCCCACCTTCCAACGGTCTTCCAGGGTCAACTCCCGGGCTATCTCGCAGCAACGATACAATTCCTCCAGGCCGGTGGTCTCTTCACTGGCAGCAATTTGCAGTACGGAATCCGCCGACGTATAGACAATCAGGGAGCCATCCCTTCTTTGTTCCTCCCCCAGTTCGTCCAGAATTTCCGTCCCGCTGGCGCTCTTATTTCCGATCACCTTCCGGCCGGTGCGTTTCTCCAGCTCTGCAATCAGCTCCGGCGGAAATCCCGTTTCCGTGAACACCTGGAAGGGAGTGGTGATCTTCAGCCCCATCATCTCCCAGTGGCCTGTCATGGTATCTTTTCCATTGCTGGCTTCCCGCAAATATCCATAGTACCCCTTGGGATGCTCTATCGGAGCCACATGGGGAATAGAATGGAGATTGGCCAGGCCCAATGCCTGCAAATGGGGAATATTCAGCGATCCCGCTGCCTGGGCCAAATGTCCCAGAGTGTCTGTGCCCCCATCGCCATAATCTGCCGCGTCAGGCATGGCCCCTACGCCCAAAGAGTCCAACACGACCAAAAATATTCTTTTGAACCTTGATTTCATTTGAAAACTTCCTCTCTTTTCCAGGGCAGTCTCCACTTTCTTGACCCACCACCCCGCGCAAATCCAAAAACATTTTCCCCTCAGAGAAAAAACTCTAAAGGCATCATAGCACGGGGCAAAGAAAGATACAAGTGGAGGAATTTCTTTTGCTCTATTTTCGACCTTTTCCAGAATTTGAAAAAAGCTTTCTTCCCCCTTTCTCTATCCGTATACTAAAGATATTAGGAAGGGGAGCTGATTGATGAAACAGCAAAGCGCACGTCCATATTGGCTATTGACCATGGTGCTCTGTGGAATGGCCGCAAGCTCCATTGGGGTAGGAATCAACTGCGTGGGAATCTTCTACACGCCGGTCTCCGATTCTCTGGGAATTTTACGGGGATCCTTTGCCATCCACGCCACGCTTTCCCAGGGTGCCATTTCCGTAATGGCCTTGCTTCTGCCCCGGCTGATGGCCCGGTTCCACTATAAGGCCCTGCTTCTGGTGGGAGTGATTCTGGCCGTCTTTGCCACCGGTGCAATGTCCTTTTCTTCCCAGCTCTGGGAGTTTTACCTGCTGGGTATCCTTCGGGGTCTTGGTGTGGGCCTGTTTTCCACCGTACCCATCACCATGATCTTAACCAACTGGTTTCACAAAAGTCATGGGCTGGCCACCAGTATCACCCTGAGTTTCAGCGGTTTGGCAGGCGCAGTGTGTTCTCCTCTGCTGACCTGGTGCATCACCCAGTTTGGTTGGCGCCATGCTTACCTGATTATGGCCGCTGCAATGGCCATTCTGGTGGTCCCAGCACTGCTTTCTCCCATCACGACGGGGCCTCAGGAAAAAGGTCTTCCTCCCTACGGAGGAACACTGGAGCAGGTCAAGCCGAAAACGGTGTCCCAAAAACGTCCGCCTTTTTCCTACCGGACGTTCTGCTTCCTGGCTATGTGCGCTTTGACCTTGCTGCACACCTCCATTGCGGGGATCGCCCAACACTTCACCGGTTTTTCCGAGAGCATCGGCCAGACTGCGGAAACAGGGGCATTTATGATGTCTTTGGCCATGGTGGGCAATATCTGCACCAAACTGGTCATCGGTGTCCTCAGCGATCGATTCGGCCCTGTCAAAGCCAGTGTCTCCATGATCCTGCTCAACGCCGTTTCCCTGGGCCTGCTTCTTCTGGCCAGCGCCTGGAGCAGTCTCCCCCTGTTGCTGACAGCTGCATTTCTCTACGGATCTGTCTATTCAGTGGGTGCCGTGGGACTCTCGTTGCTGAGCCGGTTGTTTTTCGGAGCAGAAAACTATTCCAGCGCCTATTCGGTTATCGGCCTGCTGGTCACCATGGGAAGCGCCATTTCCCAGCCCTTGATCGGCTATCTCTACGACTTTACCGGCAGTTACCTGCCCATGCTCTTCGTAGCTTTGGGGATTCATGTAGTGGACTTGATTCTTCTGGCCGGTGCTAAAAAAACATATCGTAAGGAATATCATTCCTGATATTGCCTTTGCAAACAAAATATAAGGAGGTTTCTAGTATGAAACAAGCGGCAGTTATTTTGGCTCCCGGATTTGAAGAGGGAGAATCCCTCACCTTGGCGGACATTCTCCGGCGCGCCGGATTCGTCTGCGACCTGGTGGGATTTGAACCCTTGGTGGAAGGCGCCCACGGGATCAAGGTCCAAAGCGATGTGCTCCTTACAGACCTGGATCCGGAACAGCCTGGCTATGAGATGATTGTCCTGCCCGGCGGGATGCCCGGCGCCACCAACTTGAAGGACAGCGACCTGCTCATGGAGATACTCCGGAACATGGATCGCCAAGGCAAATGGATTGCCGCCATGTGCGCTGCCCCCATTGCCCTGGAACGAGCCGGCTTGCTGGACGGAAAACGGTTTACCGCTTATGTGGGATACGATGAAAAAATCAGGGCCGGCTACTTTCAAGAAGACATTGTGGTGAAGGATCACAATCTGCTCACCAGCCGCGGTCCCGCCACTGCCTACGCCTTCGGCTATGCTTTGGTGGATGTCCTGGGCGGCGACAGCCAGGCCGTTAAAAACAGAATGGTATATCAAAATGCGTTTCAGGAGGTGCAGTAACATGGCTAAGGTGGCAGTTTTAATGGCAACCGGTTACGAGGAGGGAGAAACCCTCACCATTGTGGATATCCTGCGCAGGGCAGGCGTGGAGTGTCACACCTTCCATTTTGGAGAACCTTTGGTGACAGGAATGCACGGGATGAAGATCCAGGCAGACAAGCCTTTTGGAGACCAGGTGAAAACTTATGATGTCCTGGTTCTTCCCGGCGGACGGCCTGGCGGCGCAAACCTTCGGGAAAATCCCGATGTGATCCGGATGGTCCAATATTTCAACAGCCAGCCCGGAAAATATGTGGCTGCCATGTGCTCCGGCACTTTGGTGCTGGCCGAAGCCAACGTGATCCAAGGAAAGAAGCTCACCGGCTACACGGGATATGCAGAAAAGCTTCCCGGAGGAATTTTCCTCCAGGACGTGGTGGTGGCCGATCAAAATCTCATCACCAGCCAGGGACCCGCCACCCCCTTCCCCTTTGCCTATAAAATTGCGGAGGTCCTGGGAAAAGACGTGAGTGTTCTGAAGGAAAAGATGCTCTACCATTTTGCCGGAGGAAAATAATCGATTCCCTGAAAAATGCACTTTACAACCCAGACCGGAATATTTACAATAGAAATATACAAATTTTTCTATAGAACAGGAGGCTATTTTAGATGATGTGGAACAGTTTTCAAACAGATGCCTACGATGGCATGATCGCTGAAACCATTGGGTTAACCGGTCACGACGGAAAACCTATCCAAGCCTACTATTCCCGCCCCATTGGCGAAGGACCTTTCCCTGGGATTCTGCTCATTCACCACCTGCCCGGCTGGGATGAATTCAACCGGGAAACAGCCCGGCGCTTTACCCAGCACGGCTACAGTGTGATCTGCCCCAACCTGTACGAGGATTTCGGCCATGGGAATCCGGTGGAAGTCACAGAGCGGGTCCGGGAGGCGGGAGGCGTTTCCGACCAGTCGGTGATGGAGGATTGTGACGCTGCTTTGGCGTTCCTCCACAATCAGCCACACGCCAACGGAAAAGTGGGTGTCATCGGCACCTGCTCCGGCGGACGTCACACCTTCTTGGCCGCCTGTACCTTGGAACGCATCGACGCGGCAGTGGATTGCTGGGGCGGCGGCGTAGTCTGCAAGCCCGAAGACCTGTCTCCCCAGCGGCCGGTCCAGCCTTTGGATTACGCGGAACAGCTCAACTGCCCCTTGTTGGGTATTTTTGGAAACGAGGACAAAAACCCCACTCCCGAAGACGTGGACCGGCTGGAAGCTCGCTTGAAGGAACTGGGCAAGAATTACGAATTCCACCGGTATGACGGGGCAGGACACGGCATGTGGTACTACGACAGGCCCATGTACCGCCAAGAACAGGCCATGGATTCCCTGGAAAAAGTCCTTGACTTCTTCCAACGTTACCTGAAATGACCGCCCCACAAGAATCTCTCCCCTTCGTGATCATGGCAAAACCTGTGGGTTCCCGGTGTAATATGCACTGCTCTTATTGCTATTACCTGGACAAAGGGCAGTTTTCCACCCACTCGAAGCAGACCCGCATGAGTTTCGGACTCTTGGAACGGCTGATCCGCCAGACCATAGAGTCCAACCCAGGACCGGTGGTTTCCTTCACCTGGCATGGGGGAGAACCCACTTTGGCTGGATTGGAGTTTTATGAAAAAGCTCTGGAGTTGGAACGAAAATACCTGCCCAAGGGATGGCAGGTATGGAACAACCTCCAGACAAACGGTCTTCTCCTCAACGAGAAGTGGTGCCGTTTTCTCAAAGAAAATCACTTTGATGTGGGACTCAGCGTGGATGGAGATCAAGTGACCCACGACGCCAACCGCCGGGATTTGTCAGGCTCCCCAACCTTTGATCGGGTGAAACGTGCGGCCCAACGGCTGAAATCCGCAGGTATCCGGCCAGATTTGCTCTGTACGGTCAACAGTGAAAGTCTGAAAAACCCAGAGGAGGTTTATCGGGCATTGCGGGATCTGGGCAGCGGCTGGATCCAATTTATCCCCATTGTGGTGCGGATGCCCGATGGGAGTATGGCCCCCACCTCCGTCACGCCCCAGGGATACGGTGATTTCCTGTGCCGGGTATTCGACCTTTGGGTCCGGGAGGACCTGGGGAAGCTGGACGTCCAGCTCTTCGCGGAAATGGCCAGAATTTTGGCCGGCGGGGCCCCCAGTCTCTGCTGGATGTCTCCCACCTGCGGCAGAGTTTTGATTGTGGAGGAGGACGGAGGCGTCTATGCCTGCGACCATTTTGTGGACCGGGAACACCGGTTGGGGGACCTGCTCACCGGCAAGTTGGGGGACTTGGCCAACACGCCTCGCCAGTTGGCTTTTGGGGAAGCAAAATGTTCCACCCTCACCCGGGAATGCAAAGAATGCCCCTGGTATCAATTTTGTGGAGGCGACTGCCCCAAAGACAGATTTTCCCTCTCTCAGGACGGAGAAACCAACCACTCCTTCCTGTGCCAGGGACTCAAACACTTTTTCTCCTATGCCACTCCCAGGTTACAGCAAATCATGGAGTGGAGCCGCCAGGGGAAAACGCCGTCGGAAATCATGAAAATTCTGTGAGCCTAAAGGAGGAGATTTCATGGACGTCATGGACGCCATTTTGGACCGGTATTCTCTGCGGAGCTTTGCTCCCCGGGAAGTGGAAGAGGAAAAGCTTCAGAAAATTCTGGATGCGGGCCGGCTGGCTCCCACTGCCAGCAATCAGCAGCGGGTCAAGGTGGTAGTGGTCAAGGATCGTCAGGTGCGCAGCCAAGCCTGTCGTGGACAAACCTTTATTGGGGAAGCTCCTGTGGTTCTGGTAGTCTGCGCCGACCAGGAACGGACTATGCTCTGCGGCCAATCCGCCCGGGGCACAGACTGCACCATCTCCCTGGCTTTCATGTGTTTGGAAGCCGCAGAACAGGGAATCTTTGGGTGCTGGATTGGAGCCTTCTATCAGGATCAAGTCAAAGCACTTTTGGGAATTCCGGAAGACTACCTGGTAGCCGGCGTTTTCCCCATGGGATACCCCGAAGGGGATCCTGTCCGCAGGGAGAAAAAACCGTTGACGGAATTTTTCTCTGTGGACGCTTTCCAACCGTAAATACATATTGCATTCACTTTGCCGGCGGAATCATCCGCCGGCTTTTGTTTCTTCAGAAATCTCCCCCATGAGACCGGCAAATGGTCCCGCCCTGCTGGACTTGCCTCCCAGATTGTGGTACAATGCCCTCAGCATCAACTTGAGGAGTGTTATACTTATGTGGGATCAAACCATAGACTTGCCTTCTCTGCTTCGTCGCCTGGAACGCCCGGAAGGCCCGGTGGACGTGGTTCTGGACACGGACACCGCCAATGAAATCGATGACCAGTTTGCTCTGTCCTATTTGTTGGCTTCTTCGGACAAGCTCCACACAAAAGCCATTTACGCCGCTCCCTTCTTCAACGACAATTCCAGCGGCCCTCAGGACGGCATGGAAAAAAGTTACCAGGAAATTCTCCGCTTATTGGAGTTGGCCCATTGCACCCAGTACCGTCAGGTGGTATTCAAAGGTGCCACCGGGTATCTTCCCGATGAAAACACCCCGGTTTCCTCCCCCGCTTCCCAGGACCTGGCACAGCGGGCTATGGAATATTCTCCGGAACATCCTCTGTATGTGGTGGCCATTGGGGCTATCACCAATGTGGCTTCCGCCTTGCTGCTAAACCCGGAGATTGCCTCCCGGATCGTGGTGGTTTGGCTGGGAGGGCACGCTTGGCACTGGCCCCACAATGAGGAATTCAACGCCTGGCAGGATGTGGCGGCAGACCGGGTGGTCTTCGGCTGCGGCGCCGCTGTGGTTCAGCTTCCCTGCCAAGGAGTTGTTTCCACCTTCCACACTTCCGGTCCCGAATTGGAATTCCACCTAAAAGGAAAGAACGCTCTATGCGACTATCTGGTTTCCATTGTGGAAGAGTCGGAGCGGGCGGCTGGATCGGGCCCTTGCTGGAGCCGTCCTATCTGGGATGTAACTGCTGTGGGTTGGCTGGTGAACAAAGCTTTTATGGAGGATCGGTTGGAGCCCCGTCCCATCTTCCAGTATGACAACCACTACAGCTTTGACAGAACACGCCATCCTGTGAAATACGTTTACTCCATCCATCGAGACAAGCTTTTTGCGGACCTGTTCCAAAAACTGGCTGCCTTGGGAAACAGCTGAGGCGGTGAGTCAAATGAAAAAAATCCTCGCTTTTGTGCGGGGGGAGGTGGTGCTCACCGCAGCCGTAGTCTTGGCGGTGGTCTCCGCCTTTTTTGTCCCCCCCAGCCTCGACTATTTCTCTTACATCGATTGGGATACCCTGGCTCTGCTGTTCAGCCTGATGGCGGTGATGAAAGGATTCCAGAAGGAAGGGCTCTTTCAGTTTGTGGGAAGTTCCCTGCTCAAGCGCACTTCCACCTCTCGGACCATGCTTTTAGCTCTCGTTTTTTTGCCCTTTTTTTGCAGCATGGTCATCACCAACGACGTGTCCCTAATCACCTTTGTGCCCTTCGGCATCACGGTGCTCAAACTGGCCCGGCAGGAACATTTGGTGGTACCCTTGGTTGCCATGCAAACCCTGGCTGCCAACCTGGGCAGCATGTTGACTCCCATGGGAAATCCTCAGAATCTTTATCTGTATTCCCAATCCGGCATGGGCTTTGGAACTCTCTGTCTGATTATGCTCCCTTACAGCGTCATCTCCGCCTTGTGTCTGGTTCTCTGGATTCTCTGCTACCGGTCTCAACCTGTGATCCCCGTTGAGGTGGATGCCCAACTGGGAAGCCCACTGTCTCTGGACCTGTATGCCTTGGGATTCGGTCTTTGCCTTCTGGGAATCTTCGGTCTGGTTCCCCCATTGATCATCGCGGCCATTGTCTTGGTCTTTCTTCTGATCAAGGACAGAAAGGTCCTCAAGGCAGTGGATTACTCCCTTTTGGGAACCTTTGCCGCCTTCTTTATCTTTACGGGCAATTTGGCTGCTATCCCCTTTTTCCAGCAATTTCTCGCCTCTATCCTGGACGGATTCGTGGTACCGGTCTCCGTTCTGGCAAGCCAAGTGATCAGCAACGTGCCTGCCGCCCTGCTTCTCTCCGGGTTTACCACCCAATGGGAAGATCTCATTATCGGCTGCAATCTGGGTGGCCTGGGCACTTTGATCGCCTCCATGGCCAGCCTTATTTCCTATAAATTTCTGGCAAAGGAATATCCCAAGGAACGCCGGAAATACTTTCTTTGGTTCACCCTCAGCAATGTGGCCATGTTGGCCTTGCTTTTATTGGCAAATTTGCTCTTTTGAACCGTCTTTCCAAGAGTGTACGGATTTTTGTACTGCTAAAACCACTGTGTTAAATTTTCGTAAAATACAAGAAAAGAACTTGTGCTTTTGCGGCGTCCCATTTATAATATTTTTGTAGTATTTTAAAAATGTGGGAAGTCACAAGGAGAATGAACATGGACCGCGACGGAAAACGCACTGCCACCGGGCAGTGGAATCGAGGAGAATGGTTCAAAGTTTAACAGAGCACGGCACAGCGCCTATTGCTTTCGCAGCAGGTGCCCGCCGTGCTTTTCTCTTTTCCGTACTTTGTTAAGGTCCAGGGAAGATTCTGAGAGAAAAGGGGCATTGAGGTTATGAGTATTACAAATGTGCTGTCTCTGCTGGGCGGCCTGGCTCTCTTCCTATACGGAATGCAGATGATGAGCTCCGGCCTGGAAGCCGCCGCCGGCAACCGGATGAAACGAATTCTGGAACGGTTGACCTCCAACCGGATTTTGGGCGTTCTGGTAGGCGCGGTGATTACCGCCGTCATCCAGTCCTCCTCTGCCACCACGGTCATGGTGGTGGGATTCGTCAACTCCGGCATGATGACGTTGCGTCAAGCTGTCTGGGTCATCATGGGCGCCAACATCGGCACCACCATCACCGGCCAGCTGATCGCTTTGGACGCCGGTGCAATCGCTCCCTTGTTTGCCTTTGCGGGTGTGGTGCTGGTTGTATTTCTGAAGAAACCAATTGTCCGATATTATGGACAGATTATCGCCGGTCTTGGCATTCTCTTCATCGGCATGGATATGATGAGTTCCTCCATGATGCCCTTGCGGGAATCCGAGGCGTTTGTCAGCCTGATGACCCAGTTCAAGAATCCCATTTTGGGCATTTTGGCCGGCGCCCTGTTTACTGCCGTCATCCAGTCCTCCTCCGCTTCTGTGGGCATTTTGCAGGCCCTGGCTACCAGTGGACTCATCGGCCTGGACAGCGCCGTGTTCGTGCTCTTTGGACAGAATATCGGCACCTGCATCACCGCTGTACTTGCCTCCATCGGCACCAGCCGCAACGCCAAGCGTGCTACCATCATTCATCTGATGTTCAATGTGATCGGCACCACGCTGTTCACCATTGTGTTCTCTCTGACGCCTTTGACGGACCTGATTGTCTCTTGGACGCCCGGGAATCCCTCCGCTCAGATTGCCAACACCCATACGCTCTTCAACATTGTCACCACCTTGCTGCTGCTGCCCTTTGGCACTTATCTGGCAAAGCTTTCCACCCGGATCCTTCCGGAACGGGCCACAGAAGCTGCAGAAAGCGGTGTCCATTGCCTGATGTATATCAAACCTTTAGAAGCTTCTGCGGAGCGTCATATCGGTACCTCCGCTATCGCCCTGAACGGCGTTCAGCATGAGTTGGCCCGCATGGCAGGTATGGTCCTGGAAAATGTAGACGAGAGCTTCCGGGCCGTTTTGGAACGGGCTCCCGACCGCTTGGATAAGGTGGAGGAAACCGAAGAGTATATCGACTACCTCAACAAGGAAATCTCCCGGTATATCTCCCATATCATCGTCTATGAAAACAACGAACGTGACTCTGAACAAGTCAGTGGTTTCTTCAAAATCTCTAGCAACCTGGAACGGATCGGCGACCACGCCGTGAATATCTGTGAGTACACCAAACTGCTTCAGGAAAAACGCATTGGGTTCTCCTCCCAGGCCCGGGAAGAGATTCAGCAAATGCGGGAGACCAGCTTGGAATCCATCCGGATCCTGGGTGATATGAGCCGAGTGCCCCAGGACGTCTTGGAAAAGGTCTATGGTTTGGAACAGAAAATCGATGACATGACCTTGCAGTTCCGGCAAAACCAAATGGTCCGTCTTCGGGAAGGGACCTGTTCCGATGAAGCTTGTACCCTGTATTCGGAAATGCTGACGGACTTCGAACGAATCGGAGATCACATTCTGAACATTGGTCAAGAATTGGCTCCCAAGCCACAGCCCGTTGCCAAATCCTAACACATCTGTTCCCCGGGAAGTTTCCCGGGGAATTTTTTTGGAGCAAAAAAGAGGGATGCAGTGGAAACTGCACCCCTCCTTCTATTTATTACTTTGATTTCACTTTAGCAGGTGGCTCCGCCCTTCAAATGCTTCTGAGCGGCCAGGTTCTGCTCCTTCCGCTCCAACAGATCATTGGAGAGAAGCTGTTCCTGAACGTTCTCAAAGCCCAGCCGGGCAATGGTATCGGCAAAGCGCTCGCCGGTATTTCCCTGTTCCCGGAACAGAAGAATGGCTTTCTCAATCACCTGAAGGACTTCTTCCTTGTCGGTGAACACCTTGTCCAAATAACGGCCATGGGCCACCTTCTTACCCCAACGACCGCCAATATAGATGCGGTAGCCGCTAGTAAAGCCCTCTACAGCCTTGAAGGGACACTTGCCTACACAACGGCCACAATGGTTGCAGGCATTGTCATCGATGACCACCTTGCCATCCTTGACCACAGGCACGTTGATGGGACATGCGTTGACCACCTGGCACACCTTACACCCGCGGCATTTGTCCAGATTGATCTCCGGCACCTTCTGACCAATGACGCCCAAATCGTTCAAATCGGGTTTCACGCAGTTATTGGGACAACCGCCTACGGCAATCTTGAACTTGTGGGGAAGCTTGACCCCGCTGTAACCATGGTAGAACCGCTCGTGAATCTCTTCACTGAGGGCAAAGGTATCGATCAAACCGTACTGGCAAGTAGTGCCCTTGCAGGAAACCACAGGACGCACCTTGGAGCCGGTACCGCCTGTCTCCAAGCCAGCCTGAGCCAGAAGCTGACGCAGGGGCTCAATGTTATCGAAGGGCACATGCTGGATTTCCATGGTCAAACGGGAGGTCATCGTCACCTGACCGTTGCCAAAACGCTCGGCAGCCTCGGTGATAGCCCGCATTTCTTCAGCGGTGATCTTGCCGTTGCGAGTGATCACTCGACCATTAAAGCAGTCGGGCGTATTCTTGTCCCACAGGAATCCAAGACCTTTGACCCGGGTAACCTCTTCGGGGGAAACCGTGGCACCAGCTGCCTTGACCCGCACCTCGTTAAAGTAAGTGGAGCCTTCCAGCACCTTGGTGTTGGTGTATCCATAGTAACGCAGGCGGTTCTGCAGGAAGTAGGCACGCTTGCCCTTGGCGCAGACCAGCAGAAGCTTTTCGTCCTTGGCAACGCCTTCCAAGGGACCATTGACCTTTGCCAGATCCACAAACAGCGCACCCCGAATGGTAGGCTGGGGATTTACATCCAAAACAGTGTAACCTTCCGCAGCGCCCGCTGCATACTCCGCAGGCGTCATGCTGACCAGATCTCCGCACAGCTTGTTTTCCAGGACACAAACTGCCTGGACAAAGGGATGAATCGCCGTGGAGAAGGGAGGCGCATAGGCCAGGTCCAGGTTGTCGTAGTCTTCCACCTTGGCGCCCATGGAAATTCCCAGAACCGCCAGGTCCACCATCTTATCCACCGCACCGGCACCCAGTACCTGAATACCCAAAAGCCGGTGGGTCTCCTGATCGGCGATGAGCTTCGTCACAAAAGAATCGGCTCCCGGATAGTAATGGGCCTTATCATCGCAGACCGACAGAGCGGTGATTACCTGATAACCGGCTTCCCGGGCAGCTGCTTCCGTCAAACCGGTCCGGCCACAGTTGAGTCCGGGCAGTTTCACCACACCGGTACCCAACACGCCAGGATAGTTGACCTCTTTACCGGTCACTGCCTGGGCCAGAGTACGGCCTTCCAGGTTGGCAGAGGAACCCATGGGGGACCACTGAGGCTTCCCAGTAAGGCGGTTCTTCACCAGGGCGCAGTCGCCAGCAGCGTAGATGTGGGGCAGGTTGGTGTGGAGCTTTTCGTCCACTACCAGGGTACCCTTCACCATTTCCAATCCGGTATCCTGCAGGAATCCCGTGTTGGGACGGATGCCCACGGAGAACACAACTGCCCCGCAGGAGATCTGGCCAGCAGTGGTGCGCAGACCGGAAACGGAGCCTTCTCCCAGAACGGCTTCCGCTTTGGTGCCGGTCAGGACTCGTACTCCCCGCTCCTGAAGCTTCCGCTTAACAAAGGCGCTCATCTCAGAATCCAGAACACCGGGCATCAGCTGGTTTTCCGCTTCCACCACCGTGACGGCGATCCCACGGTCCAGCAGATTTTCCGTCAGCTCCAGGCCAATAAAGCCGCCGCCTACTACCACGGCACGCTTGACTCCCTGAGCTTCCAGGTAATCCCGCATGGAGATGGCGTCGTCCGGGGTGCGCATCCGGAATACGCCAAACAGGTTTGTTCCCTCCAGAGGAGGCAGTACCGCAGACGCCCCCACTGCAATGACCAGTTCATCGTACTCGTAAACTTCCGTCTCTCCGGTTTCCAGATTCTTGGCCGTCACCTTCTGCGCCTGGGGATCTACCGCAACAGCTTCCCGCAGGGTGCGAACCTCCACCTGGGTGAGTCCCTGGAATTTTTCCGGGGTATTCACAATCAGTTCGCTCTTGTCCTCAATGGACCCGCCTACATAATAGGGCAGTCCACAGCCTGCATAGGAGATGTCTGCGCCCTTGGTGATCAATGTCACCTGGGCGGAACGGTCCTCCCGCTTACATTTGGCTGCGGTTTTCGTCCCAGCGGCTACGCCGCCGATCACCAGAATTTTCATGTTATCCTTCCTTTCCCTGCCTGTGGCAGCAATAAGGTTCCCCGGCACATTCCGGCCGTGGGGCTGTGCAAACCATCACGTCACCGCCCTGGATCACCAGAGGCCTGCCTGTTACAAGGGCCTCCGCCACTTTTCCCCGGGCTTCCTCGTAAATCCGAGTGACTGTGGTGCGGGAAATGTTCATCCGGACCGCGCACTCTTCCTGAGTGTAGTGCCTGTAGTCCAAAAGGCGAATCACCTCATAGGCGTCCAGCCCCAAAATTACAGGCTCCGCTCCCTTGACCCCCTTCGGCAGAAATTCTGTCACCTGGGGCATGGAACATATGCAACGGCATTTACTGGGTCTGGCCAAATGCGCACCCTCCTTTCCAACAGTCCCGTTGCCCTAATAATACCCTTGTTTTGGACATATGTCAATAATAAAACCTGCCAATTTTCCCCTGTTTCTTTGGCCAGTTTCCCCCATTTTCTCCTGTAGATTCCAACTCTTTCAATTATTTGAAACCGTCTTTCTACTGATTCCACAAAGGACTTTTTCTGCGTCCCTCCTTTTCACCTGTCACAAGTGGCATTACTGGCGAATACTGTGATGGTAAAGGGGTTCCACCCCTTGGGAAAAAGGAGGGACTAAAGTGGAGGAAGAACCAAGCTTGGCCCAGCTTCGGGCAGGGCAGCAGGGGCAAGTGCAGGGATTGACCACCACAAGCTCCATGCGCCGCCGTCTCCAAGACTTGGGAATGGTACCCGGAGCTTTCGTGGAGTGTGTGGGAATCAGTCCTCTGGGGGATCCCGCCGCCTATCGGGTTCGCGGAGCGGTCATTGCTCTCCGCCGCAGGGATGCCCAGGCTGTTTTGCTCTATTGATCGCGCGTTCGCGCCCGACTTCGGGGCCGCCCGGAGCGGGCGCTTTTTCCATCTTTCTTTCAGGGAGTGTGATACCGTGGGACTTTTTGAACATACCATCCACCGGGAACCCGGATGGACCATTGCCCTGGCCGGAAACCCCAATGTGGGAAAAAGCACCGTTTTTAACGGTTTGACTGGTCTCCATCAACATACGGGAAACTGGGCAGGCAAAACCGTGGCCAATGCCCAAGGATATTGCCAATTTCAGGGGGAAATATACCGGCTGGTGGACCTTCCGGGATGCTACTCTCTGTTGTCCCACTCGCCGGAGGAAGAAGCTGCCAGAGACTTTCTTTCCTTTGGGGGAGCGGACGCTGTCATCGTGGTTTGTGACGCCACCTGTTTGGAACGGGGTTTGGGCTTGGTGCTGCAGGTTCTGGAGATCACTTCCCGAACCGTGGTATGCGTCAACCTGCTGGATGAAGCGGAAGCACGGGGAATTCAGGTGGACTTAGAAAAATTATCCCGGATCCTGGGAGTGCCGGTTGTGGGGGCTTCTGCCCGCCGTGGGAAAGGCCTCTCGTCCCTCATGGCCACAGCCGCCAAAGTGGCCGCCGGGGAAACTCCCAGATTGCCCCCTCCCCTGCACTATCCCCAGGCCATTGAGGCTGTCTTGGACCGGCTTTGCCCTCTGGTGGAAAAACGCTGGGGAGACCAAGTGCAAAGCCGTTGGCTCTCCCTGCGCCTTTTGGAAGGAGGCGACCCTGCTGCCCGAGAGGCTTTGTGCTCCGGTTTAGGAGAATCCCCCTGGGAAGATACATCCATTCAAGGCATCTTAGAGGAGGCCTGGAAAGAGCAATCTTCCCAAGCCATCTCCGACCAGATTGCGGAAACCTTGGGAGAAACCATAGAAACTGTCAGCCGGCGTACTGTTACAGGACTGGGCAAGGGATACAGTTCCCGAGACAGGAAACTGGACCGGATTTTGACCGGGCGATGGACAGCGTTTCCCGTCATGGGGCTGCTGTTGCTATTCATTCTTTGGTTGACCATGACCGGAGCCAATGTCCCCTCCCAGCAGCTCAGTGACGGACTATTTTGGGTGGGAGACCGGCTGCGGGAATGGTTCCTTTCCTGGAATGCTCCCGATTGGCTTACCGGAGTGTTGGTGGATGGAGCCTACACCACCTTGGCCTGGGTGGTAGCTGTTATGCTTCCACCCATGGCCATCTTCTTCCCCCTGTTTACACTCCTGGAAGATCTGGGTTACCTGCCCCGGGTAGCCTTTAATTTGGACCGGTGCTTTCAGAGCTGCGGCGCCTGTGGAAAGCAGGCGTTGACCACCTGCATGGGATTTGGATGCAACGCGGCCGGCGTGGTAGGGTGCCGGATTATTGACTCTCCCAGAGAACGGCTGATTGCCCTGCTCACCAACAGCTTTATCCCCTGCAATGGGCGTCTGCCCTTGCTGGTCACCTTAATCTCCCTCTTCTTTGCAGTAGGGTGGGCGTCAGGGCTGGGCGTACTCCTGCTGACTTGCTTGATTCTTCTCTCCATCGCCATGAGTCTGGCAGCGTCTCGGCTCCTTTCCAACACTCTTTTGCGCGGCGTGCCTTCCTCCTTTACTCTGGAACTTCCCCCTTACCGGAAACCTCAGGTGGGGCAGGTTCTGGTGCGTTCCATTTTAGATCGCACTCTTCACGTTCTGGCTCGGGCAGCCTCCGTGGCCGCTCCTGCCGGAGTGGTGATCTGGTGTTTGGGAAATCTGGTATGGAACGGTGAAAGCCTTCTTTCCCACTGCGCCAGCTTTTTAGACCCCTTTGCCAGAGTCATCGGTCTGGACGGAGTGATCCTTCTGGCGTTCCTTTTGGCCCTTCCCGCCAACGAATTGGTTCTCCCTTTGATCCTTATGACTTACTTGTCCCAAGGCACCTTGGTGGATACGGGAGATCTGACTGCCCTCCACGGCCTACTGGTGCAAAACGGATGGACTTGGGTCACGGCATTGTGCGTCATGATCTTTTCTCTGTTTCATTGGCCTTGCTCCACCACTTGTCTTACGGTCTGGAAAGAGACAAAAAGCCTTAAATGGACTGGGGTGGCGTTTCTTCTCCCTACCCTGTGGGGGGTGACACTTTGTTTTGTGCTGGCTTCTCTGGCCAGAATCCTGGGAATATGAAAAAAGAGGGAGAATCTCCCTCTTTTTTCATTGCGTTTTCTTCAGGGCTTCCCGCTCTGCACGGCGGCATTTTTTCCGGTACTCATACCGGGCTTGGGCAGCATCCCATTCCCGCTTCTCCTCTTCTGTGGTCAATACCAGCCGGGGCACCTCTACAGGATGCTCGTTTTCGTCCAGGGCTACCATAACCAGATATGCCACATTGATCAGCCGTTTTTTCCCACTGAGCTCCTCCACATACGTTCTGACGCACACTTCCATAGAGGTGCGTCCCGTATAGGTGATACAGCCGCACAGCACGATGGTCTCATTGCCATAAGCCGGCCCTTCAAAGCGGAGATTGTCCACCGAAGCAGTGGTCACGTTCCGGTTGGAATGCCGGCGGGCCACGACTCCTGCCACCACATCGATCCACTCCATCAATCTTCCGCCAAACAATCGTTTATATCCGTTCAAACTGGATTGGGACAGAATTTGTACCTGTTCCGTGTAAGAGTCCCTCACATATTTTTCCATGAATCTACTCCCTTTTTTCGCTCAGTCGCCGCCGTTTTCCCAAGCATTATAGCTGAACCATTTTTCCTTGTCAACAGGCTTCTCTCAGAATGATCCCCCAAAACACGGCCATACTAAACCAAGAAAATCTTTGCAAAGGGGAATCTGTCATGATCGAAGAAGATACCATCAAATTGCTGCGGGAATGCAATTCCGGAATCAAAATGGGGGTAAGCTCCATCGACGAGGTCCTTCCCAAGGTGACCAGTCCCCAGCTTCGGACCTCCCTGGAAAAAAGCCGCTCCGCCCACAGTAAGCTGGGCGACGAAACCCATTCCATGCTGGCCCACTACGGAGACGAGGGAAAAGAGCCCAGCCCTGTGGCCAAAGGCATGTCCTGGATGAAGACCAACGTGAAACTCGGCCTGGAGAAAAGCGACAAAACCGTGGCGGATTTGATCACCGATGGGTGCAACATGGGCGTCAAATCCCTGGGACGATATTTAAACCAGTATGAGGCCGCCGAGGAAAAAGCCAAGGATATTGCCAAACGTTTGATTGGCCTGGAAGAACACCTGGCCCAAGAGGTCCAACCCTATCTGTAAGAGGGCCGTATGTTTTCACCCGGTCCCGCATATACTGAGATCGGATCCCAGCCAGAAAGGATGAGTTTTTCCATGATCAAGTTAAAACCGCTGCTGCTCAGTTTGTTGATCAGCTTGGGGGTAGGTGGTCTTTCCGCCCTGCTGACCAAAGATTCCATGGAACAGTATGGGGCGCTGAAACAACCGCCTCTTTCCCCACCTGGATGGCTTTTCCCGGTGGTCTGGTCCATACTGTTTTTGCTGATGGGCATTGCCGCCTACCGGGTCTGGATGGAGGATGGGACCGGCCGCAATGGAGCGCTGATTCTCTACGGGATCCAGTTGGCTTTTAACTTTTTCTGGACCTTGATTTTCTTTAACATGGGCAACTACGCCTTGGCTTTCTTCTGGCTTTTGGCCCTGTGGATTCTGATCCTTCTGACCACCTTGCGATTTTTCAAAGAGGATACCATTGCCGGTTGGCTCATGGTCCCCTATCTGCTTTGGGTGGCTTTTGCCGGATATCTCAATGCCGGAGTGTGGCTGCTCAACCCTCTTCCCGCCTAAAATTTTGCTCTGCGAAACAAAAAATCCCCACAGGCATAATCTGCACGCCTGCGGGGATTTTATGCTTTTTATGAAACGGGAAGACGACGGTCCAATGCGTCCAATGCCTTGCGCAGGGGATAATAGAGCAAAAGCGCCAGAAGAAAATTCCCCCCTGCGTGAAACAGGTCAAAGGTCAAGCCGCTGATGATCCAGGCGATCATCATGGAAAAACCGCCCATGGGCAAGTACACCAGAGCACAGAGAGATCCAAATGCCAGCCCATAGATCCCGGAAAACAGCGCCCACTGCCAACTGTGCTTCATCCAGCGGAAGAACCAGGTCAACAAGGCCAGCAAAGGCCAAATGTACAGGTACATCAGCCACCAAAGGCCAAAGCCGTAGAGCACCCCTTCCAACAGAAGAAATACCCCCAGCGCCCCGATCACCCGTTTTCGAAAGACCAGGGTGAACAAGATGGTCAACAGGCTTACCAATTCCACGTTGGGCAGAAAGGCCAGCACCTCTTTGGAGATCACCAGCAGCACGCCCATCATGGCCATCAGGCACAGGTCAGTGAGACGGCGTCTCATCAGTATCCCACCGTCAAAGTGAGCTCATAGGTTTCCCCGTCACTGATCTCCGTAGAGTCAGCGCCGGTGGTGCTGGCTTCGCCATCTTTGCTCAGGAACCACCACTCCTGCTTGGAATCGTCGGCAGTCTCTCCGTCCACAGTGGTGATAAACAGCCCGTAGCTGCTCTGTTCCCCTTCGATCAATCCTTCCTCTTCCAACGCTTCGCCCAGAGTTTCCGCGCTGGTGGAAATGGTGAAGTCCTTCTCAGAGCCGTCTCCGTGAACCACCTTCAAGGTGATCTCTTTGGTCTCGGCTTCCTGGGAAGACTCACTGTCCACGCCGCTGCTCTGAGAAGAAGGCTCCGCAGAAACCTCACTGGTTTCGGAGGCCAAACTGGAAGTCTCTTTCACCGTAGAGGAAACCGAAACCGTAGAAGAAGAATTGTTTCCGCTGTCAGAGCATCCGGCCAAGGTGGAAAGAACCAGCAGTAAGCTCAACAAAAGGGCACCGCCTGTGCGGAGAATGTGTTTGGTGTGTTTCATTTCTGTAACCTCATTTCTAAAATGTTAGATTTGAGGGACGGCAGCTCATTTTCCCGAAACCCTGGCGCCGGTATCCGGAAGAAATGGGCAGGAAAAACCGGCCGGGAATATCTCCCAGCCCTTCCTGTACAATGCGCCAAGAACCCGTGGCTTTTGTACGGCCTTTCCGGGCAAGTCTTCCGGCTCAAGCGTCCAGCACGAGGTTTCACCTTCCCAACCCTCTCGGGCCAGTGGCAGCTAAGAAGACGAGCAGCCTTCCTGAAACTTCGCTCCGCTCTCACGGCGACGGGTTCGCCGGGGAATTTCACCCCTGTTCCTGTGTTCGGCCGCGGGGTCAGCCCGCGGACACCCGGAGTCCCAACGGGCCCTATCATACCCCAGTCTTTTTCGTTTGTCAATCGAAAACCGTTCTTCCGCCAGTTCTTTCCCGCATTTACGCCATGCCAAACCCTCTGGCCACTGTGGCGATCAGGAAGCAGATCCCCAATCCAAAAGCGGTGGGAAGCAAAAAGGAAAACACCGTCCACCGCAAACTTTTGGTTTCCTTCCAGATGGTCCAGCAAGTGGTGGAACAGGGCCAATGGAACAGGGAAAATACCATGACGCACAAGGCGGTCACCCAGGTCCAGCCATTTTGCTGCAACAGGGTATGGAGAGCCGCAAGGTCATTCATCTCTACCAAGGAGCCCTGGGACAGATAGGTCATGAGAAGCAGGGGCAACACCAGCTCGTTAGCAGGAAGCGCCAAGATAAAAGCCAGCAAGATCACCCCATCCAGGCCAAACAACCGGGCAAAGGGGTCTAAGAATCCCGAAAAATGGGCCA
>UQQZ01000006.1 GCA_900543305.1 uncultured Oscillospiraceae bacterium
TGGGGAAGATCCAGGAGCGTGCCGCCGAATACCTGGCCGACCAGTTGGAAGAAATCTCTACCTTCAAAGTGGAGTGTAAGCGCAGCGATAAAAAGTTCCCCTACAAATCTCCGGAGATCTCCGCAGAGGTGGGCGGCTTTTTGCTGGAAAAATTCCCCCACTTGCAGGTGGACGTCCACAACCCCGACCTGGTGGTCCGGGTGGAGGTTCGGGAGCAGTACGCTTTTGTCCACGGGGATACCAAGCCTGGAGCAGGCGGCATCCCGGTGGGAACCGGGGGCAAAGCGGCCATTTTGATCAGCGGTGGCCTGGACAGCCCTGTGGCGGCCTGGATGATGGCCCGGCGGGGAGGGGAGCTCACTGCCGTCCACTTTGCCAGCCCCCCTTATACCAGTGAGCTGGCCCACGAGAAGGTGGTTCGGCTGCTGAAAAAGGTGAGCCGTTATGCGGGGAGGATCAAATTGGTCACCGTGAATTTCACCCATCTCCAGGAGGAGATTCGGGACAAGTGCCCGGAGGAACTGTCCACCGTGATCTTGCGCCGGTTCATGCTGCGGGCGGCGGAGCGAGTGGCCCGGGAAGAGGGCTGTTCTGCTCTGATTACCGGAGAGAGCTTGGGACAGGTGGCCAGTCAGACCATTCAGGCCATCGCCTGTACCGATGCCGTAGCCACTATGCCCGTGTTCCGTCCCCTGATCGGCACGGACAAGTCAGAGATTGTGGCCTTGGCTCGCCGGATTGACACCTATGACACCTCCATCGAGCCCTATGAAGATTGCTGTACCATCTTCACACCCAAGCATCCCCGGACCAAACCCATTCTCCACTTTGTGGAAGATGGGGAGAAGGCCATTGACGGGGAAGCCCTGTTGGCGGAGTCTCTGGAGGAGTTGGAGACCCGGCAGATTACGCCGTAAGGGAAGAAAGACTGCCAAGGAGAGTGGCTCCCTGGTGGGAAAAAGAATGAGAATTAGGAATAGGAGGGACATTCCCATGAATGCTGAAGTGATATCTGTAGGAACCGAGCTGCTTTTGGGCCAGGTGGTCAACACGGATACGGCCATTGTGGCCAAGGCCCTTTCGGGTCTGGGCATCAACCTGCTCTACTCCGCTGTGGTGGGAGACAATGTGGAGCGGCTGAAACTGGCGGTGGAAACGGCCATTTCCCGCAGTGACCTGCTGATTATGACCGGAGGGCTGGGGCCCACCACCGACGACTTGACCAAGGAGACCACTGCCGCCGCCGCAGGGAAGAAATTGGTGCTGCACCAGGAGAGCCTGGAGCGGATCCAGAACTACTTCAACGAAAAACACGTCAGTGAGAATCAGGCGAAGCAAGCCTGGCTGCCGGAAGGATGTACGGTGCTGCAAAATGACAACGGCACTGCCCCGGGCTGCGCCTTTCAGGCGGAGAGCGGCTGCACGGTGATCATGTTGCCTGGGCCTCCCTCGGAGCTGGAGCCCATGTTGAACAATTACGCGGTGCCCTATCTGAAGAAAGGTCAGGAATCGGTGATTGTTTCCCACAACATCCACATTTATGGCCGTGGAGAAGCCCCAGTGGCCCAGATGATGGACGACCTGATGAATGGGGAAAACCCCACTCTGGCTCCTTATGCCAAGGAAGGGGAGTGCTATCTGCGGGTAACGGCCAAAGCGGCCAACGAAGAGGAGGCCGACAAGATGTGCCAGCCCTTGATCCAGGAGATCAAGGACCGGCTGGGCGAGTTTGTATACAGCGTAGACGTGGAGAGCCTGGAGGAGCTGGTGGTCCAGGAATTGCAAAAGCAGGGAAAGAAGCTGGCCACAGCGGAATCCTGCACGGGAGGTCTGCTGGCCAAACGGATTACCGATGTGCCCGGTTCCTCTGCGGTGTTTGATATGGGGTGCGTTACCTACGCCAATGAGGCCAAGGAAATGCTGCTCTCTGTAGACCATGAGACACTGGAGCAGTATGGAGCGGTCAGCGAAGAGACAGCTCGTTCCATGGCGGAAGGGATCGTCCGGCGCTCCGGCAGCGATATCGGCGTGGGCATCACGGGAATTGCCGGGCCCGACGGCGGCACGGAGGAAAAGCCTGTGGGACTGATCTACATTGCCCTCAGCGATGGGCAGCACACCTGGGTGACAAAGCGTTCTCCCATTGGCCGGACCAAGACCCGTGCCTGGCACCGTCACTGTGCGGCCAGCCAAGCCCTGGACATGGTGAGGCGGTATCTGACCGGCCTTCCTGTGGTGGCAAAGTCATAACGGAACACAAGAAAAAAGAAGCATCAATCAGAAAGGGACGGCTGCTGCCGTCCCTTTTTTCGTGGATAGATTCAGTTTTGAAACAGGCGGGGTGGCAGGAGAATGTCCTCTTTGGGAAGCTTGTCCCAGGAAAACAGGGGAACCAGTTCCTCCGGGAGAAGGGGACATGGTTCCGGTACCAGGCCTGCCAGATAGGCCAGGCCGCCCACCACATCCCGGGGAGAAAAGCCTTTGGCAAGCAGCCCGGAAAGGCTCATGTCCCCATCCCGTTTGGCCAGCCTTCGGCCATCGGAGGAGAGCAACAGGGGCGTGTGGGCGAACTGGGGAACAGGGTACCCCAGAAGCCGGTATAGGAGAATCTGTCGGGGAGTGGAGGAAAGCAGGTCCCTGCCCCGTACCACTTGAGTGACCCCCATGGCGCCGTCGTCGGCTACCACAGCCAGTTGGTAAGCATAAATCCCGTCGGACCGGCGGAGAATGAAATCCCCGCACCCGGTGGGGAGAAATTGGGATTGAGGTCCGTAATGTCCGTCTGTAAAGGAGATGGTCTCTGCCGGAACCCGGAGCCGCAGGGCCGGGGAACGTGTCTTTCTCCGTTCTTCGATTTCTTCGGGTGTCAGGTTCCGACAGGCTCCGCTGTAGAGCAGTTCCCCGTCGTCCCCGTGGGGAGCGCTGGCGGCGTGGAGCTGGGCCCGGGTGCAGAAACAGGGATAGACCAGTCCCAGCCGTTCCAATTTTTCCAGCTGGGAAGCGTAGAAGTCAAAGCGCTGGCTCTGGTTATAGGGGCCGTGAGGGCCTCCCAGGTTTCCCCCTTCTTCCCAGGAAAGTCCCAGGCGTTCCAGATCCCGCTGGGCTTGGAGGGCGAAGGCAGGCCGGGAGCGTTCCAGATCCAGGTCCTCGTTGCGAAACACTAGAATTCCTCCCTGGGATTTGGCGGCCAGCCAGGCGATCAGAGAGCAGAACAGATTGCCCAGGTGGAGAAACCCGCTGGGGCTGGGAGCAAACCTACCCACCACTTGGACCATAGGCCCATCCCCTTTCTCAAAGAATCTCCTACGATTATAAGGGAACGGGAAAATACTGTCAACGGGAAGGAATTTTTCCTGGAGATCTGGGGAAAATCCTTACAAAATTCTGAAAAAAACAGCAAGTTTACGATTTTGGTTGAACTGCCTCTTCATTGGCTTTATAATAGAGGGACGCGGCAGTGGAAGAGCGCTGCCAACTTACCGAACAAGAAAGGGGACTTCTCCACTATGAAAGAAAAAAATACCGGCGTTTTACGGCTGGTGTTGCGTGTTTTGCAGGGAATGCTCATCGGCGTAGGCGCGGTGCTGCCGGGTATCTCCGGAGGTGTGCTGTGTGTGGTGTTCGGCATCTACAAGCCGGTGATGGAATTGTTGTCCAGCCCCATCCACAAGTTTAAAACCCATGTGCCCCGGCTGCTGCCGGTGATTGTGGGTGCAGCTTTGGGCTTTTTGGGGGTGGCCAAAATTTTGGCTTTCTTCCTGGAAAAATATCCGGATCCCTCTGTGTGCCTTTTTGTGGGCCTGATTGCCGGAATGCTGCCCTCTCTGTTTCGGGAAGCGGGAGAACAGGGCCGGCCCAAGGGAAGTTGGGTTTCCCTGGTTGTGGCCTTTGTAGTGGTGATGGCCCTGCTCCTGTCCCTCAATGCCTTCTCCGTGGAAATTGTGGCCAACTTCGGCTGGTATCTGTTCTGCGGTTTCTGCGCTGCCCTGAGCATTATCGCTCCCGGCATGAGCTTTTCCACCCTGCTCATGCCTCTGGGACTTTACACGCCCTTTGTGGACGGCATCGGTAACCTGGATGTCCATGTGCTGGCGCCGGCGGCCATCGGTGCTGTGGTGACCATCCTGTGTCTTGCCAAGGCAGTGGACGCCCTGTTCCGGCATTTTTATGCCTATGCGTTCCATGCCATTGTGGGCATCGTCATCGCTGCCACCTTGGTGATCATTCCCTTCGGCAGTTTTGCCTCTTCGGTAGGGGCGGCCGTGGCCAATGTGATCTGTCTGGTGGTGGGCCTGGTGGCGGCACTTGCCCTGGATAAATTCAATCAGTCGATCCCCAAGGAGGCCTGAGGGCCTTCCCAAGGAAAAGCGGGCTGCTGCAAGCCGATGAGGTTTCCCTCAGAAGACCCTGTTTTCTTTCCGGGTCGTTCCAAAAGGGAACCGGTCAGACTTGCGGCAGCCCGCTTCTTGTTTATAAAGAAAATGTGAAGGGGATGGGATTGGGTCAGGCGGTGGCCACCCGATAGAGTTCCTGGGCAGAGGATACCAGGTATTTGGCGCCCTGGGAACGAAGCTCCTCCTCATCCCGGAACCCCCACAGCACGCCGCAGGGATCCATGCCGGCGTTTCGTCCAGTTTCCATGTCCACTCCGCTGTCGCCCACATAGAGCACTTTTTCAGGAGCCACCCCAAAATCGGCGGCCATGTGGAGCACAGCAGTGGGGTCGGGCTTGGTGGGAATTCCGGCCCGTTGACCGTGAACCTGGTGGGGCAGGTTTCCGAACAAGGCGTCCACAATGTATCGGGCCATGTTATCCGGTTTGTTGGAGAGCACGCCGATCAAGATTCCCTGGTCCTTGAGCTTTTGCAGAGTTTCCGGAATACCCGGGTAGGGCTCTACCAGTTTCATAGGTTCGCTTTCGTAATGGCGGTCGTAAGCGGCCCGGAACCGCCGGAGGGTCTCCTCGGGGAATTGGGCGCCTACGGTGTGGAGCATTCGCTTCATGAGCACGTCCGCCCCATTTCCCACCAGGCGTTTATAGGTCTCTTCGGGAATGGTGGGCAGACCGAATTCTTCCAGTGTGGTATTGCCAAAATAGGCGATGGAACGCAGGGTGTTGGCCAAAGTCCCATCCAAATCAAAAATGCAAGCGTCATAGCGCTTCCCTTGCGTGTTCATACTGTATCACTCCTTGCAGGCTCTATTATAGGGAGGCAGGGTGAAAAAATCAAGCGGTCATCTTGCGTGAGGCACCATGTCATGCTATAATCGAGGTACAAAAGAGGCCCAAAAGGAAATTCGGAAAAGTGGGGGAAGATACTGTGGATTATGCAAAAAAAGCTTTGGAAATGCATCGGGAGTGGAAGGGTAAAATTCGTGTGACCACCCCTTGTGTGTTAAAGGATAAAGAGGACCTTTCCGTGGCCTATACGCCTGGCGTAGCGGCTCCCTGTTTGGAAATCAACAAGGACGTAGACCTGTCCTATGAGTACACCCGCCGGGGCAATTTGGTGGCTGTGGTCACCGATGGCACCGCGGTGTTGGGCCTGGGGGATATCGGTCCCGAAGCCGGTATGCCCGTGATGGAGGGAAAATGTGCCCTGTTCCAGGCTTTTGCCGGAATCGACGCTTTCCCCATCTGTATCCGCTCCAAGGATGTGGACGAAATTGTCCGCACGGTGGAATTGATCGCCGGATCCTTTGGGGGAATCAATCTGGAGGACATTGCCGCGCCCCGGTGCTTCGAGGTGGAACAGAAACTGAAAGAGCGTCTGGACATCCCCGTGTTCCACGACGATCAGCACGGTACTGCCGTGATCACCGTTTCCGCCATGCTCAATGCCCTGAAGGTGGTGGGCAAGAAGATTGGGGAAGTGTCCGCTGTGGTCAACGGGGCCGGTGCTGCCGGTACGGCCTGCACCCGGCTGCTGATGGCTTTGGGGCTGAAAAACGTGGTGGTCTGCGACAAGATTGGCGCTTTGGTACCGGGTCTGGAGGGCATGACCGAGGCCCAGGCCAAGCTGGCGGAAGTGACCAATCCCCAGCGGAAGACCGGTTCTCTGGCCGATGTGATCCAAGGGGCGGACGTGTTTATGGGCTTTTCCGCTCCGGGTTGCCTGACGGGAGACATGGTGCGCACCATGGCCAAGGATCCGGTGATCTTTGCCTGCGCCAATCCCACTCCGGAAATTTTCCCGGAAGAAGCGCTGGCGGCGGGAGCCCGTGTGGTAGGTACCGGCCGTTCCGACTATCCCAATCAGATCAACAACGTATTGGCGTTCCCGGGCATTTTCCGGGGAGCTCTTGACGTGCGTGCCAAAGAGATCAACGATGAAATGAAGGTAGCTGCCGCCCAGGCGCTGGCCGACCTGATCCCCGAAGAGGAATTGGGGGAGAACAACATCATTCCCTCTGCTTTCCATCCGGGAGTGGTGCCTGCAGTGGCCAAAGCGGTGGCAGAAGCAGCCCGCCGTACGGGAGTGGCTCGGGCATAAAAGAGAATCCCTTGAAAAAGGGAAGGAAGATTTAGCGGAGCTTTTGGGGAGCTCCAGGGGGTAATCAAAATGTCAAAGGAAAATAAGGCGATTTACAAGGTGGTTATAGCTGCCGTGTTTGCGGCCATGGTCTTTGTAGGCAGTATGCTCAGTGTTCCGGTGCCTGCTGCCTTCGGCATGACACGGATCCATCTGGGAAACATTTTCTGCCTGCTTTCCGGGTTTATTTTGGGGCCTGTGGGAGGCGGTCTGGCAGCAGGAATCGGCTCGGGTCTGTACGACGTGGTCATCTACGGGGACATTCTCTCCGCCCCCTTCACTTTGGTGTTTAAGGGCATGATGGCGGTGGTCTGCGGGCTGGTGGCCTATGCGGGTCACAACCGGGCAGACAATCACAAGCTCAATGTGGTGGCGGGTATTTCTGGCAGTGTGACGTATATCATTCTGTACTTGGCCAAGAGCTTTGCCGAAGGCATTCTCATCGGCAGCTCTCTGGAGACAGTGCTGGTCGCCCTGGGTACCAAGTTTGTCACCTCCGGGATCAATGCCATCATTGCTGTGGCGGTGTCTGTGCCCCTGTGTGCGGCGGTGCGCATGGCCCTGAAGAAGAGCCATTTGCTGGATAAGATCGGGTAATAGGATCCCATGGGGGAGAGGTGTGTTTTTCTCCCCATTCCTGTAAAAAAATCAGCAAAGAGTCTGCCAGCCTTCACATCCTTTTCACAAAGCCGGGAGATAATAAAGACACAACAAGGGAACAAGAACAAGCGAGACCTTGCAGTGAAACCTCTCAGCTTGGAAAGGAGAAATGGCTTATGTATGATCCCTTCGAGAATCAAACCAATCAGACAAACAACGATGCGTTGAATCAAAATACAAATCCCACCCAGGAAAGCAACAGTCAGGCTTCCGAAACTACCGCTTATGAGGCGACGGCCCATCAGGAGGATTCCTCTACAGGAACGGTGTACAGCAGTTCCACCCAGCAGACCAATCCCTACCAGGGCAACGCTCCCCAAGGCACTCAGACTCCTTACCCCACCCAGACGGGTTGGCAGTACGGGAACCAGCAAAATCAGGGGCAGAATCAAGCCCAGAGCGGTTACACCTGGAACGGAGCAACCCAGCACACGGCTCCCTATTATACGCCTGTGCAGCCCAAGCCGAAAAAGAAGCTAAACGGCAAAAAGGCAAAGCGAATTGGATTGCGGGTTGTAGCAGCGGTTCTGTGCTGCGCGGTGATTTCCTTTGTGTCCGTAGGGGCCTTTGCCCTGATGATTCAGACGGGCCTTGTCAACGTGGAAAGCACTGGAAACGGTAAGACGGCTGCCTTCACCTTGTACAAACTGGATGACAGCAGCAAGGATACCAGCAGTGTGGTGACGGGAGACTCCCTGAGCCGCCAGGAAGTGGCCCAGAAGATCATTCCCTCTGTGGTGTGCATCCAGAACTACCAGATCAGTCAGCAGGGGCTGATGTTTGGTTACAGCGATACCGGTGACTCCGAGGTTTCTCCTGCTGGGGAAGGTTCCGGCATCATCATTTCCGACGACGGTTATATTGTCACCAACCAGCATGTGATTGACGGGGCCACCAGCCTGAAGGTCATCACCTCTGACGGCCTGACCTACGAAGCCACTCTGGTGGGCGAAGATACCCAGACAGACCTGGCTGTGATCAAGATTGACGCCGATGGCCTGACCGCGGCGGAATTTGGTTCTTCCTCTGACCTGCAGGTGGCCGATGAAGTGATGGCAGTGGGCAACCCCGGCGGTATGCAGCTCAATTCCAGCGTGACCTTGGGCTATGTGTCCGCTTTGAATCGTCCTATTACCAACAGCGAAACCGGTTATACCATCAACTGCATCCAGACCGACGCGGCCATCAACCCCGGTAACTCCGGCGGTGCTCTGGTGGACATGAACGGCTATGTGGTGGGTATCAACTCTTCCAAGATTGCCGCTACCGATTACGAAGGCTTGGGATTCGCCATTCCTTCTGATACGGTTCAGCCCATTGTCAGCGATTTGATCGAATACGGTTATGTGAAAGACCGTCCCATGCTGGGTATCTCCGGCCAGTATATTGACCAGATGACCGCCAGCTTCTATGGCCTGACCTCCGGCTTCTATGTGACAGAAGTCACCAGCGACGCAGCAACCCATTCCGGTTTGCAGCGTGGAGACGTGATCACCGCCATTGACGATACGCAGGTGACCAGTGCCAACACCATTTCCACCTATATCGCCGACAAGAAGCCTGGTGACACGGTGACCCTGACCGTTTACCGTTCTTCCAACCAGAAGAGCATCCAGGTAGAGTTGACTTTGTCCGAGAATACAGGTTCTTCTGTCAACTCTTCCAACTAACTGACGAGTACAAGTTTCTTTTTCATAAATCTCCTTTTTCAAGCAAGGAGGGCGGGACGAAAGTCCCGCCCTTCTTGCGTTTGCCGGGAGAAGAATGGTCAAAGGGGGAAAATGGTGGTATACTTTTGGTAAAGGCCAATGGAGGAGGGGATCGGATGATTTACGGGAAATTGCCCGTGGCTTTTTTAGGGGCCATTGCCAGCGAAAAAAATGGTTCCACCAACAGCGTGGTGGCTGGATACATTTTGGAACATCTGGATCAAGTCCGAGGCATGGGGATCGCAGAGCTGGCCCATGCCTGTCATGTGTCTCCCAGTTCCATTTCCCGGTTTTGCAAGGACATCGGATTTGACAGTTATGCGGAGCTGCGGGAGGTATTTGAAACCAGCCGGCTGGAGTTTCAAAGTCCCGATTTGAAGGAAAGTCCCCGGCAGCGGGGGCAAAGAACCGTGGAGACCATTTTGGAGGGGATTGAACTGGTACGGGACTCCCTGGACTACGCCAAGATCGATCAGCTTTGCGCGGAGATCTATCAATCGCCTCGGGTGGCGGCTTTCGGGGTACTGAAGGCAGAGGCTGCCGCGGTGGACCTGCAATGTGACCTGTTGATGCAGGGGAAGCAGGTATACACCAATGTGTCGTATCCCCAGCAGTTGGAATACCTGTTTTCCGCTGGACAGGAGGACCTGGTCCTGATCTTTTCCTGCACCGGGGCATACTTTGAGTATCAAGACCTTCGAGGAAAGCGGGATGCCTTGAAAGCCCCCAGGATTTGGATGATAGCCGGGGAAGACCGGGACTATCCTCCCTTTGTGAACGAAACCCTGCTCTACACTCCCTGGGGAGGCCGGGTGAGCCATCCTTATCAGCTGCAGACCGCGGCCAGCTTGATTGCCCAAGAGTATGCCGCGTGGGTGAAACGGAGATCTAAATAAGTGATCACTAACCACCTATATTGTAAGGTATTCGAGCTAAAATGGACCGAACAAGAGAAGAGGTTTTCGCGCAGATTCTCCCATTTTCGATCCCCTATAGGTGATACAATTTGGTGGGATCCCCAAAGTTTTTGGGGGTGCCTTGACAGTAAAAATGGGAAGGCGTATTCTTGATTATGTTATAAAGAAGGACGGGATTTCTCAAAATTGGAGTCCCGTCCTTGCCCTAGAATCCAAGAGTTTGAGAAGGTGGTAGTTTTGGACGGAATCCGCGAAAAACTGCTGGAGGAACTGGACAATCACATAGCATTCACCATTCCCCTGTTTGGGGGGATTCCCGTGCCGGAATCCGTGGTGGTTACCTGGGGCATCATGGTGTTTTTGGTGCTCCTTTCCATTTTGTGTACCCGGCACCTGAAAAAAGTTCCCGGCAAAGCCCAGCTGGTAGCGGAACTGTATGTGGGTTTCATCAACAAGTTCACCAAGAACACCTTGGGGGAACACTGGAAAAGCTTTGCGCCCTATTTTGGGACCATTGGGTTGTATATCGGCACGGCCAACTTGATTGGCATGTTCGGAATTACCCCGCCCACCAAGGATCTGAATGTGACCGCTGCCCTGGCCATCATGAGCTGCGGGTTGATTTACGGGTCCAGCTTCCGGTTTCGGGGGCTCAAAGGCGGGCTGCACAAATTCCTGGAGCCCATGCCTCTGCTGTTGCCCATCAACGTGATGGAAATTGTCATCCGGCCCTTGTCCCTGTGTATGCGGCTGTTTGGCAATGTGCTGGGATCCTTCATCATCATGGAGCTGATTAAGCTGGTGATCCCGGCCATTGTGCCCATGGCGCTGAGCATGTATTTCGATGTGTTTGACGGTATTATCCAGACGGTTGTGTTTGTGTTCCTGACCGCTCTGTTCACCCAGGAAACCATCGAGTAAATCAACAGAAGGCGGGCCGAAGGTCCGCCGGAACATCTTCATTGGGAAGGAACAGGGAACCACCTGTTTTCTCCATATAAATTTCTTGAAAGATAAAGGAGTAGATCATCATGAGTGTTGCACTTGGAGCCGCAATTGCAGTTTTGACCGGTATCGGCGCAGGCCTGGGCATCAGCCTGGCCACTGGTAAGGCCACCGACGCCATCGCCCGGCAGCCCGAAGCCGCTGACAAGATCCAGCGTGCCCTGTTGATCGGCTGCGCCCTGGCAGAAGCCACCGCCATTTATGGCCTGGTGATCGGCATTATGATCATTCTGTTTGTAGGCTGAGAAGCCAGATTGTTTCCATACTTTGTGAGAAAGGAGCGTGACCGGCTTGCTGAGTCTAGATTGGTCCATCATTTGGAATATCGTCAATATCCTGGTGTTGTTCCTGCTTTTGAAGCATTTTCTCTTTAAGCCCATTACCGAGATGATGGAGAGCCGGACCGCGGAGATTGAGAACAACCTGAAAGACGCCGAAGAACAGAAACAGAAAGCCCAGGATCTGACGGCTCAGTACCAGCAGAAGCTGGAGGGAGCCAAAGCCGAGGCGGCCCAGATTGTATCCGATGCCCGCCAGCAAGGGCAGAAGGAATATGACGCCCTGCTGAAGACCGCTGCCCAGGATGCCCGGAAGGAACAGGAACGTTCTCGGGCGGACATGGAGCGGGAGCGGGAAGAGATGCTCCGGGGCGTTCAGGAGAACGTTACCGAGCTGGTGCTCCTGACGGCATCCAAGCTCTCCCAAAAGGAGCTGGACGAGGAATCCGACCGCAAACTGGTGGACGCCTTTTTGTCGGAAGCAGGTGACAAATCATGAGGCCCTTGGAGACCCGCTATGCCCAAGCGCTGTTTGAGCTTGTCCAGGACGAGAAAGCCCTGAACCGGGACGTGGAACTGCTGACGGATACTCCGGAGCTGTGGAAAGCTCTGCTGAACCCCAGTGTTTCCCAGCGGGAGAAGGACCGGGTGCTGTGCCGGCTGTTTCAGGGACAATCCCGGAAAGAGCTGCTGGACTTCTACCGGCTGTTGTGCCGGCGGGACCGGATGGCACTTTTGCCGGCCATCCGGGAGGAATACCACAAGCTTTCTCTGAAAAGGGAAAACGGGGCCATTGCCCTGTTCCGGTGTGCCCGGAGACCCTCCCAGGAGGATCTGGAGCGGATCGGTCAGGCGCTCAAGAAGCGTCATGGGCTTTCCCGGCTGGAATTTCAGATCCAGGAGGACCCGGAACTGTTGGGTGGTTTTGTGATCCACCTGGAAGGCGTCACTTATGACAAGAGCGTGCGGGGCATGTTGCAAGGCCTGCGGCGTTCGTTGAAAGAGAGGGAATAAACTTTGAACGGCAAACCGGAAGAAATTGTATCCATCCTGAAAGAGGAAATTTCCCAGTACGAGGAAAAGACCCAGGTCAGTGAAACCGGCTCCGTCGTTCAGATCGGAGACGGCATTGCCACGGTATATGGCCTGGAAAACGTCATGTACGGAGAACTTTTGGAATTTGAAAACGGCGTCAAGGCCCTGGCCATGAGCCTGGAAACCGGCAGTGTGGGCTGTGCACTGCTGGGACCGGAGGAAGGCATTGAGGAAGGGGACCTGGTGCGCCGTACGGGCCGCCGGGCCGATGTTCCGGTAGGCGAGGAAATGCTGGGCCGTGTGCTGAACGCGTTGGGGGAGCCCATCGACGGCAAGGGAGCCATCCACACCACGGAAACCCGCCCCATCGAGCGGGAAGCCTCCGGTGTTGTGACGAGACAGCCTGTGACGGTGCCCCTGCAGACGGGTATTCTGGCGGTGGACGCCATGGTGCCTGTGGGCCGTGGCCAGCGTGAGCTGATTATCGGTGACCGTCAGACCGGTAAGACCTCCATTGCGGTGGACACCATCCTGAACCAGAAGGGTCAGAATGTGATCTGCATCTATGTGGCCATTGGTCAGAAGGCTTCTACCGTGGCCAAGATTTACAACACCCTGGAGAAGGGAGGGGCCATGGAGTACAGCATCATTGTGAATGCCACTGCCAGTGAACCTGCCCCGGTCCAGTATATTGCCCCCTATTCCGGGGTGGCCATTGCCGAGTACTTTATGTCCCAGGGCAAGGATGTGCTCATTGTTTACGATGACCTGTCCAAGCACGCGGTGGCCTACCGTACCTTGTCTCTGCTGTTAAAGCGTTCTCCCGGCCGTGAGGCCTATCCCGGAGACGTGTTCTATCTCCATTCCCGGCTGCTGGAGCGGGCTTGCCGCATGGCGCCGGAATACGGCGGCGGTTCCATTACCGCCCTGCCCATTATCGAGACCCAGGCGGGAGACGTTTCCGCCTATATCCCCACCAACGTGATTTCCATCACCGACGGCCAGCTGTATCTGGAAAGCAACCTGTTCTTCTCCGGCGTCCGTCCGGCTGTCAACGTGGGCCTTTCCGTGTCCCGTGTGGGCGGTGCAGCTCAGACCAAGGCCATGAAGAAAATTGCCGGCAGCCTGCGAATTGACTTGGCTCAGTTCCGGGAATTGGAAGTGTTTACCCAGTTCAGCTCAGATCTGGATTCTGCTACCAAGGAAGCCCTGGATCACGGCAACCGGTTGGTGGAAATTCTGAAACAGCCCTTGTATCATCCCATGACCGTGTCCCGGCAAGTGGTGATTTTGTACGCTGCTACCAAAAAGCTGCTGGCAGATGTGCCGGTGGAGCACGCCCGGGAATTTGCCTGGGGCCTGGCGGATTACATGGAGGAAAACTCTCCCAAGGTGCTGGAAGAAATCGACCGGACCGGCGAGCTTTCCGAGGAAGGGGAGAAGGCCATCCGGGAGAGCTGCGAAGCCTATAAGAAGCAGGTGAGTGCCACATGGCAGGCATAATTGAAATTCGGAACCGGATGCGCAGCGTCCAGCAGACCCTGAAGATCACCAACGCCATGTATCTGATCTCGTCGGCCAAGGTGAAGAAGGCTCGGAAACAGCTTTCCGAAGTGGAGCCCTATTTTGACCGTGTGGCCAAAACGGTGCTGGATATTTTCCGTCACTCCCCGGATTTGAAGCACCGGTATATTGAGGGCCACGAGAAGGCTCCTGAGGATCTGAAAACCGGATTTGTGGTGATCACTGGGGACAAGGGGTTGGCAGGCGCTTACAACCACAACGTGTTGAAGTTGGCGGAAAGTTACCTTGCCCGAAAGAAAGACCCCACCCTGTTTTTGATCGGCCAGATGGGCCGCCATTATTTCCAGAAAAAGGGCGTCACCATTGACGGAGAATTCATGTACACGGCTCAGGATCCCACCATTGAGCGTGCCCGGGAGATCACGGATACCCTGCTGGACCTGTATGAGCGGGGAGCTCTGGACGAGATTTACCTGGTGTTTACCCACAGCTACTCCGCAGTGCACATGGAGCCCGAAATCATCAAGCTGCTGCCTCTGGACCGGGCCATGCTCAGCGCCCGCCGGGGACTGCGACAGGGAGATCAGTATCGGGACGTAGTTCGGTATGAGCCTACGGCGGAGGCTGTGCTGGACGTATTGGTGCCCGGTGTGATCAAGGGGTATATGTTCAGTGCCTTGGTGGAGTCCTTCTGCAGCGAGCAGAATGCCCGGATGACCGCCATGGACACTGCCTCGGACAGCGCTCGGGAGATGCTGAAAACCTTGTCCCTGGAATTCAACCGGGCCCGGCAGGGAGCCATCACCCAGGAAATCACCGAGATTGCCGGGGGCGCTGCCGGTTTGACGCAGCTGTAACCGGGAAGGCGGATCCGCTTCCCGTTTGGGAGAAAGACCATAGAGAAAGGGGTGCCTTTCATTGGAAGAGAATCGAGGAAAAATCCTACAGGTCTTGGGACCTGTAGTGGATGTGCAGTTTGAAGGGAAACTGCCGAAAATTTACGACGCCCTGACGGTGGACAACGGCGGAGAAACCCAGGTGCTGGAAGTACTGAAGCATCTGGGGGACCAGGCTGTGCGGTGCATCACCCTGTCTACCAGCGAGGGCTTGACCCGTGGCATGCCTGTCACCGCCACGGGAGGACCCATCAGTGTCCCGGTAGGCGAGGGAACTTTGGGCCGTATGTTCAACGTGTTGGGCAATACCATTGACGATAAAGGGCCTGCGGATTGTCAGGAGCGGTGGCCCATTCACCGGGAGGCTCCCAGTTTTGCGGAGCAGAGCTCTCAGGTGGAGATCCTGGAAACGGGCATCAAGGTCATCGACCTGCTGGCCCCCTATGCCAAGGGCGGTAAGATCGGCCTGTTTGGAGGCGCCGGCGTTGGCAAGACTGTGTTGATTCAGGAACTGATCCGCAACATTGCTACCGAGCACGGTGGCTATTCCATTTTCACCGGCGTTGGCGAGCGTACCCGTGAGGGCAACGACCTTTGGCGGGAAATGACAGAGTCCGGGGTTATCAAAAAGACCGCCCTGGTCTTCGGCCAGATGAACGAGCCCCCTGGGGCCAGAATGCGTGTGGCCTTGACAGGTCTGACCATGGCAGAATATTTCCGGGATCATGAGCACCAGAATGTGCTGCTGTTTATCGACAATATTTTCCGGTATGTGCAGGCCGGTTCGGAGGTTTCCGCTCTGATGGGCCGGTTGCCTTCTGCCGTGGGCTACCAGCCCACCTTGGCCAACGAGATGGGCGCTCTTCAGGAGCGGATCACCTCTACCAAAAACGGGTCCATCACCTCGGTCCAGGCAGTCTATGTCCCTGCCGACGACTTGACCGACCCGGCTCCTGCCACCACTTTCGCCCATTTGGACGCCACCACGGTGTTGTCCCGGAAGATTGTAGAACAGGGCATTTATCCTGCCGTGGATCCTCTGGAGTCCACCTCCCGAGTGCTGGAGCCCGACGTGGTGGGTCAGCGCCATTACAACGTGGCTCGGAAAACCCAGGAGGTTTTGCAGCGCTATCGGGAACTTCAGGATATCATTGCCATCCTGGGCATGGAGGAACTTTCCGATGAGGATAAGCTCACGGTAAGCCGTGCCCGGAAGATCCAGCGTTTCTTCTCCCAGCCCTTCTTTGTGGCGGAGCCCTTCACCGGCAAGGAAGGCCGCTATGTGGCTGTGGAAGATACCGTCAAGGGCTTCGAGGCCATTTTGGGCGGAGAACTGGACAAGGTTTCGGAAGTGGCCTTCAACAACATGGGGACCATCGACGAAGTGCTGAAAAAGAGCAAGGAAGAAGTGTAAGGAGGAGTCCTCATGGCTTCCACATTTTATTTGGAGATGGTTTCTCCCCAGAACATTTTCTTTTCCGGCAATGCCAGGCAAATTATACTTCCGGGCCTGGACGGTGCTTACGGTGTGCTGCCCAATCACGAGCCCATGGTCACTGCCATGATGGCCGGCGTGGTGCGGTACCAGGACCAGGAGGGTACTTGGCACGAGGCAGTGGTCAGTGACGGCTGTGTGGAGGTTATGCCCGAACGGGTGATCCTGCTGGCGGCCACCATTGAACGGCCTGAGGAAATCGACCGCAATCGTGCCTTGGCTGCAAAACGCCGGGCAGAAGAGCGGATGCGTCAGCAGCAAAGCCAGCGGGAGTACTATCAGACTCAGGCAGCTCTGGCCCGTGCCCTTGCCCGGTTGAAGGCCAAGTCCCCCCAATAAATTTGTTTCATTCAAGGGATGCTTCGGCGTCCCTTTTTTCGTGCACAGCAAAGCCCTCCGACGCAGGTTGTATCCTGGGTCAGAGGGCTTCTTTCAAAGGTCTTTAGAATGAGATCTCAGTTTGGTGGCAAGTATCTGTGGACGGTCAGGTCAATTCCTGAAGGCCCATAATGTCGTCCACTGGGACGGAAAACAGCACGCCGCGGCAGTCGGTTTTCAGGCCTGCTTCCCGGTTGATGGCCTGCATCACCGGCAGCTTTTGTTCCCGAGGTACCAGGATGGCCACAATCTCTTTTTCCGGCTGCAAGGTAAAGCCCAGCAGGTTTTGTACATCCTCGTAGCCCACTCGCCGGGCGGAGATGACGGTGCCGCCTCTGGCACCAGCAGTGCGCGCGGCTTCCATAACCTGTTCCGAGCTGCCCCGGTTGACGATGGTTAAAATCAGTTGATAGGGGTAGATCTTGGGGGCGTTTTTTGCTTCTTCCATGGGTGATTCCTCCCTTGCGTATTCGGGCTTGATAAGTACAGGGGGGATCTGTGCGCTGATCCCCGACAGAGGGATGGTAAATAAAATCCCTTTTCCGGGGGTATCCAGATCCAATGTTCGGCGGGCCTCCGGCAGCAGCCTGGGAATCCGGCTTACAGGGGCAAGAGTCCACACCAATTCTTTGGCAGTCTCATCCAGCCCAAAATAGTTGAGAATTTTGGAGCTGGCCGTTCCCGCGCCCAGGCAGGCAAAGTCAAAGTGCAGATGATGGGCCCGATAGAGATCCACCGCTTTCGCGCCTTTTCCCCGGTCCACAATGGTGATAATCAATTTAAAATGTTCGATGGGAGCGTTCATCCGGTTCCCTCCTTACACGTCGTCAAACTCGATGATGTCCTCCGAGGACATGGTAGAAGCTTCTGCCTCGGTGACTTCCACCGTATGACGGAGCTTCCGCTGATAAAAGGCGCCCAGGCACTGGATTGTCACCAGGGGAGTCATGGCCACCATGGCCACGATGCCGAAGGCGTCCGTAAGCACATCCCCGCCCAAGGCGCTGCAGGCGCCCATGGCAAAGGGCAGCAAGAACGTGGCGGTCATAGGACCGCTGGCCACGCCGCCGGAGTCGAAGGCGATGGCGGTAAAGATCTTGGGGACCTTACGAGACAGAAACAGGGCGATGGCATATCCGGGTACCAGGAACCAGGCGATGGAGGTGCCGGTGAGCACACGGACCATGGCCAGCCCCACAGAGATGGCCACGCCGATAGAAAGGCTCAGGTTCATGGCGCGCTGGGGCACAGCGCCGCCGGTGATTTCCTCCACCTGTTTTTTGAGCACATGGACAGCAGGTTCCGCCGCCACAATAAAGTAGCCCACCACCATGCCGATAGGAATCAAGATCCAATTATAGGGCAATTTGGCAATGGCGCTGCCCAGGTAGTTGCCAGCAGGCATAAAGCCCACGTTGACCCCGGTGAGGAACAGCACCAGCCCCAAATAGGTGTAGGCCACGCCCACCACCAGACGGATCAAGGCGTCTTTTTTCAGATGAAGGGAGAAAATCTGGAAAATGGCAAAGAACACCACCACAGGCAGAAGGCCCAGAGCCACTTCCTTGATATAAGTGGGAAAGCCCTGTAAGAACTGCATCCCCACCTCCCGGGAATAGAAGGTATCCGTCACGGTGAAGGGAGTGTAGGTGATTTCGGTGCCGCTCAAACAGATGCCCATAATGAGCACTGCCAAGATGGGCCCAATACTGCACAGGGCCACCATGCCGAAACTGTTGTCCTCCGCTTGTTTGCTGCCCTGATGGGAAGCAGCTACGCCGATGCCCAAGGCCATGATAAAGGGCACCGTAATGGGGCCGGTGGTGACGCCGCCGGCGTCGAAGGCAACGGCCAGGAATTCTTTGGGGACAAAAATGGCCAAGACAAAGACACACAGGTAGAAGATCAGCAGCAGATTATTCAGGGAAAACTTTCCCCGCAATGTGCGCACCACCGAAAGGACCAGAAATGCGCCCACGCCGGCAGCCACCGTCAGGATGATGACCATGTCCGGCACAGCGGGCACCTGGTTGGCCAAAACCTGCAAATCGGGTTCCGCCATGGTGATAAAGGCGCCGATCAAAAATACCAAGGGAATGATGGGCCAAATGGAGCGTTTCCCCATACGCACCACCTCGCCGCCTACGCCGTCCCCCATGGGCATCATGGCCATATCGGCACCCAGGGAGAACAATCCCATTCCCACAACCAAGAGGATGGCCCCCAGCAGGAACATCATCAAGGTTCCCACAGGCATTTCAGGGGCCAGGGTAAAGCTCAACAGCACCACAATGGCAGTGATGGGCATTACCGAGGAGAGTGATTCCAATGTTTTCGCTTTTAAGTTTTTTCGCATCCATACACTTCGCTTTCGTTGTAGATTTTTCCCGCTGACCCGGGTCTATCAAAAGGTGATTTGGATGACGTTAAAATGAGGTCACTAACAATATATATAATTATACCAGAAAATTTACACTTTGACTAGGAAAAGTTCTGAAGGCAACCTTGTGGAATATTCCCCCTTGACAAGCGGGAAAACATTCCCTATACTGACGGTCAAACCCCCAGGAAAAGAGGAATACCATGGAAAAGATCCTTTTGGGCTATGTGGGAGCCCAGACGCCGGTGTCCGAAGAGGACGCCAAGAAATTGACCCACATCCACACTGCTTTTGGGCGCCTTCGAGGAGACGGAACCATCGATACCCAGGGACTGGAAATGCTGGGCCAGATGGAAGAACTGCGCCGGGTAAACCCCAACCTGAAAATCAGTTTGTCTTTGGTCAACGGGGTGCCGGAAGCCTTTACCACCTGCTGTGGAGATTCCGCCTTGCGGAAGACCTTTGCCCATTCCTGCAAGGAGCTCATTACCCGGTATGGGTTTGACGGAGTGGATCTGGATTGGGAGTATCCCTGCGTGACCACCAACGGGTCCCAGGCCTCTCCCGATGACCGGGAGAACTTTACCCTGACCCTTCGGGCCATTCGCCGGGAGCTGGATACGCTGCCCGGTCATCCTCTGCTTTCCATTGCCGCAGCTGCAGAGGTATTCTACACGGAGTGCGTGGATTTGCAGGCCATCAGTAAGGTGGTGGACTACATCTGCGTGATGACCTACGATTTAAAGGGGAATCCCCATGCGGTAGCGGGCCACCATACAGCCTTGTATGACTCCACGGGGGATCTGTTCCCCAACAGCTGTGCCAGAGCGCTAGGGTTGTTTCACCGGTGCGGTGTCCCCAAGGAAAAGCTTCTGCTGGGAGCAGCCTTCTATTCCCGAAAGTGGGTGGAGGTTCCTGACCGGTACCATGGTTTTTTGCAGTTGACCAAGTTTGGCGGGGATTACGGCCCCGGTTACGGAGAACTGGCCAGAGATTACCTGAACCAACAGGGCTTCACGTACTACTGGGACGACGAAGCCAAAGCCCCTTATCTCTTCGACGGGAGCACATTCCTGAGCTTTGACGATCCCCGTTCTCTGGCAGAAAAGTGCCGGTTTGTCCTGAAGGAGGGCTACGGCGGCGTGTTTTACTGGGAGCATCAATGCGACCCCACGGGAACTTTGTTGGATGCTCTGTACCGGGGAATCCGGAGTTAACCCCTGCCCCTGACAAATCTGGGTAAAGAAAAACAGACCCTGGAGCAAAACCAAGGTCTGTTTTTTGTTTGATAGGGGAGATCACAGCTCCTGGCGGCCTTCCATAGCCCGCTGCAAAGTGACCTCGTCGGCGTATTCCAGATCCCCGCCCACAGGGATTCCGTAAGCCAGCCGGGTGACTTTCACGCCCAGGGGTTTTAAAAGCCGGGAAAGGTACATGGCAGTGGCCTCGCCTTCCACTGTAGGGTTGGTGGCCATGATGACTTCCTCCACGGAGGAATCGATCCGCGCCAGCAGCTCTTTGATCTTCAATTGGTCGGGACCAATGCCCGAAAGAGGGGAAATGGCGCCGTGCAGCACATGATACAGGCCGTTGTATTCTCCGGCACGCTCTAGAGCAAACACATCCTTAGGTTCCTCCACCACGCAGATGGTTCCCTTGGCCCTGGTTTCGCTGCGGCAGACAGGGCATAAATCCCCGTCGGTCAAATTGCAGCAGACCTTACAGGTGTGAATTTTCTCATGGGCGTCCACAATGGCCTGAGCAAAGCTTTCCGCTTCTGCCGGGCTCATGTCCAGCACGTGGTAGGCCAGGCGCTGGGCGGATTTGTGACCGATACCTGGGAGGCTTTCAAACTTTTCCACCAACACTTCCAGAGGTGGTACATGGTATCCAGCCATTAGAACATCCCCGGAATGTTCATCCCGCCGGAAATGGCAGAAAGTTTCTCTTCCTTTTCCTGGGCAGCGGCACGCAGAGCTTCATTCACTGCGGCGGTGACCAGGTCCCCCAGCATTTCTGCATCCTCGGGATCGATGACTTCGGGCTTGATTTCGATGGTTTTTACTTCCAGTTTGCCGGTGACAACGGCTTTCACCGCGTCGCCGCCGGAAGTGGCGGTGTATTCTTTTTCTTCCAGTTCCGTGGTGACGGCTTCCATCTGCTCCTGCATTTTCTGGGCCTGACGGGCCAGCTGCTGCAAATTGGAGGCGCCGCCTCCGCCGAATCCCTGGGGCAATCTTGCTTTCATGGTAATGACTCCTTTCCGGCTTCTGCCGAGGTGATCTGTTTTTTCTTAAAAGGGTATTTCCACGTCCTCCGGGTTCCCCTCTTCAGGGGTCGGGGCCGTTTCTTCCTGCCAAGGGACACCGGACTCCCGGGCGCGGCGTTCCAGCTCTGCCAGGGGGTCCTCCTGCGGGGTTTCCTGAGAAGGCTTCCGATAGGGTCCCAGCTTGTACACCCGGCCTGTCACATGGCGGATGGCTTCCCTCATCCGTTCCCGTTGTTCCGGCCGCTTGAGCAGTTCAAAGGCAATTTCCGGGGCCTCGATGAGCATATAGTCCCCATTCACATAGGCGGCCGACCCGGAAAAGGCCATTGCCACGCTTTTGGTATCTCCCCGGATAATCTGCAATATTTCCGGCCAATCCCGGAACCGCTGGGCTCCTGCAGACAGAGCTGCAACGTCCACTGCCGGGGCTTTTTTCTTGGAAGACGGCTTTTTCTCTGAGGCGGGGGCAGGCGGTTCCGGTACCGGAGCAGGGGCGGATTCGTCCGCTAGGAAGGGAGCTTCCTTTTCCTCCGGAGGCGCAGGCTCCGGTGCTGGTTCCTGCTCTGGTGTGGTCTGAACCGGTGGAGCAGGCTGTGCTGCCGGCTGGGGGGACGGGGTGGTGATCCGCCGGGGCACACCGTTTTCCAGGGCCTCCAGCCGCCGGAGCAGGGCTTCCGGGGTGGTGTCCAGTTCCGGGCTGCACAGCCGCACAAAGGCCATTTCCAATTCAGCCCGCTGGTTTGCGTACCGCATTTTATGGAGGGTTTCTTCAAAGGTATCCAACCCATGGAGAATGGTGGACAGGCTCAGGGAAAGGGCCTGTCGAGTCATAGTTTCCATTTCTTCCGGAGAGCAGAGCACCAGCCGGGAAGCGTCCCGCATGGTTTTGATGAGCATCAATCCCCGGAAGTATTCGGCCATTTCCTCGCAAAGCCGGCTCATATCCTTGGATTGCCCATGGAGCTGGTCGATGGAATCCAGAGCATGGGCGGTATTTTGATCCACCACATCCTGGGCCAGAGCCGCCAGGTAATCCCGGGCGGCCACCCCGGCGGTTTCATTGACCACATTTAAAGTCACATGCCGGTCCCGCCCCAGACACTGATCCAGCAGGGAAAGGGCATCCCGCAAGGCGCCGTCGGCGATCCTGGCAATCAGCAGGGCAGCGTCCTGATCCAGCAGGGCGCCTTCCTGGTCGGCTACATCCTCCAGCCGGCCGGCAATGTCCTCGGGAGCAATCCGCTTGAAGTCAAACCGCTGGCACCGGGAAAGGATGGTGGGGAGGAGCTTGTGGACTTCCGTAGTGGCCAGAATAAAGATCACATGGGGCGGAGGTTCCTCCAAGGTTTTCAGCAGGGCGTTGAAAGCGGAGGTGGAGAGCATGTGTACCTCGTCGATGATGTACACCCGGTATTTGGCGGTGGTGGGGGTAAAGTTGCTCTCCTCAATCAAGTCCCGGATATTGTCCACGCCGTTGTTGCTGGCGGCGTCCATTTCCACCACATCCAGAATGGATCCATCTTCCAATCCCCGACAGATTTCGCACTCCCCGCAGGGATCGCCGTCCTTGGGATGAAGGCAGTTGACGGCACGGGCCAGAATTTTGGCGCAGGTGGTCTTGCCGGTTCCCCTAGATCCGGTGAACAGGTAGGCGTGGGCGATCCGGCCCCGGGTCAGCTCGTTTTTCAGGGTGACGGTCACTTGAGGTTGACCCACCACATCTGCGAAGAACTGGGGTCGATATTTCCGGTAGAGCACCTTATACACGCCAACGTCCTCCTTTCCGGCTAAAGAAAAACTCCGTAGATAAAACACAGGGCAGAAGCCCGGTACCATATGGGAACGGACAGGCGACCTGCATCGCCCGGGAACATCCGCTTAATGCTGCTCGGTTCCCCGCCTGACATGGTTCACGGCGTCCCGCCGCGCAGACCTGCCCGCTCCCATATTCCACCGTATCCTCTGCCCCCTACTTTCTTGAAAGAAAGTAGGCAAAGAACTTTTACTTCGCGGAGGTGTTCGCTTTGCTCACTTCTATGGAGAAAGCTGTCACACCGACGTCCGCGTTTCTTATCTTGCAATCTCTGTTGGCTTTCTTGGAGAAAAGCCGGTAAAGCACTTTACTTCGCGGAGGCGTTCGCTTTGCTCACTCCCGTGGAGGAAGTTGTCACACCGGCGTCCGCGTTTTTTTACTTTATGGGTCCCGGTACCGGAGATTGCTCGGTTACCGGTAGTGAATATTATACCTGCTTTTGGTTGAAAAAACAAGAGGAAATTGTTATCATAGGAAACAGCGCCGGCAGGCGACAAGGATTGGGAAAGGATGGAGGATCACTATGGAGCTTCGGAAGGGAACGCTGGCGGATCGGGAATCGGTAGAAGGGCTGTATGAAGAGGCCCGGGCATTTCTGCGGTCCATGGGGACCAATCAGTGGCAGGACGGATATCCCAACGGGGAGTCCTTTCTTCGGGATGTAAAAGCTGGATCCGCCTGGGTGCTGGAAGAGGACGGCAAAGTGGTGGGGACCGCCTGTCTGGCATTTGGGCGGGAACCTACCTACGATACCATTTACCAGGGTGCTTGGGGGATCCAGGCGGAGGAGTATGCCTTCCTGCATCGGGTGGCTGTTTCCGGAGCCTGCAAGGGCAAGGGAGGCGCGTCCCTGTTTTTCAAGGAGTTGGAGCGGCAGGCCCGGGAACGTGGGTTGCCGGCTCTTCGGGGGGACACCCACAGGGACAACAAGGTGATGCAGCGGGTCATGGAGAAAAACGGTTTGACCTATCGGGGCATTATCTACCTGGAAGATGGAGACGAACGGTTGGCCTTTGAACGGTTGCTGTAAAGAGAAAAGGCCGCTTCCGGAAAACAAAAATCCGGGAGCAGCCTGGAAAGATTCCTGCACCAGTTATTTCAAGCGCACATACATTTGGGGGGAGCTGTTGTTGTCCTTTCGTTCGCTTTTGATTTCGAACATGTCCAGGGAATCCAAGAAGGGAGTCAGCTTGGAGAAGCCGAAATTGCGCACGTCGAAGTCGGGATAACGTTTGTCCAGAATATTGCCCACTTTGCCGATGATGATCCAGTTGTCCTCGTCGGAATTTTCCCGAACGATGGTGCGCAGGGCCCGACGGATAGTCCGCAAGCTGGTACGAGGTTCTTCGATGGATTTCTCCTGTTTCTTAGACTCCTGTTTCGGTTCTTTTTCTGTTTTGGACTCTTCTTTGGCGGCTTTTTTGGGAGAGGACGTTTTCCGGGACGGGGTTTTCTTTTGAGGTGTTTTCTTGGGGGCCTCTTCCGGTTCCTCCTCGTCTGCGGCAGCCAGAATATCCAGATACTTAAACTTGTTGCAGGCGGCGATAAAGGAGTTGGGGGTTTTGCTTTCTCCCATGCCGATCACCGTCATGCCCGATTCCCGGAGCCGGGAAGCCAGCCGGGTAAAGTCACTGTCGGAGGAAACCAGGCAGAAGCCCTCCACCTTGCCGGAATAGAGAATGTCCATGGCATCGATAATCATGGCGGAATCGGTGGAATTTTTCCCGGTGGTATAGCTGTACTGTTGGATAGGGGTGACGGAATTGTCCAGCAGAGCGCTTTTCCAGGAGACCAGGGACGGGTTGGTCCAATCCCCGTAAATGCGCTTGTAGGTGGCGATGCCATCTTTGGAGATCTCGTCCAAGATAATTTTAATATATTTTACAGAAACGTTGTCGGCGTCGATCAAAACGGCAAACCGGCTGTCACTTGCCATAAAATGCTCCTTCCTCAAGGGTGCCGGAAAAATCCGGCCATGTTTTTATGTGGTATTCTCAAATATTTCTTTTTCCAGTATACCGCAAAGCAGCAGGAAACGCAAATGAATCTCACGAGTAGAAAGGGGATTGTCCCATGTCCATAGAAGCGGTAAAAGCGTATTTTCGAGAATTCGGTATGGAAGACCGGATCCAGGAGTTGCAGGAATCCAGCGCCACAGTGGAATTGGCGGCCAAGGCTTTGGGGGTGGAACCGGCCCGGATTGCCAAGACGCTCTCTTTTCAGGTGGGGGATGATCCCATCCTGATTGTGACAGCCGGGGACGCCAAGATTCACAACGCCAAGTATAAGGCCACCTTTCACCAAAAGGCCAAAATGCTCACGCCCCAGCAGGTGTTGGATTTTATAGGCCATCCGGTGGGAGGGGTCTGTCCCTTTGGGGTAAAGGATGGGGTCCGGGTCTATTTGGACCGGTCCCTGGAGCGGTTTGAAACGGTATTTCCCGCCTGTGGCAGCGGCAACTCCGCCATCGAGCTGACTCTTCCGGAGCTGGAGCGTTATTCCCAGGCACTGGCCTGGGTGGATGTCTGCAAGCTGCCCCAGGAGGAATAAACTTTCCCCTACGTCAAAAAAACACGTCTTTCCCAGGAGGGTTCCTTGGGGAAGGCGTGTTTTTTTGTTAAGGTTATGGCTGCGGAGAGGGTGTGCTGCCTACTGGGTTCTCTCCTGTCTCCTCTATGGAAGATACCGTACTCTGGCTTTCTCCGTACTGTTCCTCTTCCATGTGGGTTCCCAGAACTTCATCCGCTTGGCGGCAGAAGGTGCGCTGAATATCGGAAATGAGAGTTTCCCCGGTTTCCGCATCCACCAGGGCAAACTTGGTAAAATTATATTCGTCTGTGGTGGCGTTGACCTGAAAATACAGGCGCTGGTAAGCAGTTGGCATGGATAGGCTGGTGGACTGGAACCTGCCGTCCTCATCCTCATAAAGGGTGTAGAAGGGGACTTGGGAATCTTCCGTAACGTTGGCGTTGTACTCCTCCCGGGGATGGGAGTAAATCACCTTGGCCACTGTGTCCCCCTCATAGCAATACAAGGCCAGAGCACGGTAAGACAGGTCCAGGCTGTAGAGGGCAACCTCCGTATAGTTGTAATAGGAGGCGGGCAGGGTGCAGATATAGCCGTTTTCCGGGGTAGGGGTCCGATCCAGATAGGGACTGGTTTGGACATCCAGTTTTTCGATACCCTGGTTTTGATAATTCTGGCTGGGGTAGACCAGCTGGTTTTTCAGGTCGATGGTAAATTCCGCGGTAACTCGGTTGTTGGGGTAGGGAGAATCTGTGTATGCAGGGGTATCCGACGGCTGAGTGGGATATTCATACAGGGTAAGTATCAGGATGTCGGCGTTTTCCGGAGGAGAGGTAAAGGAGAAGGTCGCATCGAAAGAGGATTCGTCCTCCGGGGATTGGAACTGGAGCAGGGACCTGTTTTGCAAGCTCTGGGAGGTTTCCTGCACCGCAATGCCATCCTGGGTGGAGAGGACGGGGTAGATGCCCAGGGGAATCAGGGCGCTGGTTTCCAGATCGGAATTGCTGGCGTCGGACAACATGGTATCGCTGAAACGGCCAAAATAGGGGATGTTCAGGGACACGTCAAAAAAGAAGGAGCCCTTTTCCACCGATTGCAAAGTGATGCCGTTGTCTTCCATGGGGGTATTCCAGGTCATGTTGTGAGAAGGATCTGCCGTGACAGAGAACGTTCCCATGCAAGCCACCTCGCTGTTGTATACATCCATGGCGCCCTCGGAGAAGGTATAGAGCATGGGCAGGTCCAGTTCCACCGTCAGATCTGTCCTTTCCTCCACCGGGGAGGGCAGCTCCAAATACCACTCTGTTTCGAAAAGAGAATAGTCGTCCGTATAGGTGCTTTTCCAGAACAAGTTCTCGTTTCTGGAAGGATTCACCCACTGGCAGATTTCACCGTTGACAAGGACTGTAGCGAAGTTTGTGATGTCGTCGGAGAAGGTGGACAGAGAGCTGTAGCTGTTCCAAACGGGATCCCAGGAATCCAAATTGAGCTTGAGGTACAGGTATTTCCCATCGCAAAGGGCATTGTTCACTTCCAGAACGAAGGGTTCGCCAGTATTGGATTCCAAAGTGATGGGATCAAAGGCGGGCACCACTTCTTGAATCTGGCTTTCATTGGGGTCCGGAGAAGGGGTGGGGACCAGGTCCTGCCGGTCGTTCAGATCCACAGAATTATTGATTTGCTGGAAAATCTGCCCCACACCGGGGATGCTTTCCATGAGCAGCGGGTTTGCCAAATTGAGGCCAAAGGCCCCTCCCACCAGGAGGATCAGGCAGGCGGCCAAAGCCACACAGGTCCGGAACACCGTGCGCATGGGTCTGTGCCGAACGGGCAGCTCTTCCGGAAGCCTGTCGAAAGCCTGTTCCACCGCTTGGTAAAAGGACTCGGGGGGCCGGCTGACGCCATATTCCCGGGCCAACTTTTTCTGGAACTTTTTATCCCGTTTTAATTCATTTCTTTTCATGACGCGCCACCACCTTCCCATTTTCCTGATCTCCATAGATTTCCCGGAATTTTTATCGTCCATGAGAGAGTCTTTGTTTGACAGCGCCCTCGCTGATTCCCAAGGTCCCGGCAATATCTTTGACGGAAATGTCGTTTAAGTAGTACAAAGTCATTACCAGACGGTCGTTTTCTCCCAGGGACTCCATGGCTCGCTGCACGTCCAGGGAAAGTTCCCGGTCATCGGCCCGACCTTCCTCGGGGACCACCTCCAAGGGAACCAGACCTTTTTGCTGCCTAAGCAGATCATAACAACAGTTGATCAAAATGCGGGTCAGCCAAGTCTTGAAGTATTTTGGTTGCCGTAGGCCTCCCAATTTATAAAATGCTTTACAGATGGTTTCCTGTACCGCATCCTCCACATCTTCTTCCCGGTGGAGGATGGCCTTGGCTGCTCGGTACAGGGCCAGCTGGTTTTCCTCGATCAAGTCCATAAAGGCATCTTTATTGCCCTTCTGGGCTTTTCGCACCAATCGCTCCACAACTTCCTCCTTGTATCTCCGGGGACCAAATTCCCCGCAGTTTCCCATTCTGAAAATTAGACGGCCCACCTCACAAAAAGGTGAGCCGTCTGAAACGAGAATTTCTGGTTTTTAGCAGGATATCTGGGTTATTTTCCCTTTTTCCAACGGCAAATTTGTACTACGCAGGCAAAGGCCCACAGGGCGCAGCAAAATCCATTGAGGGTAATCAGCCAGACAGGGGCGCCGGCTCTTCCGTACAGGACTGTGATGATTCCCCACACAATAGCTGCCAGACCGCACAATCCTGCTGCCAGCATCCGCATGTTCTCTTGCTTCATAGGACTTCTCCTTTTTAGTATGGATCAAAACAGAGGTTGATATCCACGTCCCCATTGATCCCCGGTACAGAGCCGGTAGCAGTATACTGCCAAAGACGGAAATTGTAGTAAAGGCTGGGAACAGGCTGATATTCCGCATACCACAGGTCGTAGTCTTTCAGCGCTTCCAGGTCAAAGGTTCCGTAGGCCATGGATTTGTTGGTGTAGACACAGGGAGTGTAGCCGCGATCCCGGATCCGCTGGCAGAATGCCTTGGCAAAGCCAGTGACCTCTTCTCCGGACATGTTGTACGCCCGCAGGTCCTCGGCGGCCAATTCCTCACTGGGGATGGGAGTTTCCCAGTCAAATACCACCGGGTAGGAAAGGGCCCGACCGTCCAAGGTTTCCGCCACGAAATCTGCTTCTGCCTGGGCCTCTGCATCAGTGATAGCCTGAGAGAAAAAGTAAACCCCTACAGAAAGTCCCGCATCCACAGCGGCTTGGTAGTTGGTTTCAAAGGTGGCGTCCACGTTTAGAAGTCCCTGGGTCATTCCCCGGTAGCCCACTCGCAGAATGGCAAAGTCGATGCCTGCATTTTTCACCGCCTGCCAATCGATTTCCCCTTGATGCTCGGACACGTCCACCCCCAAAACCGCCTTCCCGTCCTCATAATGAAGGAAGCCGTCCTGGGAGGAGACAAATTTTTCCGAATCGTATTTGTTGAGGGGAATGTCAAATTTGGGAATCAACCGTTGACCTTCGTAGAGGTCGTCCACCTGAATTTGATCCTGGGGCAGACTGTCTTCCGAATTTCCCTGAGAGGCGTTTCCACCCACCAGGGAGATCACCACCACCAGAATCACCACAAACAAGGCCGCCAAGATGCTGAGACCGATGACCAGAAAGGGAGGACGCTGGGTCTTATATCGTTTTGCCATAGTAACTCCTTTTAAAGAAAAATATCCTGAAAAACGGAATCCGCCTCGAGAGGCGGACTTCCTATGAATTATTTTTTGGGATATTTTGTCAACGCCAGGGTGACGGGAACCTTTTCCGAAATTCCGGGAACAGTTCCTTCCTGGGTGTACTGCCACATTTCAAAATCGTAGTAGAAACTGGGAGCCGTACGGTACTCGGCGTACCACAGGTCGTAGGAGGCCAGTTTGGAAAGGTCCAGGGTTTCGTAGCCCATGGCCTTGGTGGCATAGTAGCTGGCGGTATAGCCGGCGCTGCTCACCTTGTTGCAGAAGGTTTCGATAAATCCGGTCACCTGATCCCCGTTGCACTGAATGGTTCGGGAATTCTGGTTCATGCTGCCGTCATCGTTGTAATCATATTCCCAGAAATAGGCCACCGGATATGTGATGTTGTATTCCCGGATCTGCTCCAGAACGAAGGTGGCTTCTTCCTCCGCCTCCGCGTTGGTCACGGCTTTGGAGTAAAAGTAAACTCCCACAGGCAGGCCTGCTTCCGTGGCTCCAGTGATGTTGACTTCAAAGTTTTTATCCAGCACCAGCTGGCCCCGTTCCACACCTCGGTACCCCACCCGGATCAGGGCGAAGTCCACGCCGCTTTCCTTGACCTGGGCCCAATCGATGGTGCCCGCCTTGTAGCTGACGTTGATGCCCACACTGGAATCTCCGCCGTCATAGGTGATAACTCCGTTTTTTTCGGAGAAATCTTCCAGTTTCAGGGAGTTGGTGGGAATATCGTAATAGGGGATGGTCATTTCCCCGTCGTAGAGGTCGTTGACCAAAAGGTCCCCGGATTCTGTGCGGGAGACCAATTCCACCGAGCTTTCCCGGGGTCCCCGGGCCAGAAGAAACGCCGAAACCGCTACGATGGTCACCACCAGCACCAAGATGATCGCCAGAAAGAGGTTGCGTTTTTTGAAGGAATCCATAAGTTTCCCTTCCTTTCCCGTGATCTCGGATCCAAGAGCAACCCCCATGAAACAGCTCAGGGGGAATAATAATTTTGCGAAAAGTGAAAGATCCTTGTCACATTATACACGAAACAGGGGAAAAAGGCAACCTGGAATAGGACATTCCTCCATTTTCCTCCCCTCTTGCTGAAAAGGAAACTTTCTGATACAATGATTTTGCGGGGTATCTCCCGTAAATTTTTGTGCATTCTGTGAGAAAGGAAGGAGATCATGAAGATCGAAAAGCTGGGGCTTTCGGAAATGCGGGCTCTCTACGACACCCGGATGAAGGAGGATTTCCCTCCCAGCGAGCTGCGTCCCTGGCACAGCATGGAAACCCTGACCCAGCAGGGAAATTATCTCTGCTTTGGATACAAAGAAGGGGATCATGTGCTGGCCTACGCAGCCTTTGCCCGTAGTCCGGAAGCCGCGTTGCTGGATTATTACGCGGTAGACGCATCCCTGCGGGGACAGGGAGTGGGGCAGCGGTTTTTGGGGGGATTGAAGGATTTGTCCCACCAGTTTGGTGCTCCCTTTGTGCTGATCGAGGTGGAGAGCGTGGAGACCGGGAAAACCCCGGAGGAAAAAGAACTGCGCCAACGCCGGATCCGCTTTTATGAACATTGTGGTTGCCGCCGGAGTGGGACAGGTTCCCTGCTCTTCGGCGTAGAATACCAAATCATGTACCTGCCCTTGGATCAGGTGGAGCCTCAGGGCTCCCAGGTCAAGGAATCCCTGGAGCAAATCTACCGGATGATCGTCACCCCGCTGGTGCAGGGGGATTCCCGGCGGTATGAGCAAGCGTGTCGGGTATTTCTGCGGGAAAATGGGACCTGATTGGCAGGGACCCATGGAGATCAGGCCAATCCCTTTTGAAAAGAAGGGAAGCCGAAAAAGCTTTTAAGGAGGATGTTGGAATGGAACAGAAACCCTATGTGGTGGCCATCGCAGGAGGAACCTGCAGCGGAAAATCCACCCTGACGGACCGGCTGGCGGAGCATTTTACACCCCTTTGCCGGGTGAAGGTGCTGCACATGGACAGCTATTTTAAAAAGGAGCCCCCCACCACTATTGCGCCCATTACCCGGAAGGAATATGTGGAGCACAACCATCCGGATACCCTGGAACTGCCCCGGCTGTATGGGGATTTTCAAGAGGCGTCGGCTCCGGGAGCGCCCTGGGATCTGGTGCTCATTGAAGGGCTATTTGCCCTGTATTTGGATCCCATTCGGGAGCGGGCAGACTTGAAAGTGTTTGTGGACCTGGAAAGCGACGCCAGACTGGTGCGGCGGATTGTGAAGCACATGGCCTGGGGTCAGACCTACGAGCAGGTAACGGACCGGTATTTGGACACGGTGCGGTTCCGTCACAACGAACTGATTGAGCCCACCCGCTGGCACGCCGATGTAGTGCTCAACGGCACCTTGGACGACCATCAGGGGCAGCAGGTGCTGGAGGTGTACCTGGGGAACCAGCTGGGATTGTAAAGGGATTTAACCGGGATTTTCTTTGACAATTTTTCGGGATAGGGATATAATGATAAAATAGAAAAACATATGTAGTGAAAGGAGCAATGACCATTGGGCGCACCGGAAAAGCAGGACAGCCAAGAGCGTTCCCTGGATTTTACCCGGGAGCTGGGACGGGCGGTCACATTTTTGCACCGCAGCCGCAGCCGGTTCATGGCCGAACGCCTGCGGGACCTGGGATTTTCGGGGGCCATGTTTTTGATTTTGCTCCACATTGACCGCCATCCCGGAACCACCCAGGACAGCATTGCCAATCACATGTTTATCAACAAATGCAATGTGGCCAGGCACACCAAAAAGCTGGAGCTGCTGGGGTATCTCTATCGGGAGACCGATCAGACGGACCGGCGGCAGAACAATCTCTATTTAACACAGCGGGGAAAGGAATTGGCCCCGGTGATCCGCCAGTATCTGGGAGATTGGGGACGAACCATCACCGCAGATCTCACAGATCAGGAGTGCGCCACGCTGATTGCCCTGCTGACGAAAATGACCGGTCAAAATCACACCTGAGCATAGAAAAGGCCCGCCTTGGCAAATCGCCGAGACGGGCCTTTTTGTCATTTTAAAAGAGTACCGCACCGTACTGACACCACAGGCGGTTTTTCCAGGAAAGGGATTGCCGCAGCCGGGTTTCCATCCGGTCCAGCTCCTCCTGGAAAGGCTGAACCTCCTGGGCCGTGAGGGTGTGTTGGCTGAATCTGGCCTTCAGGGCCAGCTGACGCAGTTCTTCAGGTGGGGTATCCTTCCATTGGGGAATCCACCGTTGGCCAGCCTGATACAGGGAAAGTATCTGACCGTACAAAGCCAAGACAGCCTGATTTCGGTTGGACTGCCGGAAGCTGCGTTGCCGAGCTCTCAGGATAGCCTTCCGCCGGATCAGGAGAGCCAAAGTACCCAGAAGGAGAATGCCTACCACGATTCCTCCGGCTGCTAGCCATGCCATTCCGCCAGTCCCTTGGTTCTCGTCCGAACTGCCGGTAGTTCCTGTCATGGGAGAGGGACTGGGGCTGGAAGATTGGCCGGGAGCGGGAGTGGCGCTTTCCTGGGGAGCCGCAGAGGGAGTGGGGGAAGGAGAGGGAGACAGGGAAGCGTCCGGTACGGGAGAAGGCGTGGGAGTTTCCTGGGGCGGCATGGCGTCATCAGAAGCGGCAGGGGCCAGTTGACTGGCCGGAGTGACCTCCATGGGGACCCATCCCATACCGCCCAGATAGACTTCCACCCAGGCGTGGGCGTTGTAGTCAGGTACCTCCACCCAGCCTTCCTGACTGGAAGGAACCGCATACCCCTCCGCATATCGAGCGGGGATGCCCAGGGTTCGCAGCAAAGCCACTGCCGTGGTGGCAAAGTGGACACAGTAGCCCTGGTGGCTTTCCAGCAGGAAGTATTCCACAAAGTCCTCTCCTTGGGGTGTGACAGGGGGATTCAAGGTGTAGGTGCACTGGGCCGCCAAGGTGTTGGCGATTTGTTTGACCACATCCGGAACCGAATAGAATCCCTCTTCTGCAGAGGCCAATTGGGTGGGAAAGTATTCCTGTAAATAAGCGGTGAGGGTTTCCTTCAATTCGGCGGGCAGCCGGGTGTAAGTGTCGTAGACAAACCGGTTGTATCCCTCCACCACTTGGACCAGGTCCTTTTGCTCCTGGCTGAGAAATTGCAGCCCTTCTTCGGGGACCGTCCAGAGATCCGCCTGTTTGGAAGGGAGTGGTTTCCCGTCTTTATAGATGCTCTGATTGAGGAGATCCATCAAGGATCGGAGCCCGAAGATGGAGTTGGCGCTGTCAGTGTCGCTGTTTTCCCCCAGATAGCCTGAGAGAATGATCCATTGGACACGTTCGGGGTACGTCCTGGCTACGTTGGGAAGGCCCCATGCTTCCAGGGTGTAGTCAGGGGTGCCGCTGAAAAATCGGGTGGATTGAAGAAATCCGTCGGCAGCATATTCCATGGAATCCAGATCCACGCTGTCGCCAATAAGTCCGTAAGGGACGTAAATACACCGGGGATTGCTTCCCACATTTTCCACAGTAACCTGATAAGACAGGGAAAAATCTGGGGAAAAGGTGTTGTACATCCGGTCCAGGAGAGTTTGGGAGGTTTCCCCGTGCAGGAGTTCTTCCAGCCGTGCCTGATCCTCCGATCCCAGTCGTTCCCAACTGCCTCCGGTATACACACTGCCCACAAAGCTTTTCAGGTAATCCTTTTTCAGGTTGGACAGGGTGCCGGCAAAATCGTCCTTATCCATCGTTTCCCAGTTGATTTGGGTGCTTTCCCAATCGTACTTGACCCGGAGAACCGTTTCCCCGGTGTAGCTGCGTGCTCCCAGAGAGGAAAGATTGACACGTCCGTTGTTGTTGCCCATGCCTCCTTCCAGGGTGGCTTCCAGGCCGAAGCCCTGGGTCAAGCCTTCCTTCAGGTCGGTGACCAGTTGAGGGCGTTCATAGGACGACTGGGGAAAGAGCAGATAGGTAAGGGCCATACACAGAACCGCCCCGGGCAGCAGCAACAGCATGGCCGGCCGGGCGGAAATTCCTCCGGAAGCGTGAAAGCCCTTCCGATCTTCCAGCAGCCGGTGGCGTTTTCCCAGGGAAGGGGAATACAGGAGAAGCAGCAGCCAAAAAAGCAGCAAAGCTCCCAAATAGGGAACAGGGGGCACCAAGGAGATAACCATGGGAAAAAGAAGCAATAGCCCGGTCAACAAAAAGGCGCCCAACCCGCTTTTGCACCGGATCAGGAACCAGGCCAGGAAAAATAGGTAGGGGAATCCGAAAAGGCAGAAAAACAGGGTGCACTGTGTAGTGATATCCGAAGACCGGGAAGATTGGGTCACCAGCTGGGGCAAAGCCGCTCCCAATTTGTCCCCATAGCAGGTCAATACATAGTTGACAGTGTGGGCGCATCCCTGGACCAAATCCTCGAAACGCAGAAAGACCACGGCCATCCAACAGCCGATGCCCAGCAGAGCCAGAATCCAAGAGGGATGTTTGCGCAGGAACAGGGCCAGGGAATAGAGCAGGCAAATCACTCCGCAGGGGAGGGCAAACCGGAGATCCACGGGAATTTCGAAAGCGCTGAAAAAGCACCCTAAACTTCCCACCCCGCCCAGCAGCAGAAGGACCCCATAGAAGAGAAACTGGGAGAAGCTTCCCGGTTCGGGGTAGAGAATGCGGGGGGGGTCCAGCAAACGAGGCTGGTCTCCGGAGCTTTTTTTCTTTTTCGCCAATGAGATCCCTCCTTACAGCAAAAATCCGTTGAGATTTTCGGCCACCCGCCCTGGGCGGATCACCGTCAATTCCGCGTCGCTGCGGCCGGAATCGGGGCGGCTTTCTCGGGCTGCCCCAAAGGTCTGGGAAGCTTGCAGCACGCTGAGCCGGGCGGCGGGATAATGGGCCCGGAGCAGCCCCAGTACCGAGGTCTGGGGTTTGCAGCACAGATATAAACCGTGGGATACCCCATTGGGAAGAACCTGCTGTTCCAGAGAGGGGAGGGGAGACAGTCCTCCGGTGGAAAGCACCTCCCGCCAAACGGGAAGCAGGTCTTCCGGCTGGGAAATTTCCAAGCAGCGCAGACAACCGGACCGAGTGTCCCAGTATCCCACCCGGTGAGCGGTTTCCCGATTGGCCAAAAAGCTGGACAAGGTGGCAAAGGCATCCAGCAGGGCGTCAGCCTCCAAGCCGGTGCCGTTGAGATCCAGCAGGAAAAACAGGTGATCCGCAATGGGTAGCCCCAGTTCTTTCACCAAAGGCCGTCCCAGTTTTTGGGAAAGTTTCCAGTGGACCCGGGAAAGCCGGTCCCCTTCCCGGTAATCCCGCAGGGCAAACAATTCCGTAGGGTCATCCCCGGGCTTTTTCTGAGAGTAGCGTTCTCCTTCGTCGTCAGGGACGTTGCCTTCCTGAATCTCCAGTTCCACCCCCAGAACAGTTGGCCAAAAAAAAGCCGTGGCTTCCCGGAAACGGCTGCGGAAAACAGGCAGGGAAAAAAGTCCCAGATAGTCGCAGACCCAGAGCTTTTCCAAGTGGCAGATCACTTGGCCACAAGTGGGGGAAGAAAGCTGGTGTTCCAGCACTTGTGGCTGAGGTCCGGCGGTAAAGGTAAAGCGCTCCACCGCTTGCTGGCCGGTCAGCGTATTTTTTACTGTGAGCCTGGCCCGCATCCTGCCGCTGCAAAGGGGAGTGGTGTTCCAGACCCGCAGCCGCAGGGGAAGGGATTCCCCTTTCCGGGCTCCTCGAACCTGTTCCCGAAGTGCTTTTTTCTCCCCACTCTTGCTTCCGATTTCCAGGGAAAGCCGGGCCCCTAGCATTCCGGGCAGGGAAACCAGAAAGGCCACCACGGGAAACAGCAGGGAAAGCACGAACACATAGAGGGAGAGATAGCCGTTGAAGAAGATAAAGAAGGCGCTGGTGCAAAGCAACAGCAGCCCATAGCAAAGTCTGTTTTTCAGCATGAAACTCCCTCCTCCTTTTCAAGTTTCAACTGCACAAAAGGCCCATTTACCCCACCACTTTGGGTGCGGGAACTGATTCCAACACCTCGGTCAACAGGGTGTGGGCGTTGCGGTCGCTCATCCGGGCCTGGGGATCGGGGGTGATCCTGTGTTCCAGCACATTGTAGTAAAGCAGCCGCACGTCTTCGGGAATCACATAATCCCGGCCGGCCATCCAGGCGGAGGCCCGGCATACCCGGATCAAAGCCCCGCCGGCCCGAGGACTGGCTCCCAGGCGAATCAGGGGGTGTTCCCGGGTGGCGGCGCACAGCCGCGCCACATAGTGGTACAGCTCATCCGACACATGGACCAAAGCAACTTCCTCCTGCATGGTCTGAACCTCTTCCGAGGTGACCACCGATTGGACCAGGTCTACAGGACGGGCTCCTTCCGTCTGTTTGAGGATCAGCACTTCCTGATCCAGAGAAGGGTAGCCGATGGAAAGGCGCATCATAAACCGATCCAGCTGGGATTCTGGCAAAAGTTGGGTGCCGGCAGAGCCCACGGGATTCTGAGTGGCGATCACCGTAAAAGGCTGGGGCAGAGGGTGACTGATGCCGTCCACCGTCACCTGGCCCTCCTCCATGGCCTCCAGCAGGGAGCTCTGGGTTTTGGCGCTGGTCCGATTAATTTCGTCGGCCAGGAACAAATTGCACAGAGCCGCCCCGGGACGATAGACAAACTCTCCCGTGGGCTGATCCCAAATGGAAAAGCCCACCACGTCTGCGGGCATGATTTCAGGGGTAAATTGAACCCGGTTGTAGCGAAGACTCATGGCCTTGGAAAAGGCCAAAGCCAAGGTGGTTTTCCCCACTCCGGGGTTGTCTTCCAACAGAATATGGCCCTTGGCCAAGATGGCCATCAGGACTTTGCAAATGACGGTGTCCTTGCCCAGAATGACCTGGCGCACCTGGTTGACCACCGCCAAAGCTTTCGGTTGCAGCATGGGATTCCCTCCTCTGTTTTTCCGCTGCTCTTCCAAAGAGCTTCCGCAAAAACAATTAAGAATGAAAGTAGTATACCATAATTTTTGGGGAGACCACAAGGCGATTGGTTTATTTTGTGAAATTTAATGAGAGATTCTTGCAAAAACTGTCCAAAAATCGGAAGAGGTGGTATAATCAAATGTAAGGTGTTTTTTGTAGTGGGAACGGCGGGGAGGCAAGAGCCATGGAGGTCAGGCAGGCAAAAGAAGCGGCCCGAAGGTGGGCGTGGGAGCAGGGAGAGAGAAACCCTGCTCTGGTAGGTGCTTATTTGGCGGGATCCATCCTGGAAGCGGAAGAGGAGGAGGATTGGCCCGCCTCTTCCGACGTGGATGTGGTGCTGGTGTACTCCCGGGGTTGTTGTCCGGCCAAGTGGGGAAAGTTTCAGTTCCAAGGGGTCCTGCTGGAGGGAACATGTCTGGAAGAGGGAAGTTTGTCTTCCCTGGACCAGGTTCTCACTACCCACTATCTGGCCTATTCTCTCAACGCCGGGGAAATCCTCTGGGATCCCACGGGGTACTTCACCCGTCTGCACCGAGTGGTATCTGGAGCCTACGCTCAGGAGGAGTGGGTCCGTGCCCGGTGCCATGCCTTGGTAGAACAGGTGCGAAAAGGACTTTCCAACCCGCCCCAGGATGGGTTTCCTCAGCGGGTCAATGGGTGGCTGTTCCCCACGGGAATCACCTGCTTTCCTTTGTTGGCAGCGGATCTGCGCAACTGCACCGTGCGCAAGCGTTATTCGGCGGCCCGGCAGACCCTGACCCGCCGGGGGTTGGAGGAGTATTATCCCCAGCTTTTGGAACTGTTGGTGCCCCGGCCTCTGGGGCGGGAGAAACTGTTTTCCCATCTGGGGCAGCTGGAGGAGAGCTTCCGGCTGGCCAGCGGTTCCCAGGGGCCTTCCCGGGACTATCCTTTCCGAGGGGATATCTCTGCCCAAGGGGCTGCTGTGGCCTTGGAGGGGAGCCGGGAGCTGATCCGGTCCCCTTGGCCGGAGGAGACAGTATTCTGGATGGGGGCCACCTTTGCCCGGTGCCAGATCATTCTGGACCTGGACGACCCTGCTCTGGGAGCCCGGCGGCTGGAGGCCTTCCGGGCTTTTCTAGAAGATTTGGGCCTTCGGGACGAGGGGGATTTTACCAGCAGAAGCCGGAAGGTTTTGGAGTTTTTACCGGAGCTGGAGGACCTTGCCCGGGAGGTGGCCAGTCGTCGGGAAAGGGGCTTTCTGTCGAAAGATTTTGACAAAAAAGAGTTGACAAAGCCTGGCCGGGATGCTATAGTGAAGGCGTATTCTGATAGCATGTAAAGATGGACTCACAGTTTTTGTAAGTCATTAGGGACTGTCTGAATGATTTACAAAAACTGTGAGTTTTTTTAAGCCGGGGGTCTCCCTCTTCGGTGAAGCGCGAAGCCTCTCACACGCCAATGCTAGTCCGGCGCCGGCACTGCTAGCATAATACGATCTTTTATTATGGAGGTGCCGATTTATGAACGGTACAGTCAAGTGGTTCAACGCAGAAAAAGGTTATGGCTTCATCTCCAACGACGAGGGCGGCGACGACGTGTTCGTGCATTTCTCCGCTATCGTGGCCGATGGTTTTAAGACCCTGGAAGAGGGCCAGAAGGTCACCTTCGAGACCGAACCCGATCCCAAGAACAGCGCCAAGCTGCGTGCTGTGAACGTCCAGAAGATCTAAACTCTTTTTGGAAAATGGGAACCGTCCTTCCAAATTCTGGGAGGGGCGGTTCTTATTTTTTTTGAAAAAATCCTTGACAAGGCAGAGAGGATCCGTTATAATAATCAAGCGCTGAAAAAATCGGCGAAAAAAGAAGATGCGGGAGTAGCTCATCTGGTAGAGCGCCACCTTGCCAAGGTGGAGGTAGCGAGTTCGAGCCTCGTCTTCCGCTCCAGTGAAACGGTGAACCAAACGGTTCGCCGTTTTTTGTTTTTGGAAAAACCCCTGGCGCAGGGATCGGTTCTGTGCTATGATGGCTCCATAGGCAGGGGAGGGATCCCTGCGTGGAAGGGAGCGAGTGAAAATGAAAGTCAGCCGAGAAGTGCCGGTGACCGCATACCGGCCGGGAGAAGGACTTTTGCCCCAGCGGCAGAAGTTGGTGCGGGACGTGATGATCCCTTACCAGTACAAGGTGCTCAACGATCAGGTGGAAGGGGTGGAGCCCAGTCATGCCCTGAAAAATCTCCGTTTGGCGGGGAAGAAGCGCCGTGGGGAGCCTTTGGACGGGGAATATTACGGGTTTGTGTTCCAAGACAGCGATGTGGCCAAGTGGTTGGAAGCGGTGGGCTATGCCTTGGCCCAGGAAAAGAATCCGGAACTGGAGCGCATGGGGGAAGAGGTCATCGGCCTGTTCCGGGAGATGCAGCAGGAAGACGGATATTTGAACTCCTATTTTACCGTGAAGGAGCCGGGGCGTCAGTGGACCAATCTCCAGGAAGCCCATGAGCTTTACTGTGCGGGCCACCTTATGGAGGCGGCCTGTGCCTGGAAGGAAGCCACCGGTCGGGAAGAGCTGCTGGAGATCATGGAAAAAAATGCCCAGTGCATTTACCGGCAGTTTATGGAAAAGAACACCCGGGGCTGTCCAGGCCATCCGGAGGTGGAGCTGGCCCTGATGCGGCTGTATCGGGTCACGGGAAATGAGAAGTACAAGGACTTGGCCTCCCATTTTGTGGACGTTCGGGGTCAGGCGCCCAACTATTTCATCGAGGAGCGGGCCCAGCGGGATTGGTACCTGTGGGACGACAAAATCCGGGAAGCCCTGGACACGGATTATACCCAGAGCACCTTACCGGTCCGTCAGCAGAAGGATGCGGTAGGCCATGCGGTGCGGGCCGTGTATCTGTATACCGCCATGGCGGACCTGGCAGGGGAAACCGGGGATAAGACCCTGGCGGAGGCTTGCCGCACGCTGTGGAAAAGCATCACCCGCCGGCGGATGTATGTGACCGGAGGGATTGGTTCCACGGTGCAGGGGGAGGCTTTTACCGTGGACTACGACCTGCCCAACGATACGGTGTACGCGGAGACCTGTGCCTCCATCGGGCTGATCTTTTTTGCCCGGCGGATGCTTCAGCTGGAGCCTAAGGGCGAATATGGGGACGTAATGGAGCGGGCTCTGTACAATACGGTGCTGGCTGGAATGCAGCAGGACGGGAAGCGGTTCTTCTATGTAAATCCCCTGGAGGTGGTTCCAGGCATTTCCGGAAAGGCAGTGACCCAGGAACACGACCTGACTCAACGGCCTCCCTGGTATGCCTGTGCCTGTTGCCCGCCCAATGTGGCCCGGCTGCTTACCTCCATCGGCAGCTACGCCTACGGAGAGGGAGATAATACTTTGTTTGTTCACCTGTACCTGGGCGGAGAGCTGGAAAGCTCGCTGGGCTTTACCCTTTCCTGTGAGACGGATTACCCCAGACAAGGGGAGGTCCGGTATGTGTTCCATGGGGAAAAGGAGACCACTCTGGCTTTCCGGATTCCCCAGTGGTGCCGGTCTGCGGTGCTCCGGGTCAATGGGGAAGAGCAGGACCTGGCCGCTTTGTGCCGGGACGGCTATGCCTATGTGACCCGCGCGTTCCGGGAGGGAGATGAAATCCTCCTGAACTTCCCCATGATTCCCCAGAAGGTGTACGCCACCAGCCGGGTACCTGCAGATACTGGAAAAGTAGCCGTCCAGCGAGGCCCCCTGGTGTACTGCGCCGAAGGGGTGGACAACGGGGGGGACGTGCTGTCCCTTTCCTTGGACCGGGAAGGCGCCCTTCGGGAAGAAGCATACGATCCCGACCTGCTGGGAGGGATTGTTCCCATTACCGCCCAGGGATGGCGTGTCCAGCCTGCCTCGGAGCTTTACACCTGGGACCGTCCCCAGCGAAAGCAGGTGGAAGTAAAGCTGGTGCCTTACTACACCTGGGCCAACCGGGGTGAAAATCAGATGCGTGTCTGGCTTCCGGAAAATTGACAGATTTTCGCCAAATGGTGGAAAAAGAGCCCGAGGCTTCTTGGCCTCGGGCTCTTTTGTGCCGAAACGTATTCTTACAGCTGATCGATAAAATAAGCGTTGCTGCCGGCAAAAAATCCTTTGCTGTCCCGAACCTGCACCCGGAACCAGCCTTCCGTACCGTTGAGGGGGAATTTGGCTTCGGTGATGGTTTCGCCGGGGGCGGCCACTACCTTGTAGGAATCCCGGTTTTCCAGGGTCAGGAAGATTTTCTCCACGGGAGAGGTTTTCACCTGCAAGACGCCATCCTCCACGGAGAGGCCTCGAAGCTGGGGTCCCTGGGACCAGTAGAAGGTTCCCGTTTTCAGGGCATCCATCACCGCCGGGTAGGTCAGTTTCCGGGCGGCAATCATCACGAAGCCGCCAAAGGAATCGCACAGGGGATGGTCCAGAGGAAGGCGGTTGTGATTGTCGTCGGTGGCCAGGGTGAAAAGACGCTGGCCGGAGCGGAGCATTTCGTCGTAGACCTGGGGGTTAAAGCCATAGAGGCCGTCGTGTTCACAGCCGTGGTTGTAGATCTCCATGGCGAACAGGCCCCGCAGGCCGCTGTAATCCCGCCAATCCTGGAGGGACCAATAGGGGTGGTTGTAGCACACCAGAAAGCCCAGTTGATTCATCCGGGCAATGTAGTCGTTAAGTCCGTCCACATCCCCGTACGCGCAGTCGGGCTGGGGATTTGCCTGCTTTTGGGCGGCATTCTGGGTGGGATCGGTGTCAAACAGATTTAAATGGTAGGTTTTCAGCACAGGCCAATCCCGGCCGGGAGAATGCTCCTCGGTCAAATCCACTTCCAAGGCGGCCAAGGCCAAAAAGCTTTCGTCGTTGAGCTCGGTGTGGTGGATATAATTCCTGTGATCGGTAAAGGCCACAATGGAATACCCTTTCTCCTGATAAGCTTCTTTGATCTGTTGGGGGGTAAATTCCCCGTCGGAGAAGGTGGTATGGCAGTGGAGGTTTGCCTTATAATAGCCGGATTCCGGCAGTAAGATTTGATTTTTCACAATGGCCTCCTCAGATGTTCATCTTGCCCTTGTTGGGAATCTTTATAGAAAGAGATGGAGGGGAGAGAGAATTCATGGACTGCAATCCAGTCAGCGCAGTCCGTCCTCAACCCGGCAGTTGCGGAAATAGAACTCTTGGTCTCTGGGACCGATTTCCCGGAGCACCCGGCAAGGGGTTCCCAGGGCTACCACATTGGGAGGAATGTCCCGGGTCACCACGCTGCCGGCGCCGATGACGCTGTTTTTCCCAACGGTCACTCCGGGCAGGAGAATGGCTCCTGCTCCGATCCACACGTTTTCCTCAATGCGCACAGGAAAGTTATACTGCATCACCTGACGGCGCAGATCGGGATCGATGGGATGCCCCGCGGCGGTGATGGTCACATTGGGACCAATCATTACGGAATCCCCGATGTACACATGGGTGTCATCTACCAAAGTCAGGTTGAAGTTGGCATAGACGTTTTTTCCCAGGTGGGTGTTGCAGCCCCAGTTGGCCCGGAGAGGAGGTTCAATCCAGCAACCTTCTCCCACTTCCGCAAAAATCTGTTTCAGCAGCTCTTCCCGGCGTTGGGTTTCCGAGGGACGGGTGGCGTTGTAGTCGTAGACCAGCTCGTTGCATTGCCTCTGTTGGGCTTGCAGCTGAGGGTCTGCGGTATTGTACAGTTTACCGCTTTTCATCCGATCCCGAAGTTCTTCGGGATCATTCCACATCGGCAGTCTCCTGCTCCAGCATCTGGGCGAAGAGGGTGTTGGCCCAGGCAAACCAAGGACGGGTAAACTGGGTGGGATCGTCCACGTTGAAGCCTTCGTGCATGAAGTTGGTACCGGCATGGGTGCGGGCGATGGTTTCCAGGCACTCCTGCTTTTCGGCGGGATCCAGAGTGGTGAGGATCTGCATGGTCAGGCCGATATGCCAGATGTACCGGTGAGGAGTGTGGGGGCTGCCGATGCCCTTGGCCACCTTGCCCACGAAGTAATAGGGGTTGTCCTCGGAAAGGATAAACCGGCGGGTGTTCTGGTAGATGGGATCGTCAGCGGGCTTGTATCCCAGATAGGGAATGGCCAGCAGGCTGGGAGAGTTGGCGTCGTCCATCAGGTTGTAGTTGCCGAAGCCGTCGGTCTCATAGGCGTAGATTTTTCCGTACTTGGGATGGTCCACCACGCCGTAAGCCTCGATGCCGTCCCGGATGTCTTCCGCCAGATTCAGGCAGCGGGTTTCCAGTTCCTTGTCCTCATAGCCAGCAGCCAGCAATTCCGCGGCCTTCTTCAGTGCCACCACGGCCATCATGTTGGCGGGGATCAGGTAGCCGAACTTGCAGGAGTCATCGGAGGGCCGGAATCCGGACCAGGTCATGCCCGTGTAGTTGACGGGACGGCCCTTGCCGTGCATGGGCAGGGTGTCGCTGGGTGCCCAAGCGTGTTCCCGGACAAACCAGTAGGGAGACCGGTCGTGATGCTGCTCCAAGGTAAAGGTATCCACGATGGTCTGGATCATCAGGCGGAACTCCTCGGTGAAGATGGACTTGTCCCCGGTAACCTGATAGTACTCATGGGACAGATACAGGGAAGCGCACAGAGAGTCCACTTCGTATTTCCGTTCCCAAACCCAGCCGCTGGTAAAGTTGCTGTGGTCGTCCTCGCTGTAGCCCTTGCCCTTGACTTCGCTGTTGAAGGCGTTGGTGTAGGGGTCCAGGTTTACATAGAAAGCGTGTTTCTGGATGACGCTGCGGAGAATGGTTTTCAGATCCTCATCCTGGGCGGCATACTTGATATAGGGCTTGAGCTGGGCGGCGCTGTCACGGAGCCACATGGCGGGGATGTCCCCGGTGATGACAAAGTAACTGCCGTCGGCCAGCTGGGTCACGGTGGTTTCGATGGTGTTCAAAAAGCACTGCTTGGCAAGAGGTGCCAAGTCGGGGTATTTTTTAGCGGTTTTCTGCTCCAACTCTTCAGCCTTTTGCAGCAAGATCTTAGGAATCATATGAATTGCTCCTCTCCGGATGATTTTCCCCAAAGGGGATTTCTAAAGACATTGTAACACAGAAAGAAGGAAGGGAACAAGTGCATTGTTCTCTTCCTTCCGGAGAAATTTCCACAGGCGTATTTCAAGGAAGCCCCTCAGGGCGCTGCCACCTCCACGCAGTAATCTTTTTTCCCGCAGTGGGAGCAGGTGAGCTTTCGGGTCTTGGGAGTGTGTTTGGAAAAGAGAAATTCCCTTAACCTCGGTCGGAACCGGGTCCCGCAGACAGGGCAGAGGTATTCCGTGTTCCGATAGTAATACCGGGTGAGGAGTGTGCTGATGAGAGCGGCCAAGGCAAGGCATCCCACAAAGGGCTGCCAAATTCCCTTGACAATCCAAAGCACCAGCCCGGCGGCCTGGATCAGGTCTGCCAAAATACCCCAAGCGATCATGACTCCGTGGACTTTTCGCAGTTTGTGCTTGTTTTTCATAAGCTGTTCCATGTCGGAAACGGAATTGACCGGGATTTTTTCGGGGCTTTTGAGATTTTTTTCCAGGGCCTGGATGGATTTCAGCTGATGCTGCCGGTCCCGGATCTCCTGTTCCAGGGCCTTGGCCTGCTGTTCCAGCAGAAGGCCCAGCACTTTGTCGGCGTTCTCGCTTTCCAGAATGCCCTTGATGGAGTCCAAAGACAAACCCATGGCTTTCCACAAGCAGATCCTTTGCAGCTTGCCCAGGTCTTCCTGGGAGTAGAGCCGTCTTCCACCCTCGGTGAGCTGAGAGGGGGGCAAGAGGCCTTTGCCGTCGTAAAACTGGACCGTCCGCACAGAGACCCCTGCCAGTTTTGCCATTTCCCCGGTGGTGTAAAGCGACATAGAACTCACCTCCTTGCCCTGAGCATACCCCATGACCTTAGGTCACAAGCAATAGGTTACCCAGGGTGACAAAGGGATTTTTTCCACATTTTTTTGAGAAAACGTGGAAAAGGGCCGCCGCGTAAATGGCGGCAGCCCATGTTTCCCATTTTTTTAGATGTCGCAGGCGCATTCTTCGCACTCGGTAAGCTCGCCCACAATGGGAGTGGGGTCAATGCCCAAGCGCTTGTAGTAATCGGCTACTGCAGCCTTGATGGCCTGCTCGGCCAGAACGGAACAGTGGATCTTCACCGGCGGCAGCCCGTCCAGGGCTTCCATAACCGCTTTGTTGGTGAGTTTCAGGGCCTCCTCAATGGTCTTGCCCTTGATCAGTTCTGTGGCCATGCTGCTGGTGGCGATGGCGGCCCCGCAGCCGAAGGTCATGAAGGACACGTCGGTGATCACGTTGCCCTCCACCTTGATGTACATCCGCATGATGTCGCCGCACTTGGGATTGCCCACCTCTCCCATGCCGCTGTAGTCTTTCATTTCCCCTACATTCCGGGGATTGGCAAAATGGTCCATAACCTTTGCGCTGTATGCCATAAAGAATCAATCCTTTCTCTGTAAAAAATCAGTGGTAAAATCCGGCTTCACACCGGGCTGAAAGATTCGGGTCCTCTGGAAAAGCCCGCGTATCCCAGCCCCAAGTCTGCCTTACATATACTGGTCGTAGTTGACCCGGCCGCTTTGAATGGCGTCCCACAGAGGAGACATGGAGCGGAGTCGCTCGATGATGGGAGGCAATGTTTCCAGAATATAATCGATGTCCTCCATGGTGTTGTAATCGCCGAAGGAGAGACGAAGGGAGCCGTGGGCCACTTCGTGGGGCAGCCCAATAGCCAGCAGCACATGGCTGGGATCCAAAGAGCCGCTGGTGCAGGCAGAACCGGAGGAGGCGCTGATGCCCTTCAGGTCCAGCATCAGCAGCAGAGATTCCCCTTCCACACCCTGGAAACAGAAACTCACATTGCCGGGAAGCCGGTGGACCCGGTCGCCATTTAAACGGCACCGGTCGATCTTCGAAAGGCCGTCAATGAGCTTGTCCCGCATGGCGGAAAGACGCTCCTGCCGCTCCGGGATGGTGGAGCAGGCCAACTCCATGGCTTTGGCCAGGCCCACAATGGAGGCCACATTTTCCGTGCCGCCCCGCTTGCCACGTTCCTGAGCGCCGCCGTCCATAAAGTTCTGGATGGTAACCCCGTTCCGGATATACAAGGCGCCTACGCCCTTGGGGGCATGGAGCTTGTGGCCGGACAGGGAGAGCATGTCGATGTTCTGCTCTTTCACGTCGATGGGCACATTGCCCACTGCCTGGACCGCGTCAGTGTGGAACAGCACCCCGTGGGCCTTGCAGATGGCGCCGATTTCCGGGATGGGTTGGATGGTGCCGATTTCATTGTTGGCGTACATGATGGTCACCAGGCCCGTATTTTCCGTGATGGCGGCTTCCAGCTCTTCCGGCCGGACAATACCGTTTTCATGGACGGGCAAATAGGTGACGGTGAAGCCCTCCTGTTCCAGGGCCTGGCAGGTGTGGAGCACGGCGTGGTGCTCAAAGGCGGAGGTAATAATGTGGGTTTTGCCCTTGCGCTTCATGGCATGGGCAGCGCCCTTGATGGCCCAGTTATCGCTTTCGGTGCCGCAGCTGGTGAAATAGATTTCCCGAGGCTGTGCCCCCAGACACTGGGCAACGGTGGCTCTGGCCTGTTCCAGGGGGGCTTTTGCCTCCTGGCCCAGGGAATATAAGCTGGAGGGGTTACCGTATACTTCTTTATAGAAGGGCAGCATGGCCTCCAACACTTCCGCCGAAACGGCGGTGGTCGCGGCGTTGTCCGCATAGACCTTTCTGTTCATGGAATCTCATCCTTTCTTTCTGTATGGGAACAGCTGTCTGCTTTCCCTCAAGCCGGAAGTCCGGTGAAGGGGATTTTTCCCCTGAAAAAGAAACCGGTCTTTCGGAAGTGTTTGTCTCGAATGAGTTAAATATACACCATTTTAGTATACTTTTCAATACCCTACTGCAAGAAGTGAAAAATTTTTCTGAAAAGGGGAATTTACGGCGGATTTTCCAGCGGGAAGAATAGACCGAAACCCCTTGGGAAAACTAGGAATATCTGGAAGGCAAACTTTCTGACGGCTTGACAGGGCACCGGGGAGACGGTACAATAGGGGGCATAGAGAAGGCCATCCGAGCCGGTGGGATCGATCTGCCGGTGAAGTGTCCCGGGCGAGAAAAGCCAGACACTCCCGAGAGAAAATGGGAAAGATTTCGGAAAAATAGATCCGGAACACGGGAGAAAAACGGATGGATGCCTGTTAGGGGGCTTGGCCCGGAACAGGTTTGATTTAAGGCATCAACGCGGGAAGACACCGCGTGGAATTGTAGATAGAGCGGAAAAAGGGGCCGTGAAAAACACGGGAATTGGGAAGGGCCAGGGGGCCTTTCCCCAGGCGGGATACGCTTCCGCGGCCCGAATCACTGGGAAGATCCAAAACAGGTCAGCGCCGGGAAATTCTGTCCGGCGCTTGTGTTGCTGAACATTTTTTGACATTTTGGGGGATTTTCCCGAAAAAACGGCCCTCTTTCACGAAACGCAACAAGGCTAAAAACCGAGAAGGATTTATTTCGCGTAAGGAGGAACTTTCGTGGCAGAAAAAGAAAAGAAGAGTACCCGGCGCAGATTGCCGGCAGGGGAGAATATTTCCCGTCAGCAGGACCAGGCATTGAGCGGTGCACAGGATGCGCCCAAGATCGGGAAAATCGCCGGTCCCAAAAAGGCGGGAACGAAAACCAGAACCAAGACAGAAAACCGCTCCAAGGGGGAATCCCGAAGCAAAGCGGAAACCCGTTCCAAGGGAGCTAAGGGGGAGCATAAAAAGACCTCTGGAAAATCGGAGGAGGCCGGCGCCAAGAAAAAAGCGGAGAGCACCCGGAAAGGGGCGGCACGAGGAGGGCGCAAGCCTCAAAAGCCCGCTTTGAGTCAGACTGCGGCTCAAGTGCAGGCCCTGCAGGCGCAGCAGGCAGCCCTGGAAAAAAAGGCCTCCCGAAAAGGCCGGGGCAGACCGAGAAAATCCCAGAAGCCGGCGATCAAGGTGTATTTTCTGGGAGGTCTAAACGAGATCGGCAAGAACTTTACCCTGTATGAATGCCAGAATGACATGATCATTGTGGACTGCGGTCTGTCCTTCCCGGACGAAGATATGCCCGGCGTAGACAGCGTGATTCCGGATTTTGCCTTTGTGGAAAAGAACCGGGATAAGATCCGGGGCGTGGTGATCACCCATGGCCACGAGGACCACATCGGCGCTGTTCCCTATTTGCTGAAAAAGCTGAATGTGCCCGTATACGGTACGGCCCTGACCATCGGACTCATTGAGGGGAAGCTGAAGGAGCACAACCTGAACAACACAGCCAAGCTCCATGTGACCCCCGCAGGATCCCACATCCAAATGGGCTGCATGGACGTGGAGCTGGTCCACGTGAACCACTCCATTGCCGATGCGGTGGCTCTGGCCATCCACAGCCCAGCTGGGGTGATCGTTCACACGGGAGACTTTAAAATTGATATGACCCCCGCGGAGGGCAGCATGATCGACCTGGCCAGGTTCGCGGAATTGGGCAAAGAAGGGGTGCTGGCCCTGCTGGCGGACTCCACCAACGCAGAGCGTCCCGGCTATACCCAGACGGAGCAGACGGTGAACAATTCCCTGGATTCCCTGTTTATGCGGGCGGAGGGAAAGCGGATTATCGTGGCCACCTTTGCTTCCTCCATCAGCCGGGTGCAGATGATCATCAACTGTGCCGTAAAATATGGCCGCAAGGTGGCCCTTTCCGGCCGGAGCATGGTCAACGTGATGGGCATTGCCAGTGAGCTGGGATACCTTCATGTGCCGGATGGGGTGCTGGTGGATCTGAACTTGATCAACCGTTACGAACCCGGCCAGCTGGTGCTGATCACTACTGGCAGCCAGGGAGAACCCATGTCTGCCCTGACCCGGATGGCCTTTTCCGATCACCGGCAGGTGGCCATCAATCCCAACGATTTCATCATCATTTCTGCCCGGCCCATCCCCGGCAATGAAAAAACCGTGGGCGCCGTGGTAGATGAGCTGTTGAAGCAGAATTGTACCGTTATTTACGAATCCATGTACGAGGTGCATGTTTCGGGCCATGCCTGTCAGGAGGAATTAAAGCTGATGCAGGCCCTGACCCGTCCCAAATATTTCATTCCTGTCCACGGGGAACAGAAGCATCTGAGAAAGCACGCCGGGCTTGCCATGACCATGGGGATTCCCCGGGAGAATATTTTTATCGGGGATATCGGCAATGTGCTGGAGCTCCATGAGGATCACATGAAGCAGCTGGGGGATGTGCCTGCCGGCAGCGTCATGGTGGACGGCCTGGGCGTGGGCGATGTGGGCAGCATTGTGCTGCGGGATCGCCGCCACCTGTCCGAAGACGGCCTCATTGTGGCGGTGTGTTCCATCGACGCAGCCAGTGGCCGGGTGGTGTCCGGACCGGACATCGTTTCCCGGGGATTTGTCTATGTGCGGGAATCGGAAGCTCTTATGGACGAAGCCAGAGATCTGGTGTATAATACTCTGGAGGAATGCGCCCGGAATCATGTGCGGGATTGGAGCGGCATGAAACAGAGCATCAAGGATGAACTTTCCCGTTTCCTATATCAGAAAACCCGCCGCAGCCCCATGATTCTTCCCATAATCATGGAGGTGTAAAGGGCGTATCAGTAGGCGAGCATGAGGGAGGGAAGCCAAGGTGAGGCGAAAAAAGGTCTGGGTGGTTTCACCGCTTTTCTATTTGATGGCCGGAGCCATGGTGGTCATGGGACTGGCAAGCTACCGGTATAATCGGATTTTGTTTGCGGTGGAGATGACAGTCGCCGGACTTTCGGTGTTGGCGGTGTGGGTGTCGGACATTCTGTACCGGCGGAATATCACCACCACGGTGAAAAGCGCCAAAAAGGTCCTGTCAGCGGAGGAGGAATATGCCTTTCAGGCGTTTGCCCTTCCGGTGGCAGTGGTGGCCCCGGCAGGGGACATTGTGTGGGCCAACGAAGCCTTTGTGGGTTCCCTCTGCGGGGGAAAGGAATTTCTGGGGGACAATGTGCTCAAATACATTTACCCCAAAACCTTCCGTCAGGTCATGGGGGAACACGGCGCAGCCGTCTCCCATAACGGACGGGAATATTCGGTTTACGGCGCCCGAGCCAAATCCGGGTATATCCTCTATTTCGTAGACGACACCTATTTTAAAGCGGTGGATAAGGAATACCGGGAGAAGCGGCCTGTGGTGGCTCTTGCGGTCTTCGATAACCGGGAGGAACTGGCTCGGGACAGTCTGGGCGGAGACGAATCCCGGGTGACAGCGGAAGTGGACGCCCGGCTGCGGAATTGGGCCATTCAGGAGATGGGAGGATTCCTGCGCCGTCTGGACAATCACCGGTACCTGCTGGTGACCGACGAAGCTCACCTGGAGCAGGCCAAGCAAAAGCGGTTCCACATTCTGGACGATGTGCGGGAAGTGCGCAGCGTCCGGAACAACATGAGCGCCACCGTATCCATCGGTGTGGGCAGGGGCGCCAAGAACATTGCGGAAAGCGAGCGCTGGGCCCGTCAGGCCTTGGATATGGCCCTGGGCCGGGGCGGCGACCAAGTGGCTGTCAAACAGGAAGGAGACTCCTACGAGTTCTTCGGAGGCCTTTCCAAGGGCGTGGAAAAACGGGACAAGGTGCGGACCCGCGTCATTGCCGCCACCCTGTCGGACCATGTGAAGGCCAGCGATCAGGTGTACATCATGGGCCACAAGAATTCCGATTTGGACAGTATCGGTTCCGCAGTGGGCATGTGGGCCGCCATTCACAAGGGCTTGGAGAAACAGGCCCACATTGTGGTAAACCGAAACCAGACCTTGGCTGGTCCCCTGGTGGATATGACCGAAGCGGCATATCCGGGAGAAGAAATTTTTATCCCGCCCCTGGAAGCCTTGCAAAACGCCACAGAGCGTTCCCTGCTCATTGTGGTGGACACCCATTCGGTAAACTTTGTGGAGAGCCGGGAGCTTTTGGAACGGGTGCCCCGGGTGGTGGTTATCGACCATCACCGGATGATGGTGACCCACATCAAAAACGCCCTGATCTTTTATCACGAGCCCTATGCCAGTTCCGCCTCGGAAATGGTCACGGAGCTGGCCCAATACATCAAGGCCTCTTCCATCGACGGGGCCGATGCCCAGGCCCTTTTGGCCGGCATTATGCTGGATACCAAGAACTTTGTGCTGAAAACCGGCGTGCGCACCTTTGAGGCTTCCGCATACCTGCGGCGGCGGGGGGCGGACACGGTGGCAGTGAAAAAGCTCTTTTCCGATTCTCTGGATACCTACAAGCAGAAAGCCCAGTTGGTGTCCGGGGCGGAAATTTACAAAGGCTGCGCTATCGCCACCTCCAATTGGGAGTTTGAGGACCTGCGTATCGCGGCGGCCCAGGCGGCAGACGAGCTGCTGTCCATCATGGGGGTAAAGGCCTCCTTTGTGCTGTACCGGTCGGGAGGGGACGTGAATATCTCCGCCCGAAGTTTGGGAGACGTAAATGTCCAGCTGATCTTGGAGGAATTCGGGGGAGGCGGTCATTTCACCATGGCCGGCGCCCAACTGAAGAACACCACCATCGGGGAAGCCCGCCGGGCGTTGATCCGGGAGCTGGATGACAAACTGGCCCAGACCTCCATTCAAAACTGACATCTTATGGAATATTCATGGCTCAGGAGAGATCCGAAGCCTTTTAGAAAGGAAGGAATCGACCAATGAAAGTGGTATTGCTGCAAGACGTTAAATCCATCGGGAAAAAAGGGGAACTGGTGAATGTATCCGACGGGTATGCCCGGAATTTCCTGCTGCCCCGGAAGCTGGCCAAGGAGGCAAATGCCCAGGCCATGAACGAGCTGAAAAACGCTGAGGCATCCCGGGAATACAAGATCAGAACCGAGACCGAACAGGCCCAGAGTCACGCCAAGGCTCTTTCCGGCAAGACGGTGAAAATTTACGCCAAGCCCGGTCAGGGAGGCAAGATCTTTGGGTCCGTCACCGCCAAAGAAATCTCCGAGGAGATCAAAAAGCAGTTTGGCGTGGAAGTGGACAAGCGGAAGGTGGTTCTTTCCGGAGACATCAAGGCCTTCGGTACCTACCAGTTTGACGTGAAATTCTACGCGGGCATCACCGCCAACATGAGTGTGGCTGTCTGCGAAAAGGTCTAACATAGAAGTACGGATGGGAGGCCCTGTGGGGGCTGTCCCAAAACCAGGAGGGCCGCCCTGATGGGGCGGCTCTGCCAACGGATGGGCATATGTCCCGGCGTGGGCGTTCAAGGAGGGAAACACCATGGATCACGACGGCTATCTGGATACACAGGCTCAGGCAGGCATGCAGGTGCCCTTTAGCCTGGAGGCGGAACAGTCGGTGCTGGGCGCCGTGCTGCTGGAGCCTTCCTGCCTGTCCACCGTGGTGGACATTCTGCCTCGGGCGGAATACTTCTACGGGGTAAACAACCGGCTGATTTACGGCGCCATGGTGGAGATGTTTGCTTTAGGGCAACCGGTGGACTTCATCACGGTGCTGGAGAGGCTGAAAACAGATGAAGATTTTGACGAAGCCACGGGAAAAGTCTACCTGACCCAGTTGGCTCAGCTGGTGCCCTCCATTTCCCATGTGGAATCCTATGCCCGGATTGTGCGGGATAAATACGACCTGCGCACCTTGATGCAGGCGGCCAGGAATATTCTGGACGAAGCCAGCACCGGCGGCGGGGAAGCCTCTTTGGTGCTGGATGCGGCGGAGCAGAAAATCTACGATATCCGCCGGGGCAAAAGCGATCAGGGTCTGCAAAAAGTACAGGAGATCCTGCTGGACACCTTTGACCGGTTGGACAAGCTCAATTCCGCAGACCGGGAAAAATACAAGGGTTTGCCCACGGGAATCCGGGAGCTGGACAACACTATCACCGGGTTAAACCGCTCGGACCTGATCGTGCTGGCGGCCCGGCCCGGCGTGGGCAAAACTAGTTTTGGGCTGAACATTGCCAGGCATGTATCGGTGACGGTGGGCAGACGGGTGGCCTTTTTCTCTCTGGAAATGGGCCGGGAGCAGCTTGCCTCCCGACTGCTTTCCAGCGAGGCTCTGGTGGAAGGAACCAAGCTCCGTTCCGGGGATTTGACAGAAGGGGAATGGGCCCATCTCATTGAAGCCGGAGATATTTTGCGGCAGGCGGATCTGTACTTTGACGACAGTCCCAGCATTACGGTGCCGGAAATGAAGGGCAAGCTGCGGCGGCTGGATCATGTGGATCTGGTGATTGTGGACTACCTTCAGCTGATGACCGGTACCCGGAAAAACGACAACCGAGTCAACGAAATTTCAGAGATTACCCGAACTTTGAAGGTGATGGCCAAGGAACTGGACGTGCCGGTCATTGCCCTGTCTCAGCTACGCCGTCCCACCGAGCGGACCAAGGATCACCGGCCCGGCTTGTCGGAGCTGCGGGATTCGGGCTCCATCGAACAGGACGCGGACATTGTCATCTTTCTGCACCGGGAAGCGTACAATGCTACCAGCGAAGGGGGACAGCTCAGCGAGGATATGGATCAGAACGCTGCGGAGATCATCGTGGCCAAGAACCGACACGGGGAAACCAAATCCATTCCTGTCCACTGGCAGGGTGAGTATATGCGCTTTACTTCCCGGGAGGTTATCCGCCATGAGTGAGTTACTCCGGGGGGATCTTTCGGGGCTCCCAGCCCAGGGCAAGGTGGTGGTGGGATTTTCAGGGGGCGCCGATTCCACCGCTCTGGCCCACTGGCTTTTGGGAAAGGTGTCTTCCCGGCGTCTGGTGCTGGCCCATGTAAACCACGGCTTGCGGGGAACGAATCGGAACGGGACGAAGCCGCTGCCCGACAGTTTGCGGGGCAGTTTGGGCTTCGCTTTGCTGTTTTCCGGGAGGATATCGCCGCCCGGGCCAGGGAGCGGGGGCTGGGCGTGGAGGAGTGCGGGCGTCAGGTGCGCTATGCATTTTTTCACTCTCTTGCCTCTGGGGAAAACGACAGAATCCTCACCGCCCACCACAGCGGGGATAATGGGGAGACGGTGCTTTTGCACCTCTGCCGGGGCACATCCCTTGCAGGTTTGTGTGGGATCCCCTATGCCCGAGGGAAAATTCTCCGTCCCTTTCTGCGGGCATCCCGTCAGGAGATCGAGGCGTATTGCCACAGGTTCCGGCTGCCCTATGTGACGGACCAGAGCAACTTTTCCCAGGAATATGCTAGAAATAAGATTCGCCTCCAAGTGATCCCTCTGCTGCAGGAGCTGAACCCGGAATTTTTGGAGGCCATCTCCCGCATGACGGAAAGCCTTTCTAGGGATCGGGATTTCCTGGAAGAGGAGGCCCGTGCCCTGCTGGAGCATGCCCAAAGTCCTTGGGGGTTGCGGGCTGAGGTGCTGCTTAACAAACACCAAGCGGTGGTTCTGGAAGCCTTACGGCTGTGGCTGTGCCAAAAAGGGTGCGGTTCCTTTGAGAGAAAACACCTGGACGCGCTGCTTCGCTGTTTAAGCCGGGGCGGGGAAGCGGATCTGCCGGGAGGCCTGCGGGCATGCTGTTCCCAAGGAGTGCTTTCCCTGGAACCCAGGAAGCCCGCTCCAGGGTTTTCTGTGGAAGTTGGCCTGGGAGAGACTCTGCTTCCCTGCGGCAAACGGCTCACTTTGAAAGAAAAATGGCTTGCGGGCGGGGAAACCGGACCAAAAATTCACAATTTGTTGTTTAAAAACGCCCTGGACTATGATATAATTACAGGCAATTTGATCGCCCGAACCCGCCGGGAAGGGGAACGGTTTGCCCCCGCCGGCCGGAAGGTGACCAAACCTTTGAAGCAATTGTTCCAAGAACAGAAAATTCCACTGCCCCAGCGGGACAGAACCGTGCTGCTGGAGTGGGAAGGCCGGACCGTCTTTTGTGAGGGGGCGGGACCGGCGGAGGGGTACCAGATTACAGGCCGCACCCAGCGGGCCTTGGTGGTCACCCTCCGGGAAACAAATTGAGGGAATCCGATAAAATCGGGGAAGGATGGATGGGTCATGGCAGAACAAAACACAATGCTCCAGGATATTGAGGAAGTATTGTTTTCGGAAAAGCAAATTGAAGAGATTGTAGCGCGCATTGGCGGGGGAATTTCCCGGGATTACCAGGACAAGAACCTGCTCCTGGTCAGTGTGCTGAAGGGTTCGGTGGTGTTTATGGCGGATTTGATGCGGGCCATCACCATTCCTGCCCGGATTGACTTTATGGCAACCTCCAGCTACGGATCTGGAGTGAAAAGCTCCGGCGTGGTGAAGATCGTGAAGGATCTGGATCTGGAGCTGAAAGGGTATGATATTGTCATTGTGGAGGACATTTTGGACAGTGGCAAGACCCTGCAATATTTGACCCGGCTGCTCCGGTCCCGGGGACCCAGGAGCATTCAGATCTGCACTTTGTTTGACAAGCCCGAACGCCGAGAGGTTGAGGTGACTCCCACCTATGTGGGTGCTCAAATTCCCGACGCCTTCATTGTGGGGTACGGGCTGGATTACGATGAAAAATACCGCAATTTGCCCTTCGTAGGCGTGTTAAAGCCCTCGGTCTACGAATAATCCGGCGGAAAGCGGAAAGAGTTTACACTATAGGAGGATAGATCCTTGGACGGAAATCAAAGAAAGATTCGCAATCTTCTGCTGTATATCGGGATTCCGGTGGTGGTGTTATTCATCATCATCCTCCTGTTCAACAACAGGGCCCCTCAGCAGGATACCTACAAGTATTCGGATATTATCGACTACTTCCAAACCCAACAGGTGAAGGAGTACCAGCTGAACCTGGGCACCGGTGAGATGCTCATCCAGCTGGAGGACGGGAAATCTGTGGCCTATGTGCTGCCCAGTGTGGACCTGTTCTATATGGATGTGCGGGATTCCATCAACACCTACAACCAGGAACATCCCGACGCCAAAATGGTCCAGGACATCATACGGCCTGCAGAAACCAGCTGGTTCATCAGCCTGTTGCCCACCTTGATTCTATTTGCGGGGCTGATCATCTTCTGGATGATCATGATGCGCCGTTTGGGGTCCAGTATGGGCGGAGACAAACAGATGAACTTCGGCAAAGCCAAGATCAAACAGATGAGCGATGAAAAGCGGAAGACCACCTTTGCCGATGTGGCCGGCGCCGATGAGGAAAAGGAAGAGCTCCGGGAAATTGTGGAGTTCTTGAAGAATCCCTCTAAGTACAACACCCTGGGAGCCCGGATTCCCAAGGGCGTGCTGTTGGTGGGCCCTCCCGGA
>UQQZ01000007.1 GCA_900543305.1 uncultured Oscillospiraceae bacterium
CAAGACGTCCGGCGGGAGTTGGATTCCTACACGTTCGCCATGATCTGCGCCCAGTCGCCTTGCACTTGCGGCGAAGGGGAAGAAGAAACATAAAAAAGGGCACGGAAGCATGCTGCATTCCGTGCCTTTTCTGCCATTTTGCCGGATGAGAGGGGGAGAAGACCCCTGAAAAATGAAAAAATCCGCCGAGAAGGCGGAAAAGTTTACAAATGGCACTTGACAAACTACAAAGGTTGCATTATACTAATATACTGCATCATCATGGGTAGGAGTATCCCTGATACATTTTTGTAAAGTATAGCACACGGATTCACAAGAATCAAGTGTGTAATGTAAAAAATGTGTTTTTTTGTGGAAAATGCTCTTTCCCAGCAAGTTGGGAAGCGGCAGCCGGAGGACGGTGGACCGCGGGCAATTCAAAACTAAAAGGATTGGAGTGGCTGAGCCAATGGTGAATGTTAAACCGGTTCAATTGGGCAAGAATACTCGGATGAGCTTTGGCAAAATCGAGGAAGTCTTGAAGATGCCAAACCTCATCGAGGTCCAGAAGAACTCTTATGAGTGGTTCTTGAAGGAAGGCCTGAAAGAGGTTTTCAACGATGTTTCAGGCATTACGGACTTCAATAACAATCTGGTGCTCGATTTTGTAGACTATAAGCTCGACGACAAGCCCAATTACAGCGTGTCCGAGTGCAAGGAGCGAGACGCCACCTATGCAGCCGCTCTTCGGGTGACCGCGCGCCTGCTCAACAAGGAGACGGGTGAGATCAAGGAATCCGAAGTCTTCATGGGCGACTTCCCCTTGATGACTCCCAGCGGCACCTTTGTGATCAACGGCGCAGAACGGGTTATTGTTTCCCAGTTGGTCCGTTCTCCCGGCGTCTATTTCAAGATGGATTACGACCGTTCCGGCAAGGAACTGTTCAGCTCCACCATCATCCCCAACCGGGGCGCTTGGCTGGAGTACGAAAATGATGTGAACGACGTGTTCTATGTGCGCATCGATAAAAACCGGAAGATCCCCATCACCGTGTTCATCCGCTGCTTGGGATTGGGCACCGATACGGAGATCCTGGACTTTTTCGGTGATGACGATAGGATGCGCGCCACCATCGAAAAGGATACCTGTAAAACCATGGAAGAGGCGCTGTTTGAGATCTACCGCAAACTGCGTCCCAGCGAGCCTCCCACCATCGAAAGCGCTCAGGCCCACATTCATGGCCTGTTCTTCGACCCCCGCCGGTACGATCTTTCTCGGGTAGGCCGCTATAAATACAACAAGAAGCTGCGCCTGGAAGGCCGTCTGGTGGGTCAGGTTCTGGCCCAGCCTGTGGCCAACCCCTCTACCGGCGAACTGATGGCGGAGGCAGGCACCACCGTCACCAAGGAACTGGCAGACGCCATGGATGACGCAGGTGTTACCGTTGCCGTGGTCACCGTGGGTGAGAAGGAGGTCAAGGTGATCTCCAACGGCATGGTGGACATTCAGAAGTATGTGAACTTCGACGCCAAAGCCGAGTGCGGCATCAACGAGCGGGTGTGCTACCGGGTGCTGGCGGAGATTCTGGACAGCGTTCAGAATGAGGAGGAACTGAAAGACGCCCTCCGTGCCCGTCACGCTGACCTGATCCCCAACCACATCACCGTGGACGACATTTTCGCTTCCATCAACTATATGAACTGCCTGGCCATGGGTCTTGGTACCACCGATGACATCGACCATTTGGGCAACCGGCGGATTCGTTCTGTGGGCGAGCTGCTTCAGAACCAGTTCCGCATTGGTTTCTCCCGTTTGGAGCGCGTGATCCGTGAGCGCATGACCCTGCAGGCTCAGGACCTGGAAACTCTGACTCCTCACAGCCTGATCAATATCCGTCCTGTGGTGGCGGCCATCAAGGAGTTCTTCGGATCCTCCCCCTTGTCCCAGTTCATGGACCAGACCAACCCTCTGTCCGAGTTGACCCACAAGCGGCGTCTTTCCGCTCTGGGCCCCGGCGGTCTGTCCCGTGACCGGGCCTCCTTCGAAGTTCGTGACGTGCACTACACCCACTATGGCCGTATGTGCCCCATCGAGACCCCCGAAGGTCCCAACATCGGTTTGATTTCCTATCTGGCCACCTTTGCCAGAATCAACGAATACGGTTTTATTGAAGCTCCCTATCGGAGAGTGGATAAGGAAACCGGCATTGTCACCAAGGATGTGGTCTACATGACCGCTGATATGGAGGACAATTACATTGTGGCTCAGGCCAACGAACCTCTGGACGAGGAAGGCCATTTTGTTCACAGCAAAGTGGTTGGCCGTCATCGGGACGAGTTCGTGGAAGTGCCCGCTTCCAAGGCGGACTACATGGACATTTCTCCCCGTATGGTGGTTTCCGTGGCCACTGCCATGATTCCCTTCTTGGAAAACGACGACGCCAACCGTGCTCTGATGGGCTCTAACATGCAGAAGCAGGCTGTGCCGCTGCTCCGTACGGAAAGCCCCATTGTGGGTACCGGTATGGAATACAAGGCCGGCGTGGACTCCGGCGTGTGCGTGCTGGCCAAGCGTGGTGGCGTGGTCAAGTCCGTCAGCGCCAACCTGGTCCGTGTCACCGCAGATAACGGGGACATCGACGACTATGAGATCATCAAATTCATGCGCTCCAACCAGAGCACTTGTATCAACCAGGTGCCTGTGGTTTCCGTGGGTGAGCGGGTGGAAGAAGGCGACGTGATCGCCGACGGTCCCGCCATCAAGAACGGTGAGATCAGCCTGGGCAAGAATGCCTTGATCGGCTTTATGACCTGGGAAGGTTACAACTACGAGGACGCCGTTCTGCTGAACGAGAAAATCGTGCGCAACGACGTGTACACTTCCATCCATATCGAGGAGTATGAGATGGAAGCCCGGGATACCAAACTGGGGCCCGAAGAGATCACGCGGGATATTCCCAACGTGAACGAAGAGCTTCTTCGGGATCTGGATGACCGGGGCATCATTCGGGTGGGCGCCGACGTTCGTGCCGGCGACATCCTGGTGGGCAAAGTTACTCCCAAGGGCGAAACGGAACTCACAGCAGAAGAGCGGTTGCTCCGGGCCATCTTCGGCGAGAAAGCCCGAGAGGTTCGGGATACCTCCCTGCGGGTGCCCCACGGCGAATACGGCGTGGTGGTGGACGTGAAGGTCTTTACCCGGGAAAACAGCCACGACGAGCTGTCCCCCGGCGTCAATAAAGTGGTGCGGTGCTACATCGCCCAGAAGCGGAAGATCTCCGTAGGCGATAAGATGGCCGGCCGTCACGGCAATAAGGGCGTTGTGTCCCGGATTCTGCCCGAGGAGGAAATGCCTTTCCTGCCCGACGGTACTCCCCTGGACATTGTGCTGAACCCCCTGGGCGTGCCTTCCCGTATGAACATCGGTCAGGTGCTGGAAGTCCATCTGGGCATGGCAGCCAAGACCTTGGGCTGGAAGATTATGACCCCCGTGTTCGACGGTGCCCACGAAGCCGATATCCGGGAGTGCTTCCGCATGGGCGGCCTCAACGAGGACGGCAAGTTCTGGCTTCGTGACGGCCGTACCGGCGAGTATTTCGACAACCCGGTTACCGTTGGCTATATGTACTATTTGAAGTTGCACCACCTGGTAGACGATAAGATCCATGCCCGTTCCACCGGTCCCTACTCCTTGGTGACTCAGCAGCCTCTGGGCGGCAAGGCCCAGTTCGGCGGCCAGCGATTCGGCGAAATGGAAGTTTGGGCCCTGGAGGCTTATGGTGCAGCCTACACCCTGCAGGAAATCCTGACGGTGAAGTCCGACGACGTGGTGGGACGTGTGAAGACCTACGAGGCCATTGTCAAAGGCCAGAATATTCCGAAGCCTGGCATTCCCGAGTCCTTCAAGGTGCTCATTAAGGAATTGCAGTCTCTGGGCCTGGATGTGAAGGTGTTGGACAAGGATGACCAGGAAATCGATCTGAAGCAGAACTTCGACGACGGCGACGATATGGGCTTCCGTCATTTTGAGGAGCAGAATGTGGCCGACGATCTGGACGGCTACTCCATGGAAGACGCCGACGGCGAGCCTCTGCTGGAGGAAGAAGACAGCTATACGGACGACGATTTCAGCTTTGACGACGGCGACGAAGACGACGACTTGCTTTAATCAGAAGGGAGAAACACAGATATGGAATTTAACACGTTCGAATCGATCAAGATCGGCCTGGCTTCTCCCGACCAGATCCGCGAGTGGTCCCACGGCGAGGTAAAAAAGCCGGAGACCATCAACTACCGCACTCTGAAGCCCGAGCGGGACGGCCTGTTCTGCGAGCGCATCTTCGGGCCTACCAAGGACTGGGAGTGCCATTGCGGCAAGTATAAGCGGATCCGTTACAAGGGCAAGATCTGCGACCGCTGCGGCGTGGAGGTTACCCGCAGCAAGGTGCGCCGTGAGCGCATGGGCCACATTGAGCTGGCGGCTCCCGTGTCCCACATTTGGTACTTTAAGGGCATCCCTTCCCGGCTGGGTCTGATTCTGGATATCTCTCCCCGGGTGCTGGAGCGGGTGCTGTACTTCTCCATGTATATTGTCACCAATCCCGGCAACGTGCGGGAACTGTCCAAAATGCAGACCCTCACGGAAAAGGAATACCGGGATCTTCGGGAAAAATATGAGGACGATTTCGAGGCAGGCATGGGCGCTGAAGCCATTAAGAAGCTGCTTCAGGAAATCGATGTGGAAAAAACCAGCCAGGAATTGAAAGAGGAACTGGAGACCGCCTCCGGCCAGAAGCGGGTGCGGATTCTCAAGCGCCTGGAAGTGGTAGAGGCCTTCCGGATCTCCGGTAACCGTCCCGAGTGGATGATTCTGGATGCGGTTCCGGTTTGCCCCCCCGACATCCGTCCCATGGTTCAGTTGGACGGCGGCCGGTTTGCCACCAGTGACTTGAACGACCTGTATCGCCGGGTGATCAACCGGAATAACCGGTTAAAGCGTCTGCTGGAACTGGGCGCTCCCGACATCATCGTCCGCAACGAAAAGCGCATGCTTCAGGAAGCAGTGGACGCCCTGATCGACAACGGCCGCCGTGGCCGTCCTGTTACGGGTCCCAACAACCGTCCTCTGAAGTCCCTGTCCGATATGCTCAAGGGCAAACAGGGCCGGTTCCGTCAGAACCTGCTGGGCAAGCGTGTGGACTACTCCGGGCGTTCCGTTATCGTGGTGGGCCCCGAACTGAAAATGTATCAGTGCGGTCTGCCCAAGGAAATGGCTTTGGAACTGTTTAAGCCCTTTGTCATGAAGCGCTTGGTGGAAACCGGCGCCGTGGGCAACATCAAGGCAGCCCGTAAATCCGTGGAGCGGGTCAAGCCCGAGGTGTGGGACGCCCTGGAAGTGGTGATCAAGAATCACCCTGTGCTGTTGAACCGTGCGCCTACCCTGCACCGTTTGGGTATCCAGGCTTTTGAGCCTGTACTGGTGGAAGGCCGTGCCCTGAAACTGCACCCCCTGGTGTGTACCGCCTACAACGCCGACTTTGACGGCGACCAGATGGCTGTGCACGTCCCCCTGTCCGCTGAGGCTCAGGCAGAAGCCCGTTTCCTGATGCTGGCCGCCAACAACCTTTTGAAGCCTTCCGATGGCCGTCCTGTCACCGTTCCTACCCAGGATATGGTGCTGGGGTCCTATTATCTGACTCTGGACAAAGACGGAGAACTGGGTGAAGGCAAGGTGTTCCGGAACATGGACGAGGCCATGATGGCCTATGACGCCAAGGTGATCAGCCTGCATGCCAAGATCAAGGTCCGCCGTACCGTGGACTTCAACGGAACTCCTGTTACCGGTCTGGTAGAGACCACCATGGGCCGGATGATCTTCAACCGTCCCATTCCCCAGGATCTGGGTTATGTGGACCGTTCCACCCCTGAGGAAGCCCTGAAATTCGAAGTAGACTTCCTGGTGGGCAAGAAGCAGTTGGGCCAGATCATCGAGCGCTGCATCAAGGTCCATGGCACCGAGCATACCGCAGAAGTGCTGGATGAGATCAAAGCCCAGGGCTACAAATACTCCACCATCAGCGGCATTACCGTGGCTGTGTGTGACGCTACCATCCCCGCTTCCAAAAAGGATATTCTGGCAGCGGCAGATAAGGAAATTGACGAAATCCGGGCAGAATATGCCGAAGGTTTCCTGTCCGATTCCGAACGGTACAATGCGGTGCTGCGCACTTGGGAAAAGGCCACCAATGATGTGACCGATGCTCTGCAGAAGGGCTTGGACCGGTACAACCCCATCTACATGATGGCGGACTCCGGCGCTCGAGGCAGTATGAGCCAGATCCGTCAGCTGGCAGGTATGCGCGGCTTGATCGCTAACACCTCCGGTAAGACTATCGAAATTCCCATTCGCGCCAACTACCGCGAAGGTTTGAATATTTTGGAATACTTCATTTCGTCCCGAGGCGCTCGGAAGGGCTTGGCGGATACGGCTCTGCGTACCGCTGACTCCGGTTACCTGACCCGTCGTCTGGTGGACGTTTCCCAGGAAGTCATCATTCTGGAGGACGACTGCGGCACCACCGAAGGCCTGGAGGTCTTCGAGATCACCGCTGGTCCCGAGTCCATCGAGCCCTTGAAGGAGCGTCTGGTGGGCCGTTATCTGGTAGAAGACTTCTGTGACGAGAATGGCAACGTGTTGGTGTCCAAGGATAAGCTTATGGACGACGCCGACGCCAGCTTGATCGTCAACCGCGGTGTGGAGCGGATCAAGATCCGTTCCGTGCTCAACTGCCGCGCCAAGAACGGTGTCTGCCGCAAGTGCTACGGCGCCTCTCTGGCAAACGGCAAGCCTGTTACCGTGGGCGAGGCTGTGGGTATCATTGCCGCCCAGTCTATCGGTGAGCCCGGTACACAGCTGACCATGCGTACCTTCCATACCGGCGGTGTTGCTAGTGCAGACGATATCACCCAGGGTCTTCCCCGTGTGGAAGAACTGTTTGAAGGCCGTAAGCCCAAGCATGTGGCCATTATCAACGAGATCGACGGTAAGGTCACCTTCCAGGAGATCAAGAAGAACCGCCATGTGGTGGTTACAAACGACGAGACCGGCGATTCCCGCTCCTATCTGATTCCCTTCGGCAGCCGTTTGACGGTGAAGGAAGGAGAGTATATCAAGCGGGGCAAGCGGATCACCGAAGGCTCCGTCAATCCCCATGATGTGTTGGCCATCAGCGGCACCCAGGAAGTGCAGGACTACCTGATCCAGGAAGTCCAGCGAGTCTACCGGATGCAGGGCGTGGATATCAACGACAAGCACATCGAGATCATCGTCCGTCAGATGCTGCGGAAGGTGCGCATCGACGATGCCGGCGATACGGGGCTGCTGGTAAGCTCTCTGGCCGACAAGAACGAAGTGCTCCGGGCCAATGAAGAGATTCGGAAGCGGATTGCCGAAGGCGAGACCGAGCTGAAGGAAGCCACCTATACACCCATCCTGTTGGGTATCACCAAGGCTTCTTTGGCCACCGATTCCTTCCTGTCCGCCGCCTCCTTCCAGGAGACCACCCGTGTTCTGACCGACGCTGCTATCAAGGGTAAGGTGGACAACTTGATCGGTTTGAAGGAGAACGTAATCATCGGTAAGCTGGTTCCCGCAGGCACTGGCATGAAGTGCTACAGTGATGTGGAGATCGAACCCGTGGACGGTCCCGAAGACGACGGCCCTACCGAGCCCAAGGAGGAGACGTCCGAGGAACCTGAAAAGGATCTGCTCCAGGACGCTGATACCGAGGAAGAGGGGAATGACCTGTTCTCCGAATCCGAAGAAGGGGAAGAAGAGGACGATCTGCTGGAGGAAGCCGAAAACTGAGGACTTCTCGAGGCAAATGCCCCTTGCGTCCCATATCCATCAACAAGGCGCAGGCCTTGTCCCTCCGGGTGTTTTCCGGGGGAAACACTTGACAAATCCGAAAACCCGGTGCTATAATAAGAAACTGAGCGGTTTTCGGGTGGATTCTGCCCAATTCCAGCCAAAAGTGGCGGGAAAAAGGCTGAGAATTCTGTGAAAATCAGGGAAAACCGCGCTCCGGCAATTGGCCGGGGCGCTTCCTGTTTTTTGAGAAGCCGCTGGAAATTTTTGGTGCTAAGGCGAAACGCCAGCACATAGAGAAAATATTTTTTGTAAGGAGGTGCAGTATGCCAACCTTTAATCAGCTGATCCACAACGGCCGTTCCGTTGCGGAAAAGAAGAGCAAAGCGCCTGCCCTGCTCAAGGGCTGGAACTCCAAGAAGAGAACCGCCATCGATCAGGACTCCCCTCAAAAGCGCGGTGTGTGCACGACCGTTAAGACTCAGACCCCCAAGAAGCCTAACTCTGCTCTGCGTAAGATTGCCAGAGTCCGGCTTTCCAACGGAATCGAAGTCACGGCCTACATTCCCGGCGTGGGACACAACCTGCAGGAACACAGCGTGGTGATGATCCGTGGCGGCCGTGTGCGTGACCTGCCCGGCGTGCGGTATCACATCATCCGCGGCACTCTGGATGCCCAGGGCGTAGCCAAGCGTATGCAGGGCCGTTCCAAGTACGGCGCAAAGCGGCCTAAGGCCGGCGCTAAGAAGTAAGAGAAATCTCTTGCTTTTCGCTCAATCGCAGAATTCGTATGGCTGACCGTGCTAGGCACGGAATTGTTGGCATATTACAGATAGATCCCCATGGGATCGTAATTTGCCCAAATTGGCCAGCGGGAGTTTTGTGCTTTCGAGTACCGATGATATCATTTTATGAAGGAGGGAAGATCATGCCAAGAAGAGGCAATGTGGCAAAGCGCGATGTTTTGCCCGATCCTATGTATAATTCCAAGCTCGTCACTCGCCTGATCAACAGCGTGATGCTGGACGGCAAGAAAGGCGTTGCCCAGAAGATCGTGTACGGTGCTTTCGAAATCGTGCAGGAGAAGACCGGCAAAGAGCCTTTGGAGGTGTTCGAGCAGGCCATGGAGAACGTGATGCCCAGCCTGGAGGTTAAGGCTCGCCGTGTAGGCGGCTCCACCTATCAGGTGCCCATGGAGGTGCGTCCCGAGCGGCGTCAGACTCTGGGTCTGCGCTGGCTCACCTCTTACTCCAGAAACCGTTCCGAGCGTACCATGAAGGAGAGATTGGCCGGTGAGATCCTCGACGCTGTCAACGGCGCCGGCGGCGCTGCCAAGAAGCGTGAAGATACACACAAGATGGCCGAGGCCAACAGGGCCTTCGCGCACTACAGATGGTAAGCTTAAGGAGTTAAGGAGGAAAATATGGCCAGGCAGGTACCACTTGAATTGACCAGAAACATCGGCATCATGGCTCATATTGATGCCGGTAAAACCACCACTACAGAGCGTATCCTGTATTATACAGGCGTGAACTACAAGATCGGCGAGGTGCATGAAGGCGCTGCTACCATGGACTGGATGGTTCAGGAGCAGGAGCGCGGTATCACCATCACCTCCGCCGCTACCACGTGCTTCTGGCCCGATCACAACGGCAAGCTGAACCGTATCAACATCATCGACACTCCCGGCCACGTGGACTTCACCGTGGAAGTGGAGCGTTCTCTGCGCGTGTTGGACGGCGCTGTTACCGTGTTCTGCGCCAAGGGCGGCGTGGAGCCCCAGTCTGAAACTGTGTGGCGCCAGGCGGAGGAATACAAAGTTCCCCGTATGGCTTATGTGAATAAGATGGACATCATGGGCGCCGATTTCTATCGTGTTGTCCAGATGATGAAGGACCGTTTGAAGTGCAATGCTGTGCCCGTTCAGCTGCCCATCGGCAGTGAGGATACCTTCAAGGGCATCGTGGACCTGGTGGAGATGAAGGCCTATGTCTACTATGACGACCTGGGCAAGGATATCCGCTGCGAAGAGATCCCCGAGGACATGAAGGAGCTGGCTGAGAAGTATCATACCGAAATGATCGAGCACATTGCCGAGCTGGATGACGATCTGATGGACAAGTACCTCTCCGGTGAGGAACTGACCATCCATGAGATCAAGGATTGCATCCGCAAGTCCACCATCGCCAACCACATGGTTCCCGTGTGCTGCGGTACTTCTTATAAGAACAAGGGTGTTCAGAAGTTGCTGGACGCCATCGTGGACTATATGCCCTCTCCCGTGGACGTGCCCCCCATTAAGGGTACCAACCCCGAGACTGGCGAAGAGGAAGTCCGTCATTCTTCCGACGATGAGCCTTTTGCTGCTCTGGCGTTCAAGATTGCAACGGACCCCTTCGTGGGCAAACTGTGCTTCTTCCGTGTGTATTCCGGTTCCATCGAGGCCGGTTCCACGGTGTACAACTCCGTGAAGGATAACAACGAGCGTATGGGCCGTATTGTCCAGATGCACGCAAACGACCGGAAGGATATCGACCGGGTGTATGCAGGTGACATCGCCGCTGCCGTGGGTCTGAAGAACACCACCACCGGCGACACCCTGTGCGATGAGAAGCATCCTGTCATCCTGGAATCCATGGAATTCCCGGAGCCTGTTATCCGTGTTGCCATCGAGCCCAAGACCAAGGCTGGTCAGGAGAAGATGGGCATCGCGCTGGCGAAGCTGGCTGAAGAAGACCCCACCTTCAAGGCTTATACCGATGAAGAGACGGGCCAGACCATCATCGCCGGCATGGGCGAACTGCACTTGGAAATCATCGTGGATCGCTTGATGCGTGAGTTCAAGGTGGAAGCCAACGTAGGTAAGCCCCAGGTTGCTTACAAAGAGACCATCCGCAAGAACGCTGACGTGGATACCAAGTATGCCCGTCAGTCCGGTGGTAAGGGCCAGTACGGTCACGTTAAGATCCGCATCGAGCCCAACCCCGGCAAGGGTTACGAGTTCGTCAACGCTGTGGTTGGCGGCGCGGTGCCCAAGGAATATATTCCTGCGGTTGACCAAGGTATCCAGGGTGCTATGCTGTCCGGCGTTGTGGCAGGCTACAACGTTGTGGACGTGAAAGTCACCTTGTACGACGGTTCTTATCACGAAGTGGACTCCTCTGAAATGGCATTTAAGATCGCCGGTTCTATGGCCTTCAAGGAGGCTATGCGCAAGGCTGATCCCGTGCTGATGGAGCCCATCATGAAGGTTACCGTCATCACTCCCGAGGAGTATATGGGCGACGTTATCGGCGACCTGAACTCCCGCCGTGGCATGATCCTGGGCATGGATGCCATTCCTGGCGCCCAGCAGGTCAACGCGGAAGTGCCCCTGTCCGAGATGTTCGGTTATGCTACCGACATGCGTTCTAAGACTCAGGGCCGTGGTCAGTACACCATGGAGCCTGCTCACTACGCAGAAGTGCCTAAGAACATCTCCGAGAAAATTATCTCCGAGCGGGGCAAAAAGTCCGATTAATCCCACATTTTTTACTTGCTTTTTCTATGCTTTGTTGTTAAAATGGAGCATATAAGCCGGTACAGAATTTTCTTGCATAAAAAAGGAGGAAATCCCAATGGCAAAGGAAAAATTTGAAAGAACTAAACCGCACGTTAACATTGGTACGATTGGCCACGTTGACCACGGCAAGACCACTCTGACTGCTGCTATCACCAAGGTTTTGGCTATGAAGGGCGACGCCCAGTTCATGGACTATGCCAACATCGATAAGGCTCCCGAAGAGAGAGAGCGCGGCATCACCATCAACACCGCTCACGTTGAGTATGAGACCGACAAGCGTCACTATGCTCACGTGGACTGCCCCGGTCACGCTGACTATGTGAAGAACATGATCACCGGTGCTGCTCAGATGGACGGTGCTATCCTGGTTGTGTCTGCTGCTGACGGCCCCATGCCTCAGACTCGTGAGCACATCCTGCTGTCCCGTCAGGTGGGCGTGCCCTATATCGTTGTGTTCATGAACAAGTGCGATCAGGTGGACGATCCCGAACTGCTGGAGCTGGTCGAGATGGAAATCCGTGACCTGCTGAACGAGTATGAGTTCCCCGGCGACGACACCCCCATCATCAAGGGTTCCGCTCTGGCCGCTCTGGAGAGCACCTCTACCGATATCAACGCTCCTGAGTATGCTCCCATCCTGGAGCTCATGGACGCTGTTGACGAGTATATTCCCACTCCTGCTCGTAACGACGACCTGCCCTTCCTGATGCCCGTTGAGGACGTCTTCACCATCACTGGCCGTGGCACCGTGGCTACTGGCCGTGTGGAGCGTGGCATCCTGAAGATGAGCGAGGAAGTTGAGATTGTCGGTCTGGCTGACGAGACCAAGAAGTCCGTTGTTACCGGCATCGAAATGTTCCGCAAGCTGCTGGACTTCGCTGAGGCTGGCGACAACATCGGCGTTCTGCTGCGTGGCATTCAGAGAAATGACATCGAGCGTGGCCAGGTTCTGGCTAAGCCCGGCACCATTCATCCCCACACCAAGTTCAAGGGCCAGGTTTACGTCCTGACCAAGGATGAAGGCGGCCGTCATACTCCCTTCTTCAACAACTATCGTCCTCAGTTCTATTTCCGTACCACCGACGTGACCGGCGTTATCTCCCTGCCCGAGGGCACCGAGATGTGCATGCCTGGCGATAACGTTGTGATGGACGTTGAGCTGATCACCCCCATCGCCATCGAAGAGGGCCTGCGTTTCGCTATCCGTGAAGGCGGCCGTACCGTTGGCTCTGGTGTTGTTACCGCTATCAACGGCTAAGTTTCTTTCAAGCTTTCAACAGAGAAGCCGTCCCTTTAGGGACGGCTTTTTTGCGTGCTGCGGGAATTCTTACTAAGTTCTTACAAATATCCGGATTGGATTGCTGTTTTCAGTCTATATGCTAGGATACAATTAGAAGATGTTCGTAGCCGGGCAGGAATCTTTTCAAAGATGGTAAGGGTATTCAACGAATTCTTTCTACAAAAGAAGGGAGGAGCCATATGGAAAACCGTGTCCATATTCCGGGAGGAAAGCATTTGGCAAGTTGGAAAACACAGGCATTGGCTTATGGAGTGGTGTGCTTTACCTGCTATGCTGCGTTTTGGTTTGGGCTGGGACAAGCCGCGCTCTTTTACTCTCTTTTGGTACAGTTTTTCCTCTTACCGCTGGCAGCTTTTGTGTTAGCCCTGCTCATGGGATTGAGCGAGTCCTGGCAGGGACGGCAATGGTTCTTTTTAGCAGCTTTTGGGATGGGCTTCCTTTTGGGGCAGTATCTCACCTTCACGTTGGCAAACATGATCTCAGTTCCCCAATTTCGCTGGCCGGAGTGGGAGAACTTTCTCTTAGGGGCGGCGTTTGCACTGCCTGGAATGGCTTTGGGTTCAGTCGTACGGTGGAGCAGACTGCTCCGACGCCTTCCGGGGGATAGAAGGCGTCCCCTGTGGGTATTTGGCATAGTTTGGGGCTGCGGTGTGGCAGTTTTCTTTGGAATGATTGTGATTCCCATTATCCTCACATTTCCCCTGACCCTATTGGAACTGTTTCTACCGTCTGTCTTTCCGAGCCAGCAGATGTCCCAATGGCTGAGTCAAGGGATGCAGGTGGTGTTTCTCTGCGGGCCCTGTGGAATCGGTGGTTTGGCCGCGTTGGGTGCCGGTTTTGCGTTGGGCCACTCCCAGAAGTGGCTGCCCAGAGAGAAGCTGCGGCTGCTGCCTTTGCCGGGAGCGGCCTGGGGGTTATCTGTGGTGTTGGGGATTACGGTGGTCCCTCTTTGGGAGATTTCCCCATTCCAGGTGCTCTGTTTGGCAGCGGTGTGCATGGCCGTACCGGGCATAGGGATGCTTGCAGGATCGTTATTTGCCACAAAGCAGAAAAGTGGTTTTTTCCATTGACAGGTACTTGACAAAGTGTTATACTATGCGCTGTAAAAAGAATATTTCCTTATCAAGAGAGGCGGAGGGACAGGCCCTGTGATGCCCGGCAACCTGTGATGTGTTCACCCTTGAGGCGAACGCCAGCAAGGTGCCAATTCCTGCGGTGCAAACCGAAAGATGAGGTGAAGAAGGACCCCTCGTTTTTCGAGAGGTCCTTTTCTTTTTGGAATGCAGCAAATAACCTTGAATGGGAATAGAAACGAAGATAAGAAAGGGGAATTGGAATGACCAAATTGTTTACTTCTGAATCTGTGACCGAGGGACATCCCGATAAAGTGTGCGACCAGATTTCCGACGCGGTGCTGGACGCCATTCTGGAGCAGGATCCTGAGGCTCATGTGGCCTGTGAGACAACGGCTACTACAGGTGTCATCCATGTGATGGGCGAGATCACCACTTCTTGTTATGTGGACATTCCTGCCATTGTGCGGCAGGTGGTCAAGGACATCGGATACGACGATCCCCGGTGCGGATTTGACGGCAATACCTGTGGTGTGCTCACTTCTATCGACACCCAGTCTCCCGACATTGCCATGGGTGTGAACCAATCCTTGGAAGCCAAAAATGGGGAAACCGACGAAAACAGCCTGACAGGCGCCGGGGACCAGGGCATGATGTTCGGTTATGCCTGCGATGAAACTCCCGAGTTGATGCCTTTGGCCATCAGTCTGTCTCACAAATTGGCCAAGCAGTTGGCCAAGGTCCGGAAAGATGGCACTTTGACCTATCTCCGTCCCGATGGCAAGACCCAGGTTACGGTAGAATACGAGGGCAACAAGGTCAAGCGGGTGGATGCCATTGTGATTTCCACCCAGCATGACGAGGACGTAAAGCTGGAAAAGCTGAAGAAGGACATGATCAAATATGTGATCAAACCTGTGGTTCCTGCGGAGTTGGTGGACCAGAATACCCGGATCTATATCAATCCCACGGGCCGGTTTGTGATCGGCGGTCCTGTAGGGGACAGCGGTCTCACCGGCCGGAAGATTATTGTGGACACCTATGGCGGCTATGGCCGTCACGGAGGCGGTGCTTTTTCCGGGAAAGATCCCACCAAGGTGGACCGTTCCGCCGCTTACGCAGCCCGTTGGGTAGCCAAGAATATTGTGGCTGCCGGTTTGGCCCATCGGTGTGAAATTGAGTTGGCCTATGCCATTGGCGTGGCCCGTCCTGTTTCCATCATGGTGGACACCTTCGGTACCGGTTCTGTCAGCGACGAGCAGCTTTCTCAGGCTGTGCAGAAGGTCTTTGACCTGCGTCCCACTGCCATCATCAAGGAGTTGGATCTGCGCCGTCCCATTTACCGTCCTCTGGCCGCTTATGGTCATATGGGCCGGGAAGATCTGGGAGTGCCGTGGGAGAAAACCAACCGTACCGAAGCTCTTCTGAGCGCAGTGGCGGAGCTGTAAGCAAATCAAAAAAGGGTGGGCCTTGTGCCCGCCTTTTTCTTTTGGATAGACAGGCACGGGAAGAAAAGCCTCCCATAGAATAGAACCAGGGGAGGCGAAGTAGATGGCATATTTGTTTTGGGGTGTTGTAGGTGTTTTATCCCTTTTGGGATTGATAGAGGTGGTTCGTTGGTGCGTTTTCTGGCTGATGAAACCGGCAAAACCAGCGGCGCTTTGGTGGGTGATCTCTCCCAAAAATGGGGAGGAGTGTGAACAGCTGATTCGGGCAGCAGTGGAGAGAATCCAGTGGATGGACTGGAGAGGACCCTGTTATGTAGAGTGTCTCAACGAAACGGAAAGTCCTCAGGTCGAGGCCATCTGCAAGGTATTGGAGCGAAGATATCCCATGGTGCGCCTTTGCAAAAAGGAAGATCTGGTGTATGATAGAGGGAGTAAAACTTGATGGTGGAGGAAAGGAAACGGCCTTGGAGGAAAAGGGATTGCTGGAGCTGCAAGGCTCCGTGGAACATGTCATTTATCACAACGATAAAAATCAATACACGGTACTGGAGCTGGCCACCGAAGGGGGCATTGTCACGGTAGTGGGAGCGTTCCCTTTTGTCAGCGAGGGGGAGGAGCTGCGCATTTACGGAACCTGGAGCAGCCATCCTTCTTTTGGGGACCAATTCAAGGCAGAGACCTTTGAACGGGCCCGGCCTGCCACCACGGCGGCCATGTTGAAATACCTGTCTTCCGGCGCGGTGAAGGGGGTAGGCCCCGTTATGGCCAGAAGGATCATGGACACCTTTGGGGAAAAAGCCCTGGAAGTGATGGAAAACGATCCGGACCGGCTGGCTCAGATCAAGGGGATCACCTTAGAAAAGGCCCGGGAGATCGGAGGAGAATTGCGGCGGGTCTACGGAATCCGAGAACTGATGATGTTTCTGGGAACCTATGGAGTGCGGCCGGAAGAAACGGTGTTGGTTTGGAAACAGTTTGGGGAAGGGGCGGTATCCTGTATCCAGGAGGATCCCTATTGTCTGTGTGGAGAAGGGATGGACATCAGTTTCGACATCGCGGATTCCATTGCGGAGTCTCTGGAGATGCCCCGAGACGACGGGGGCAGGGTCCAGGCCGGTGTTCTCTATGTGCTGCGGCACAATCTCAACAACGGCCACACCTGCCTTCCCGCAGACAAGCTTTGCCCGGCAGCGGCTCAGCTGTTGGGAGTGGAGCTGGAAGCGGTCCAAGATGCCCTGTATACCCTGTGTGAATCCTTTCAAACCGTCTGTGAAAACTTCGAGGGCAGGGATTACATTTTCCTCCAAAAGCAACATGCCTCGGAGGCGTATATAGCCGCCCGGATGAAGACCATGTTGGGGATGCCCCCTCACGCCATCGATGGAGCGGAAGAGAAGATCCGGCAAGTGGAAGCCCAACGGAACATCCGGTACGCGGAAAAGCAGCGGGAGGCCATTCGGGCGGCCTTGGAACAGGGAATCCTGATCCTGACCGGCGGCCCTGGCACCGGTAAGACCACCACTCTAAACGCCATTATTCACCTGCTCAAGGAAGCGGGGGAGAAGGTATTTCTGGCAGCCCCTACCGGACGAGCAGCCAAACGGATGAGTGAACTGACCGGGGAAGAGGCCAAGACCATTCACCGGATGCTTCAGGTGGACTGGGATGAGCGGGACAACCCTGTTTTTACCCGGAACGAACGAAATCCCTTGGAGTGTGACTGTGTTGTCATCGATGAGCTTTCCATGGTGGACTCCTATGTCTTTGAAAGTGTTCTGCGGGCAGTGCCTTTTTCCTGCCGGCTGATTCTGGTAGGGGACAACGACCAGCTTCCCAGCGTGGGGGCGGGGAACGTGTTGGGAGACTTGATCGGATCGGGGCTGTTTCCCACAGTCCAGCTCAAGGAGATTTTCCGGCAATCCCAAGAAAGCCTCATTGTTCTCAACGCCCATCAGATTGTGGAGGGAAAGCGGCCGGAGCTGAACCGCCGTGACAGTGACTTTTTCTTTATGCCCCAGCAGGACCCTGCCAAAGCGGCCCAGCTGATCGTTTCCCTGTGTGCCCAGCGGTTGCCCAGAAGCTATGGGTATTCCAGTGTGGCAGACATTCAAGTGCTCTGTCCCGGACGAAAGGGAGAGCTGGGCACGGTAGAGCTGAACAAATTGTTGCGGGAGGCCATCAATCCCCCGGCCAAAGGAAAAACAGAAGTGAAAATCAACGGCACTGTATTCCGGTTGGGAGACAAGGTGATGCAGGTGCGTAATGACTACAATCTTCCCTGGACCCGAGATGACGATACCGGCGGGGAAGGGGTGTTCAACGGGGACATGGGTGTCATCACGGAGATTGACCGTCCCGGAGGCGCCCTGCATGTGCGAATTGACGAGAAGGATGTGCTCTACGACTTTGAACACGCTGCCAACGAGCTGGAGTTGGCTTACGCGGTGACGGTGCACAAGAGCCAGGGCAACGAGTTCCCCGCGGTGGTCCTCCCGGTGCTGCGGCCACCTGCCCAGCTTTGCTACCGGAATCTATTGTATACCGGCGTCACTCGGGCCAAACAGCTGTTGATTCTGGTGGGCCAGCGCGGTGTCATCGACGCCATGATCGAAAACGACCGGAAAACCAGACGCTATACAGGGCTCAAATATTTTCTGGAACAGGAAACCTAACAGGATCCTACATAAAAACGCCGCTACTGGAATTTCCCGTAACGGCGTTTCTGTCAATCTAAAAATTTTGCCATGGCATACCAGTCGCGCCAGGAGCCGTCGGCCATTTTGGCGGCCCGGCGAAGAGTGCCCTCCACCACAAAGCCCCGGCTGAGATAGAGCCCAATGGCTCTCAGGTTGGTGGTGTCCACTTCCAGGGTCAATTTCTCAATCCCCTGAGTCCGGCACCAGTCCTCCTGAATCTGCATCATCTTTCGGGCAAGGCCCATTCTCCAAAAATCCTGCCGCACGGAAATGCCTAGGCTGGCCACATGCCGTAGACGAAAGCGGTTTGGGTTGTACTGACAGTTGCAGGTGGCAACCACTTCCCCCTGGGGGGAGCGGACTACCAAAAACAGGTTGGATTCGCGGTCAGCTGTTGTTTGGAGAAAAGTTTTTTCTTTTTCCAAGGGATATTCCCGTTGGGCCTCTCCGGGTTCCCGAGACAGAAAGGTGGTTTCTCGGTCCACAATTTCCATGTAGCGGATGATTTCCGCCGCATCTTCCCCTGTGGCGTTTCGGATCAGGAAGGTCTGTCCCTTGTTCTCAAATACTTCTTTATATTGTGCCATCTTTCCCCACCCTCCTAAAATTTTGTGGAAAAGTATAGCACAGACAGGGGAAATGGTCAAGGAAAAGATTTCCCCTGTTGAAAAAATGAATGGTATGGTTTATAATATTTGAAGTATACGAAAATGGGAATTTATGACCAGAAGTAAGGATGATGGAGAGAATGATAGGAACCGATATCGCCATTGACCTGGGGACTTCCCGGTTTAAAGTGTATTTGGACGGCAAGGGGATTGTGCTCAGCGAGCCTTCCATTATTGCCGTGGATAATCTCACCGACCAGGTGATAGCCGTGGGAAGCGACGCCTATGAAATGCTGGGCCGCACCTCGGAACGGATCACGGTAGCCCGTCCCCTGAGCAACGGAGTCATTTCCAATTTTTCCCTGGCGGAGCAGCTGATCAGCTACTATCTGAAGCGAATCAGCTCCAGCAGAGTGTTCATGCCCCGGGTAGTGGTGAGCATTCCCTGCAACGTCACCGAAGTGGAAAAACGGGCAGTGGTGGAGGCCATCACCGCAGCAGGAGTGCGAAAAGTCTGCCTGATTGAGGAGCCGGTGGCTGCTGCCATTGGAGCCGGAGTGGATATTGCAGTTCCTCACGGCACCATGATTGTGGATATCGGCGAAGGGGCCACCGACATGGCGGTGATCTCTTTAAATGGCATTGCCGTGGCCAATTCCTGCAACATAGCCGGTGCGGACTTCAACGATGCCATCATCAAATATGTGCGGAAAAAGTACAACTTGCTGATCGGGGACCGGACGGCAGAGGAGGCAAAAATTGCCATTGGCTGCGCTTATCCCCGGAAGGAGCTTTTGGAATACACCTTGAAAGGCCGCAATGCCATGACGGGTTTGCCTGAGACCACAGTGATGAATTCCGATGAGATGATCGAAGCGCTCATTGAGCCGGCCATTTCCATCATCCGGACGGTACAGACCACTTTGGAAGAGACGCCGCCGGAGCTTTTGGCGGATATCTTCACTGACGGCATCTACCTGACCGGCGGTTCAGCTAATCTGTACGGCTTTTCCACGCTGCTTTCCAAGAAGACGAAGATTCCTGTAGTCACCTTTGAGGACCCGGAGAACTGCGTGGTCTTGGGAGCCGGCAAGGCCATCAAATATTTGGACAAAATGGACAGCCGGGGCCATGGAAAGCTCAATCCCCTGGTGGCATACTCTTGATGGAGGATCCACAATGAAGGTTGGCATTTTGCAGGCTTCTTCACAAAGGGAGAAAAATCCCATTTTGGAAGCTTGTGTGAAGGAGGTTGTCCCGGCGGGCTGGGAAGTGGTCAACTTCGGCGTGTATCAGGATTCCGGAATGCCCCTCAGCTATGTGCAGGCCGCCTTATGTATCAGCATGCTGATGGAGAGCAAGGCGATAGATTTTGTTATTACCGGCTGTTCTTCCGGCCAGGGAATGATGCTGGCCTGCAACAGTCTCCCGGGCATCTTGTGTGGCTATGTGGAGCATCCTACGGATGCCTATCTTTTTGGGAGAATCAACAATGGGAATGCGGTTTCCTATCCTTTGGGCATGGGATGGGGCTGGGCCGGAGAACTCAATTTTAAGGAAACCGTCCGAGCGCTGTTCCAGGAGCCTATGGGGATTGGATATCCTCTCCAGGAGGCGGAGCGGAAAAGGGAGGATACCCGGTTTCTGCACCAAGCCAATTCCCTTTGCAAACGTTCTTTGGCGGAGATCCTGGAGGTGCTTCCAGGGGACTTGGTAAAACCTGCTCTTGCTTACAATCCTGTATTTGATTACGTCCAGCTTTACGGAAGAAACGAAGAACTGCTTTGCCAATTGAAAAATGCGCGATAAAAAATGGACTGGAATTTCCAGTCCATTTTTTGTGTCTCTATGCCGGAGACTCAGCTCCCAATCTGGGATTTCTCCAACAGCCCAAAGTGAAGCAGCGCCTTTTGGACCCCATCTTCTCCTACGGGGGCAGTGGTGTAAGTGGCGGCCGCTTTTGCGGCGGGAGTACCGTTTCCCAGAGCCACGCTGGTTCCCGCCCAGGAGAGCATCCGCAGGTCGTTGTTGCCGTCCCCAAACACCATGATCTCCTCCCGGGTGAACCCGTAGTAATCCGCCACTGCCTGAATACCGATTTCCTTGCCTCCCCCTTGGGGGATAACGTCCAAAATGGTTCCGCCGGCGGTGGTGATTTCGATGTGCTCCAAGGGGGCCAGTCGCTCAACGGCCTCCTGGAAGGGTATGTACGCCAGGAATTGGAGCACAGGATGCTGGTCCAACCTGGAAAGGTCATAGGCGCCAGGTCCGGGAAGCTTGGCCCAGGCGAAATGCTGTTGAATGAGAGGGGAAGGAGTGACGTAGAAACTTTCTTTTTCTTCGATGATCAAGCAGGGAAAAGGATCGGCTTTGACCAATTCCACCAGTTTCCGGATATCCTCCGGATGATGGGCCATTCGATGGAGAACGGTGCCGTCCCGGGTAGTGCCCAATTGGCCGTTGAGGGTAAGAAAACCGTCAAAGGGGAAAAGGTCTTCCAAAAACGTGACCATGGCCGGGATTCGTCCCGTAGCCACAAAGAGCTTGATTCCCTTTCGCCGCAAGCAAGCCAGGCTTGTCAGGGTAGAGGCAGGAATTTTCCCTGTGGCAGGGTCGATCAGGGTCCCGTCAATGTCGAAAAACAGGGCTTTCACCATGGTGTCACGTCCTTTGGGGCAAGAAATTCACAGGCGGAAAGATTCCACCAATTGGGGGTCTATTCCATAATTTTCTGCACAGTCTCGAAGACCGTCGAAGATTTCCTCCCGAGAATAATCCCGGGCTTCCAGCTCCCGGTCGGAAAAGCCGTTGAGGTGTTCGTAAAAACCCAAGGCTATGGGAAATGTGGCTGGATCGGAAAAGTCCAGGGTGTCAAACAGAAGGTTTTCTGCCCGATTGATTTCTCCCCGGTCACAGAGGGCTTTCAGTTCTGCCAAAAGGGGAGGTACCGTTCCTGCAGAAACGCCCTGGAGCCGCTCTTGTTCTCCTTCCAGCATGGGGACTTCCCGTCCCAGCACCCGGGATAGAAGCGTTCCCATATCCCGGATCATCCGGATAATATAATCTTCGGTGAGCATGGGTTCCCTCAGCTTTCCCGGGCTTTATATTTCTCCACAATCAAATTGGCACATTTGTAGATATCTCCGCCGCCCAGGGTCAGGATTAAATCCCCGGGCTGGGCGTGGTCCATCACATAATCGGCGATCTCTTCGAAGGAATTGAACCAGACGCTGCCGGGAATTTTGGCGGCCAAATCGCTGGTGTGGATATTGTAGGTGTTGGTTTCCCGTACAGCCAGGATTTCCGTCATCACCACATGATGGGGGATGGACAGGGCCTTGGCGAAGTCGTCCAACAGATTGTACGTGCGGGAGTAGGTGTGGGGCTGGAATACGGCCCAAACCTGCCGGTATCCCATGCGTACCGCAGAGGTGAGCACGGCGGTCAGCTCGGTGGGATGGTGGGCAAAGTCGTCAGCCACGGTGACCCCTTCAAATTTTCCCAACACCTCAAACCGACGGTGGACTCCGGAGAATTTTCCCAGGGTTTCGCAGATGTGTTGGGGAGAGACGCCCAGACAATGGGCAGCGGCAGCGGCGGCCAATGCGTTCATCATGTTGTGCTCGCCGGGGACAATCAGATTGACCCGGCCCAATTTCTCACCGTGATAGGTCAGGGTGAAATCTTCGCAAGCGGTGTCTTCCTCGTTCATTTCGGTGGGGTAGTAATCGTTTTTGGGATCCATGCCGAAGGTGACAATTTTGGCGTTGGTGATGTCCTTGACACTTTCCATGGCCCGCTGGTTGTCCCCGTTGACCACCAAAAGCTGGGAAGTCTGCTTGGCAAACTGGTGGAAGGACTTTACAATATTGTCCACGGTCTTAAAGTAGTCCAAATGGTCCGCATCGATGTTGAGAATCACGGACACAGCAGGGTGAAGCTGCAGGAAAGTGTCTACATATTCACAGGCTTCCACCACAATGGTTTCCCCTTTGCCGATTCGGCTGTTGGCGCCCAGCATGGGCAGTTTACCGCCGATGATGGCACTGGGATCCAGGCCTCCGTCGATGAGAATTTCCGTTAGCATAGCGGTGGTGGTAGTTTTTCCGTGAGTTCCGGAGACAGCCACAGGGCGGCGGAATTTTCGTGTCAGCAGGCCCAGCATGACAGAGCGCTCCAAAGTGGGGATGCCCCGTTCCCGGGCAGCCACCAATTCGGGGTTATCGGGCTTGCAGGCGGCCGTGTAGACCACCACTTGGGCATCTCCGATATTTTCGGCCTTGTGACCCATGGTGACGGGAATGCCATATCCCCGAATCCGGTCCAAGGTGTCGGACTCGTTGATGTCCGATCCGGTCAACTGATATCCTTTGTGGAAGAGAATCTCGGCCATAGGGCACATGCCGGAGCCGCCGATCCCTACGAAATGCAATTTTTTCACTCGATCCAAAATATTTTCATCCATCGTATCATCTCTCCTTGAACGAGGTTGGATAATCCCATACTTATCTATTATTATATTGCGAAACCTCCATAAAATAAAGTCTCATTTTGAAAAAAATCGCCAATCTCTTCCTGGGGAACCAAATCCTTCCGGAAGCCATATTATGGGAGTGATCGAAAGGCCGGATGGTTTGGGAAAGGGATGGGGAGCATGGGGTGTTTTGGTGTGGTGGGAGGAGACCGGCGGCAACTGTACGCTGCCAGATTTCTCAGGGAGCAGGGTTGGACTGTCCTTTTGGCGGGGTGGGAACAAGGGGAGGATACCCGGGATTTACCCCAGGTATCCCTGGAAGAATTGGGAAACCAGGCCCAGAAGGTGCTCCTGCCCTTGCCCGCCACCAGGGACGGCCATTTTTTAAACGCGCCCTATTCCCGGGATCCCATTCCCTTGGGGGATGAGTTTGCCAAATCCCTGGTGGGCTGTCAGGTATACGGGGGAATGGTAGGGCTTTTGCGGGAATCTTCCTCCTTGTGGGAGAAAATTCCCCTGTTTGACTATTTTCACCGGGAAGAGCTGACTTTGGGAAACGCCTTTCTCACGGCGGAAGGGGCAGTGGCTTTGGCCATACAGCTTTCCCCCAGGGGGCTGGGGGGGAGCCGGTGTCTGGTGACGGGATTCGGGCGGATCGGGAAAGCACTGTGTTTGGACCTGCGGGGAATGGGAGCTCAAGTGGACTGTGCTGCCCGGAAGTCCAAGGATTTGACGGCCATTGGCGCCCTGGGGTATGGCGCCTGTACGTACGGAACCATGCAAGGGCCTTATGATGTGGTTTTCAACACAGTCCCCGCACCGGTGTTGACAGAAAGTGCCCTGGCCCGGTTGGGGCCGGATCCCCTTGTGCTGGAATTGGCCAGTGCTCCCGGGGGCGTTGACCGGGCAGCGGCGGATCGTCTGGGCATCAGGGTGGAGGACGCCCCCTCCCTGCCGGGCAGGTTTTCCCCTCAGGCTTCTGGAGAGCTGATTGCCCGGACCGTGTGCGCCATGTTGGAGGAAACCATTTCACAATAATCCAGAACGAAAGGCGGAAGTTATTGATGAAGACCATTGGATTTGCCATGTGCGGCTCCTTCTGCACCTTTGAAAAGGCGGTGGGACAGATGGAAGCCCTTTCCAAACAATATAACATCCTGCCGCTCATGTCTCAGAACGCCTACGAAACGGATACCCGGTTCGGACGGGCGGAGGACTGGGTGCACAGGGTGGAAACCATTGCAGGCCGGGAAGTACTGCATACCTTGGTGCAGGCAGAGCCCATTGGGCCAAAAGGGATGGTGGATCTTTTGGCGGTGGCTCCCTGTACGGGAAACACTCTGTCGAAAATTGCCGGGGGCATCACCGATACACCTGTGACTATGGGGGTAAAATCCGCCTTGCGCATCGGAATCCCCGTAGTGTTATGCTGTGCCACCAATGATGCCATGGCAGCTTCCGGTCCCAACCTTTTGCGGCTGCTGAACACCAAGAATGTGTACCTGGTGCCTTTGCGGCAAGATGACCCGGTGAAAAAGCCGGTTTCCTTGGTGGCTGATTTTACCTTGCTTCCTCAGACCATTCAACAGGCGCTGGAAGGGAAACAGTTGCAGCCGGTGTTCCTGCCTCCTCAGGGGAGCTGCTGAAAAGTTCTTTATTTACAAATTTGTGGTTTTGGGGTATGATAAAGAGGTATTACGGTTGGATTCCGTAGAACTGTTGGAATCCGGCTGTGCATCTTTGGAGAAAAGGACAGGACACCATGCTGTATTGCACCAAATGCCGTGGAATCTGTGAGGATTCCACCCTCAAATGCCCCAACTGTAAAAGCACCAATCTTCGCCAGGTAAAGGATGACGACTATGTCCTGCTGCACCGGGCGGATCAATATACGGCCCAGCGTCTGGCGGAACAATTCGACCAGCAGGGGGTAGCGTATCAATTGGAGCCCTTTGTGGGCGGATGGGTCTCCTATCTTTACGACAGCGATGTGCTCCCTACGGACAAGATGATTGTAGTCCGGTACGGTGATCTGCCCAAAGCCCGGGAATTGTCGGTCCAGGTGCGGGATCAGATCGACCGGGAACGGGAGGCGGAACAAGGAGAAGAGAACTTTGAGGAGATGCCTTTTAAAAAGCGGGTCCTGGTGCAGGTTCTCTCCGTGATCGCCTTCCTGCTGGTGGTAATGTTGGTGGTGTTCGGAGCGGATGCTGTGGCCAACTGGATCAAGGGCCTTTTTTCCTAAAGGTTTCAACATAATAACGCGGACTTCCGGCGGCCTGCCTTTCCAGCAGAAGAGCCGGTCAAATACCCCTTTGTGGAAAGGATGAGTGAATATGCAGGACTACAAATTGGATACCCTTTGTATCCACGCGGGTTACAAGCCCGGGAACGGTCAGCCCAGAGTGGCCCCTATTGTGCAGAGCACCACATACACCTATGAGAGTTCCAAGGAAATGGGCGCCCTGTTTGATCTGGAGGAAGATGGTTTCTTCTACACCCGACTGGGGAATCCCACCAACGATGTGGTGGAGAAGAAGATTGCAGCCCTGGAGGGGGGCGTTGGTGCGCTGATTACCTCTTCGGGTCAAGCGGCCAGCCTGATGTCCGTGCTGAATATTTGCACGGCAGGGGATCATTTGGTAAGTTCCAGCGCCATTTACGGCGGCACCTTCAACCTGTTCTACAAGACCATGAAGGAGATGGGCATTGAGACCACCTTTGTGTCGCCTACCAGCACCAAAGAGGAACTGGCTGCGGCCATGCGTTCCAATACCAAGTGTGTGTTCGCGGAGACTTTGGCCAATCCTTCCCTGATTGTGGCGGATTTGGAGACTTTTGCCCAGGCGGCCCACGAGCACGGCGTGCCCCTGATTGTGGACAATACCTTCCCCACGCCCATGAATTGCCGGCCCTTCTCCTTTGGAGCTGACATTGTGGTGCACTCCACTACCAAGTACATGGACGGTCATGCGGTCCAGGTGGGCGGCGTGATTGTGGATTCCGGCAATTTCAACTGGGACAACGGCAAATTCCCTGCCCTGACGGAGCCGGACGAGTCCTACCACGGAGTGGTTTATACCAAGCAGTTTGGGAAAGCAGCTTATATCACCAAAGCTCGCACCCATCTGATGCGGGATCTGGGAGCCCAGGCAGCGCCTATGAATGCCTTCCTGCTGAATCTGGGATTGGAAACCCTGGCTCTGCGCATGGAACGCCACTGCTCCAATGCTTTGACGGTGGCCAAGTATCTGGAGTCGGATCCCCGGGTGAGTTGGGTGAATTACCCCGACCTGAAGAGCAGCCCTCAGCATGCCCTGGCCAAGAAGTATATGCCTCACGGCACTTGCGGTGTAGTATCCTTCGGGGTCAAGGGTGGCCGAGAAGCGGCTACTCGGTTTATGGATGGCTTGGAGATGGCTTCGGTGGTTACCCATGTGGCTGACCTGCGCACTTGCGCTCTCCATCCTGCCAGCACCACCCATCGTCAGATGACCGACGAGCAGTTGAAGGAAGCGGGCGTTCCCGCCGACTTGATCCGTCTGTCCGTGGGCATCGAAAATCCCGAAGACATTCTCAACGATATCAAGCAGGCTTTGGAGAAGGCTGTTCAATAAAATATCAGAAATCCGGAAGGGAACAGCAGGTTGCTGTTCCCTTTTTTTGCCCTTTTCCTCAGAGAGTTCCTCCCGATTATCGTCAAAAAGAAAGGGTTTGCTTTCTTTGCAGACAAGCAAACCCTTTAACGATGGGTTACAGCAGTGCCGGGAAGCCCGTTTGGGAGAGGTTCCAGAATTGCTGAAGAGAGTGTTATTCCTGGGCGGAGAACGTAAAGGTGACAGCCTGGACCATGGCGTAGTCCTGGAACTCCTCCGGAGTAAAAAAGGAATCCACAGTGAACGAGCGCAGAGAGGTGCCGTCATCTCCTACAAACAGGGCCACAGGTATTTCCTGATCCAGTTGGATTTCTCGATCTTCCGTCAGCCATGCCTGGGAAAAGGACATCAGGTCACTGGAGGATTCCACAGGCTTGCTGCGGAAGGAAGAGGTACCCTGAGCGTGAATGGCAACGTCAAAAGTCCTGTCCTCTCGGTATACCAAAGAGATCACCGGGTCTTGGGGGCCTTGGGCATCGGGGGAATCCCAGGAAATGCTACCGCCTCCGTTGTCCGCCCACTGTCCGTCCTGAAGTGCGTAGCAGTTTACAGAGAGGGAAAGGGCGTTTTCCGGAGTTTGGAGGGTATAGAACATGGCGGTGTTGTTCAGCCCCAAATATCCCAATAACTCTTTTTGGTCCTGGGAAAGGGAAAGGGGAGCCACCTTGTTTTCCTGGGAAGGGGATCCACACCCCGTCAGCACAAAAGCCAACAGGCACAGTAACGCCCCCAGTTTTTTCAAGGACCGATTCATTTTTCTTTCCTCCAATCCACCCCGCAGCAAGGATATTCGTGACTGAAGTGGTAGCCCAATTTTTCCGCCAGCGCAACGCTGGTCAGATTGGCTGCATCCCAGCTGGGATAGAGCCCCCGGTCCAGGCAGTGGAGGATCAAAGCAGAAGCGCAGCAGAGAGCCAGTCCTTTCCGCCGGTATTCCAATTTGGTGTCAATTTCAATTTCAATGCCCTCCCGGTACCAGGTGTAGGAAGAGGCTCCCGCAGCCAGTTCTTCTCCTCGAAGGGCCACAAACCCACAGCCGTGAGCCGCATATTCCTCCCAGGAGGAGAAGTTGGCGCAGAAGTCCCCGGCCCAGGGAAACTCTGGACCTTCCGGATTTCGGATCCGGGTGAACAGGTCCCGGTCAATTTGCCGGAGAGTAAATCCCTTGGGCAGACGGTCCCGGAATTTTTGCAGCTTGACTCGGTCAAATACATGAGGTTCCTTTCGAAAGGCATATCTGGGGAAGGTCTTGACCCGACCGGCGTGGACTTGTTCCACCAGTTCCTGCCATCCCTGGTTCTGGGGGATCACCAGAGCTTCCGGAGCTGCAAAATCGCTGGGGATGTGGGCTGCCAATAGGGGAGCTTCCTGGACGGTGCAGTCACCTCCCAAAAAGAGAAAATCCCCCACCACCACCTGGGCTGCCCGTGGGTGGTGTTCATCGTCTGCCCAAGCCCGCCCCATACAGCCTTGCAGGCATGACCAGAGTAAAGTTTCCTCCCATTCTTCAAATAGGCCCGTCAGAATCTCTCTTCGATCCCTTGCGATTTCCACCATATGCTCGTTCTCCTTTTTCGCCGTTTCAAAACCGTGAGATCACCCGGCTCTTTCCGGATGATAGGTAACCATAAGCTCCCGTTTTTCCTTGGAATCGAACGATTCCTGTTGAGACGAGTGTACCAGAAAAAGAACGGTGTGACAAGGGGAGGAAAGCTTTTCTCCAGAAGAAAAGCCGCGGTCTTTCAACCACGGCAGTTTTGTTATTCCTGTAGGGGGGCTTCCTCCTGCTCGGAAGGGGAGGGAGCGTCGTTTGTTTCCTGGTCAGAAGCCGGGTCCACAGGAGAGACCACGGGGGAAACGGCTCCCAGAGGCGTTCGGGAGATCAGGGGAAATTGAACGGTGACAATAAACAGGTCTCCGTCGGTATGCACGTTGAAGGTACCTCCGCAGGCTTCCGTGAAGCTTTTGGCAATGGACAATCCCAAGCCGCTTCCTTCGGTGCTGCGGTTTTGATCGCCTCGGACAAACCGGGCGGTCAAGTCTTCCCCGTTCATGGTGATTTCGTTGCGAGAGATATTCCGGATGCTCACCTGAGCCATGCCATTTTGAGCGGACAGGCTCACATAGGCACGGGACCCTTCCAAGGAATATTGGGCGCAGTTGCGAATCAAGTTTTGAAAAACGCGGTAAAGCCGTTGACCATCCGCGTGGACCAAAAAGGGGGTATCGGGGATATCCACCCGCCAGGTCAAGCGGGAATTGCGCAGAGTTTCGTCCATTTCCGCGAAGGTTTGCTGCAGCAGCTTTCCAATGTCCAAATCCTCCAGATTCAGGGAGATATTCCCGGTAGTGGCCTTGGACACTTCGAACACATCCTGCACAATATGGTTGAGCCGGTCTGCTTTGCGGGAAATGGTCTCAATGTAATCCATCACATGGGGCGGCAAATCCGGTTCCCGCTTTAAAAGTTCCACGTAGCTGATGATGGAAGTCAGAGGAGTCTTGATGTCGTGGGACACGTTGGTGATCAATTCCACCTTGGTCCGGTCTGCTTTGATGCCTTCTTCCACAGCTTTTTGAATGCCGGTGCGGATCATGTTCAGCTGCATAGCGCAATCATACAGGTTGGAGTTGGGGGCAATGTGGTTGACTGCGTTCAGATTTCCCCCATACATTTCTGCAATTTGGGCCATGAGAATGCTGGCGTCCCGGAGATCCTGCTTTAAGGCCAGAATATACCAGAGAATGGAGCCGATTACACCTGCCGCCGCAAACCCCACCACGGCCAGCAGAAAAAAGTCTCGGATCCGGGAATCCGGTCCCCGCAGGAGAAAGAGAAACATGCCGGAAGAAACTCCCAGTACGCCCACAATGACCGCCAGGGTAGAGAAGAGCCTGCGGATGCAGCGCTGTTCGAAGTTGGTCATGCCTCGGTAGGTGTTCAGGGTTTTCAGGAGGGAGTGGACAATGTTGTGCCGGAAAAATTGCCGGTTGCGGCCAATGTCCAGACAGAGAAAATAAAGAAGAATCACTGCCAGCACCGCAGTGAACCACCCATAGGTGATGGTGGTGGTGTACATGTCCACCGTCAGGCTGAACAGCAGGATCAGGATAATAAATAAAAGCTTAAATTCCACCCAAATCCGGGAAAGTCCCTGAGCCAGAGCGGCTTCAAAACCCAGCCGGTGTTTCCGGAAAGCGATGACCAACGTGAGGGCCGTGGCCACCAACAGAATCACGCAGACCAGTGCCACCGGAACCCAGGGAGGCATTTCGTTTCCTTCTGCCACATGCTGCACCGCGTTGCCCAAGCCGCTGGCCATAGTGGGATCCAGGGCGATAAAAAGCAGAAGCAGCAGGACCATGGTGACCCCGCAGAGCAGAACCATAAAGGAGATCCAGGAAAGGACCCCCTTGAACATGTCAGTGTTTTTCGAACTTGTAGCCAATCCCCCACACCACCTTCAGATATTCCGGTTCTCCCGGATTGATTTCGATTTTTTCACGGATCCGGCGGATATGGACCATCACCGTATTTTCCGTGGAGTAGGCGGACTCGTTCCAGATTTTGCTGTAAATTTCCTCGGCGGGGAAAATCCGGCCCGGATTGCGCATGAGCAATTCCACAATTTTGGTTTCCGTAGCCGTCAGCTTAACCGGTTCCCCATCGGCGTAGAGCACGTGCTCGTCCAGATTAAAGCAGAGCCTGCCGTTGACGATGGTGTTTTCGCTGCTGGAATGGATGTCGCCCAGGCTGGTGTACCGCCGCAGCTGGGACTTGACCCGAGCGGTGAGTTCCATGGGGTTAAAGGGCTTTGTGACGTAATCGTCGGCGCCCATGGAGAGGCCAATGACCTTGTCACTGTTTTCGCTTTTGGCAGAGAGCACAATGATGGGCAGGTTCTTCCGCTCCCGGATTTTCATAATGGCAGACAATCCATCCAATTTCGGCATCATCACGTCGATGATGATCAGATGAATGTCCTTGGTCAGAGCCATATCCAAAGCCTCCATGCCGTCGTAAGCCTTGAAGACGTTGTACCCTTCGCTTTCCAGGTTCAAAGCAATTGCCCGCACGATTTCCCGGTCATCGTCCACCACCAGGATATTTTTCTTTTCACCGCTGTCCATACCGTTCCGGTCCCTCCTAACTCGATTGCCGATCCTGTCATTGAGTGTAACGGATCTTCCTTACATTCCGAAAAACGAATTTCTTACGAAAATCATACATTATTTTTTTCAGCAGTGCAACCGGATCTCCTGGAAATTTCCAAGGGGAAAGGTCCGGGGGTTCTCTGGCATGTTTGCCAGGAAAGCTCCATACCTATGGATGGGAGGTGGAAAAGATGAAACAATGTTGGGGGCTTTTCCGGCGCAAAGGGGTGGTGCTGGGGGCTCTGGCGGGAGTGTTGATTCTATGCGTGCTGGCCACTGTGGTGACGGTGGGTACTCCAAGGGCAGTTCCGGCTTCTGCGGAAATTACCAACTGGGGGTTGTGCTTTCAAGAGGAAGGGCAGCCCCCTATCGGCAATGCGGACAGTGAATACCTGGCCCAGTTCAACGCCCTGTATCGGGTGCCCACCGAGGAAAAGATTCTCTACCTGACCTTTGACGCAGGCTATGAGAACGGGAACACGGAGAAGATCCTGGACGCCCTGAAAGCTCACCAGGTGCCCGCCACGTTTTTCCTGGTGGGAAACTACTTGGAAACCCAGCCGGAGCTGGTGTGTCGGATGGTGGAGGAAGGCCATACGGTAGGCAACCACACCTACAGCCACCCGGATATGTCGGCCATTGCCCAAGAAGAGGATTTTCGGCAGGAGCTTTTGAAAAACGAAGAGCTTTACCGGGAAATCACCGGGGAAGAGATGGCAAAGCTCTACCGCCCGCCCCAGGGAAAATACTGTGAAAGCAACTTGTGCATGGCGCAGAAGCTGGGGTACCGGACCGTGTTTTGGAGTCTTGCCTATGTAGACTGGTATGAAGACGATCAACCCACCAAGGAAGAAGCCTTCGGAAAGCTGCTGCCTAGAATCCATCCGGGAGCGGTGGTGCTGCTCCACAGCACCTCGGCTACCAATGGGGAGATCCTGGATGAACTCTTAACCCGCTGGGAGGAAATGGGATACACCTTCGGCAGGCTGGAAGAAATCGTACTATAATTCTTATGTAGAAATAAAATATAGAAGCTCCCCTGTACAATGGGAAAAAGCGCCTGGTGCGATTCTCGTTAGCAGGGGAGGACTTTTATGGAACGATGGGAGATTGTGGTTGTGGGAGCAGGAGCGGCCGGCTGGATGGCTGCCCTGACAGCCGGGAAAACCATGAGAGGTCAGGGAAAGCCCGGCAAAGTGCTTTTGCTGGAGGGAAATCTCAAGCCCGGGAAAAAGCTGCTGGCTACCGGTAACGGACGCTGCAACCTGACCAATTGGGCAGTGGGTCCTGACCACTATCACGGGGACGTAGCCTTGGCAGGTCCCTTGCTTAAAGTCTGTTCCCCAGGGAGAATCCTGGAAGAATTTGAACGGCTGGGGCTGTTGTGCCAGGGGGACGAAGAGGGAAGAGTATATCCCAGAAACTATCAGGCGGCGGCAGTGCTGCAAATCCTGCGCGCAGGGAGCCAGGAAGTGGGCGTGGAGCTTCGCTGCGGCTTTGGGGTCACCTCTATTCGGAAGCGGGAGGGAGGATTTCTGCTGGAAAACAGGGAAGGCCAAGAAATTTGGTGCGCCCGCTGTATCTTAGCCTGTGGGGGAAAGGCGTCCCCCAGACATTCCTGGGAAGGGGGCGGCTATGAATTGGCCCGGCAGCTGGGACACCAGGTCACCAAGCTGCACCCTTCCCTGACCTATCTCACCTATGGGGAAAAGCCTTTGCGCGCCCTAAAAGGCATGCGCTGCAAGGCCCGGGTTACCTTGTGGGCGGGAGGAGAAAAAAGGAGGGAAGACCGGGGGGAAGTGCTGTTTGGAGACGGGAGCCTCTCGGGAATTTGCATGTTTGACATGTCCGCCCAACTGGAACAACCCGTTCCCCCGGAGACCTGGATTTCCCTGGATCTGGCGGAGGACATGACCTATCGGGAAGTTTTGGGCTACCTGGAGTCTCAGGCAAAGGCCCATCCCCAATTCCCTGCCCGGGAACTTTTAGAAGGGATGGTGAATCTCCGGGTGGGGGAGGAATTGATGAAAGTGTTGGGCGTTTCCCAAGAGGAAACGTTCCGAGATCTGACCCGGGAACGTCTCCGAAAGGCGGCGGGACTGGTGAAGGATTGGCGGTTTTCCATTACGGGAACAGGGAGCTGGGAAAACGCCCAGGTGACTGCAGGGGGCGTCCCCTTAGGGGAAGTGGATCCTTTGACCTTGGAGTCCCGGCGATGCCCCGGGGTTTACTTGACGGGAGAACTGTTGAATCTTCATGGAGACTGTGGGGGATACAATCTCCATTGGGCCTGGGCTACGGGAATGGCCGCAGGGGAAAGTGCCGCCCGGAAAGGCAGAAAGGAACACAACGCATGCTGAAAATTACAGGAATCAAAATGCCCTTGGGGTTTGGGGGAGAGGATTTGAGGCGGGAAGCGGCCAAGAAACTGCGGCTTCCCGAAAAAGCCCTGACCCAGGTGCGTTTGGCGAAAAAATCCGTGGATGCCCGGAAAAAGGATCAAGTCCACTTTGTCTGCAATGTGGAAGTGGAGATCGATGGGGATGAGGATCGGGTGCTGGCCCGGCGGAAGGACTCCTCCCTGCAAAAAGGGGAACCCTACCGCTATCAGCTGCCCCGGTGCGGGAAACTGCCTCAGAGACCTTTGGTGGTGGGATTCGGCCCAGCAGGCATGTTCGCGTCCCTGTTGCTGGCTCAATGCGGCCAGCGGCCCATTGTGGTGGAACGGGGACAGCCGGTGGAGGAACGGGAAAAGGCGGTTTCCCGGTTTTGGAAGGAACGGGTGCTGGACCCTCAATCCAATGTTCAATTTGGGGAAGGGGGTGCAGGCACCTTTTCCGACGGAAAACTCACCACCGGCACGGGAGACCGGCGGATCCGGAAGGTGCTGGAGGAACTGTGGAAGGCGGGAGCACCCCAGGAGATCCTCTTTGACGCCAAACCCCATATCGGTACGGACAAACTGCCGGGAATTGTGCGCCGGATTCGGGAGCAGGTGATCGCCTTGGGAGGCGAGGTCCGTTTTTCCACTCAGGTAGTGGGCTTTTCTCTGGAAGGGGGAAAGCTTAAAGGTGTCACCCTGGAGACGGCAGGGAGAAAGGAGTTCCTGGAAGCTTCCCAGGTGATTTTGGCGGTAGGCCACAGCGCCCGGGACACCTTTGGACTGCTTCAGGAAATGGGTTTGCCCATGATGGCAAAGGCTTTTTCTGTAGGGGTGCGGATTGAGCATCCCGCCGCTCTCATTGACAGGGCCCAGTACGGGAAGTTTGCAGGCCATCCGGCATTGGGAGCCGCAGACTACAAACTGTCCTGCCACTTGGAAAATGGCAGGGGCGTATACACCTTTTGTATGTGTCCCGGAGGAACAGTGACGGGTGCCGCCTCGGAACCGGGCGGAGTGGTGACAAACGGCATGAGTGCATGGGCTCGGGATGGGCAAAACAGCAACGCTGCCTTGCTGGTAGGCGTGACTCCCGAGGATTACGGAGCAGAAGGTCCTCTTGCGGGGGTGGCGTTTCAGAGGAGTCTGGAACGGAAAGCGTTTCAACTGGCCGGAGGCGCATATTCCGCACCTGCCCAACGGGTGGCGGATTTTCTCCAAGGAATCCCCTCTCGTGGTTTTGGAGAGGTGACGCCCACCTATGAGCCGGGAGTGGTGCCTGCCCATTTAGGAGAATGCTTGCCGGGATTCGTGGTGGAATCCTTACAGGCTGCCCTTCCCCGGCTGGGCCGCCGTCTTCAGGGCTTCGACGCAGGAGACGCCGTGCTCACAGCCCCGGAAACCAGAAGTTCTTCCCCGGTGCGGCTGCTTCGGGATGACACCCTCCAAAGCCCCTTGGCCCAAGGTCTTTACCCCTGCGGAGAAGGGGCGGGGTACGCGGGAGGCATCGTGTCCGCCGCGGTAGACGGCTTGCGCTGCGCCGAAGCGGTTTTACAGGCAGCCCCTTTGTAATGGAAAAGCACAAAAACCCGCCGTCCTTGTGGGAAACTGGGACGGCGGGTTTTCTATGAGCGGGGAGCCTGGTAGACAGTTTTTCCCTCTTTGATGGTTTCCAGGACCTGAAGGTGTCTCAGCTCTTGGGGAGGGCAGGAGAGAGGGTCTTTGTCTAGAATCACCAGGTCGGCATGTTTCCCCGGAGCAAGGGTTCCTTTTTGGTTTTCCTCAAAAAGGGCCCAGGCGGCGTTGCCGGTGATGGCTTGTAGGCCTTGGAAGGGAGTCAGCCTCTGAGAGGGACCCAGCACGGTTCCTTCCCGGGTGACCCGGCACACGGCGCACCAGAGGGTTTCCAGCATGTTGGGAGGAATGACCGGAGAGTCCTGATGAAAATCGAAAACTATCCCTTGATCCAGGGCAGTTTTGGCGGGACTCATGGATTCTGCCCGTGACTGGCCCAAATTCCGTATATGCACGTCTCCCCAGTGGAACACATGGGCCACAAAGAAGGAGGCAACCATGCCCAGAGGTTTGAGCCTGGGTACCTGGTCGGGCCGGAGAAACTGGGCGTGAACCATGATGGGCCGGATGTTCTTAGGATTCCTGCGCCAGAGGGTTTCATAGCAGCGGAGCAGCTGTTCCGCTGCTGCATCCCCATTGCAGTGAACGGCGATCTGGATTTCTTGATCCAAGGCCTGTTCCAAAAAATGCATCACTTCGTGATCCTTATGGACCGGGTAACCCCGATAGGCGGCCTTTCCTGTATAGGGCTGGGTCATCCAGGCAGTGCGGCCTTGAGGGGAGCCGTCCAGAAAAAGCTTATATCCGGCAATTTTAAGCCGGTTTCGGTAGGTTCCCAGATACTCCCGATGCTGCTCCAGCAGTTGGGCACTGTCCTGAATATCCACATAGGCAGCTACGTCCCCTTGAAGGATTCCTTGCTGGGAAGCCGATTCCAGCAGCTCCCATTCCGTGGCCCTGGTCAGGCCCTCGTGGATGGTGGTGATCCCCTGGGAAAAGTACAGCTGTTGAGCTCGTTGCAAGTTTTTGAGAGCTTGCTGGGGGTCCCGGGGAATCCGGGATCCCATGTCTGTAAAGGCGGCTTCTTCTAGGTAACCGGTGAGGGAGCCGTCCGGCCCGCGGCCCAGTTTTCCCCCGGCCGGATCCGGGGTGTCCTGTGTAAGGCCCAAGCGTTCCAAGCCCAGAGAGTTGACAGTGCCCATGTGGCCGGAAGCGTGAGTGACCATAACGGGACATTGGGGAAGGACCCGGTCCAGATCCTCTTTCGTGGGGTGGCGTCCTTCCCGAAGAAGGTTTTGATCGTACCCGAAGCCGATCACCCATTCCCCATCGGGGATGGACCACTTCTCACGGAAGGCTTTGATGCGTTCCCCGATTTCCCACAGACTCTTGGCGCCGGAGAGTTGCGCCAGTCCCAGGGTCTGGGCTACAGCGGTAATGTGACTGTGCCCATCCACAAAAGCGGGCAGCATGGCGTGGCCTTCCAAAGAAACTTTCCTGGCGTCTCTAGCCAGGGGTTCCAGTTGGTCCAAGGAACCCAAAGCCACGATTTTCCCCTGGCAGGTCAACAGGGCTTCCACAGTCCGTTCCCGGTCCAGAGGGAGAATGCTTCCCCCGTAATATAAGGTCTTCATAGCGGCGCCTCCTTTTGGAATTTTCCTAGTATCTCTCAGTATGCCAGAATTATTCTCCCAAGGCAAGGACAATAGGGTGGTTTACCTTGCATATTTCTCGGAAAAATGCTAAGATATGTATTCAAGCAAAAGTAAGGAGAGATGGTCGTTGAACATCAAAAAATGGGAGGTTGCCCCCTTGGACCGGGAACGGGCCGCACAGTTGGCGGAACGGTATTCCATTCCCTTTTTCCTGGCCATGCTTTTGGAGATCCGGGGATTCTCCTCGGAGGAAAAGGTCCGGGATCTCTTGTCCGGCGGGACCCTATCCGATCCTTTTTTGATGAAGGACATGGACAAGGCGGTGGAGCGGATCCAAAGGGCCATTGAAGGATTTGAAAAAATCGCTGTCTATGGGGATTACGACGCCGATGGGGTCACTGCCACCTCAATTTTATACACCTATCTGGAAGCGGTTGGGGCGGATGTGCTCTACTACATTCCCCAGCGGGAAGGGGAGGGCTACGGCATGAACATGGGCGCCGTGGAATCCCTGTACCATCAAGGGGTGGGGCTGATCATCACCGTGGATAACGGGATCTCCTCTGTGAAGGAAGTGGAGCGCGCAAAGGAACTGGGAATCGACGTGGTGGTAACGGACCACCATCGGCCTCAGGAACATTTGCCGCAGGCCTACGCTGTGGTGGACGCTTATCAGGAGGGAAACCATTCTCCTTTCTGGGACTTCTCCGGAGCAGGTGTGGCTCTGAAGCTGGTCATGGCTCTGGAAGGGGGAGACCCGGAAGAAATCCTGGGGGAATATGCGGATTTGGCCGCCTTGGGCACCGTGGCGGACGTGGTTCCCGTTTTGGGAGAAAACAGGACCATCGTCAAGGCGGGATTGGAAATTCTCGCTCAGGGAGGTCGGGCAGGCGTGGATTCCCTGATGGAGCAGAGCGGCATGGGAGGCAAATCGGCCACTGCCACGTCTCTGGCATTTACGGTGATTCCGCGGATCAATGCCACGGGCCGTATGGGCGCCCCGGAGCGGGCGGTGCGGCTGCTCACCTGCGATTCTCCTGACGAGGCACTGCCCCTGTCTCTGGAGATCTGTGAAGACAACGACCTTCGCCGGGAAGTGGAAAGTAAAATTGCCCAGGAGATTTTCTCCAAGATTGAGGGGGATCCTTCTCTTCGCTACAGCCGGGTGATTGTGGTCAGCGGGGAAGGGTGGCACCACGGGGTCATTGGCATTGTGGCTTCCCGGATCACGGAGCGGTATGGCAAGCCCTGTATGGTTATCTCCACCGACGGGGACATGGCCAAGGGAAGCGGCCGGAGTGTAGAAGGATTTTCCCTGTTTCAGGCGGTGTGCGCCTGCGGGGAGCTGATGGAACGCTATGGAGGCCATCCCATGGCGGCAGGAATCACACTTCGTTCGGAAAATGTCCCTTTGTTCCGGGAAAAGATCAACGACTATGCCAAACGGGTGTGTCCGGTGATGCCTGCCCAGGTGCTGCGGCTGGATTGCCGGTTGAATCCAGCGGCTTTGTCCCCGGAGATGCCCCAGAGCCTGCTGCCCTTGGAGCCATATGGCAGCGGCAACCCCCAACCCCTCTTTGGTCTGTACGGTATGGAGCTGCGAGAAGTGGTTCCTGTGGGCGGTGGGCACCATCTGCGGCTGATCTGCGCCAAAAAAGGGGCTGCCCTGAGCTGTATGCGGTTTGGAGTGACGCCTGAGGAATTCCCCTTTTCTCCCGGAGAAAAGTTGGATTTGGCGGTGACTTTGGAACTGCGGGAATACCGGGGACAGCCTCAGCTGACGGTCAGTGTCCGGGAGGTAAAACTTTCCGGCCTGGATCTGGACCGGTGCATTGGCAGCTACCGCACCTATGAGAAGGTACAGCGGCAGGAACCCCTTTCCCAGGAGGAGGGAAAGGACCTGTTGCCCAACCGGGAGGATTTGGCGGTGCTGTACCGGAAGCTGAAAGCATACCGGGGAGCGGCCTTTGGGATTCAGTCCCTGTTGGGGGGATTACCTGGATTTTCCTTGGGAAAACTCCTTTTATGTTTGGATATGTTGCAAGAACGGAGATTGATTGACCTGATGGGTGGGGAAGAGAAGAAAGTTGCCCAGCTGCTTCCCACCCGGGGCAAAGTGGATATTTTTGCGTCTCCGGTTTATGAGCGGGCGAAGGGGCTTGTTGAGGGAGCACGATGAAGGGAGGAACGGACAATGGCAATGGTGATGCACATCAGTACCATAGAGGAGCTGCGAAAGGTCATTGAGGAGAGCGGCAAGGAATACGATTGGGAGAAGATCGAAGCAGCGTATCGCCTGGCGGAGGAAAAGCACAGGGGCCAAATGCGCAGTTCCGGTGAGCCCTACATCATTCATCCTCTGTCGGTGGCGGCTATCCTGGTGGGATTGGGCATGGACTCCGAATCCGTCATGGCGGGATTGCTCCACGACGTGGTGGAGGATACAGACTGCACCGTAGAGGAAATCACCAAGGCATTTGGCAAAGAGGTGGCCCTGCTCACCGACGGAGTCACAAAGCTGGGCAAAATTCCCTATTCTTCCCGGGAAGAACAGCAGGCGGAAAACCTGCGGAAAATGCTCATGGCCATGGCGGAGGACATCCGGGTCATCATCATCAAGTTTGCGGACCGGATGCACAACCTTTCCACCTTGGAATACATGTCTCCTCAGAAGCAGCGGGACAAGGCACTGGAGTGCCTGGAGGTATATGCCCCCATCGCTCACCGGCTTGGTATCCGCACCGTAAAAGAGTACATGGAAGATGAGTCCTTAAAGTACCTGGATCCCCTGGCCTACAAGGAGATTGAAGACGACCTGGCGTCCCGGAGCGACAGCAGCAAGCAGTTTATCGAGGACACCAAGGCCATGATCCGCAGCCGGGTGGAAGTTTCCATTCCCGACGTGTATATCGAAGGCCGGGTTAAGAGCGTTTACGGCATCTACCGGAAGATGTTCGTGCAAGGGAAAACCTTTGAAGAGATTTACGATGTGTTTGCGGTCCGAGTGATCGTGGACACCATTGAGGACTGTTACAATGTACTGGGCATTGTTCATGACATGTTCCAGCCCTTGCCCAATCGGTTCAAGGACTACATTTCCATGCCCAAGCCCAACATGTACCAGTCCCTGCACACCACCGTGATCACCAAGGCAGGAGTGCCCTTTGAGGTACAGATCCGCACCTGGGAAATGCACCACACGGCAGAATACGGCATTGCAGCCCACTGGAAATACAAGCTGGGCATGTCGGCCAAGGAGTCGGACAACAGCGCTCTGGATGACCGTCTGGCCTGGATTCGGCAGATGCTGGAAAATCAGGCGGAGAGCGAGGATGTCACCGATCTGGTCCACTCCATCAAAAGCGACTTGATTCCCGAGGAGGTATTTGTGTTCACCCCCAAGGGAGACGTGGTGAATTTGCCTATGGGTTCCACAGTCATCGACTTTGCCTACGCCATTCACAGTGCGGTGGGCAACCGGATGATCGGCGCCAAGGTGGATAAACGGATTGTACCCTTGGATTACAAGGTGAAAACCGGAGAGATCATCGAAATCCTGACCACCAAAGAGGCTGGAAAGGGTCCCAACCGGGACTGGCTGACCTTGGTGCGCACCAGCGAAGCCAGAAACAAAATCCGGGCCTGGTTTAAGAAGGAAAAGCGGGACGAAAACATCGTAGAAGGCAAAGCGGAACTGGAACGGGAATTCAAGCGCAGCAACATCCAGCTGACTAAAGAGCTGATGGACTACATGATCGAGAGTGTGGGAAAGCGCCACAACTGTTCCAATGAAGAGGATTTTTACGCCGCCATCGGGTATGGGGGAATTCAGCTTTGGAAGGTGCTTCCCCGGATCAAGGAAGAGGCCCAAAGACTGGCGAAAAACGCTTCCGGAGAGACGCAGAAGGAGCAGGAACTGTTGCCTTCGGCTCCGGAGCCAAAACGGCGTGTGGCCAGCGGTGTGCTGGTGGACGGCATGGACAACTGCCTGATCAAATTCTCTCGGTGCTGCAATCCCTTGCCTGGAGACGAAATAGTGGGCTTCATCACCCGGGGATTCGGAGTGTCCATCCACAAGCGGAGCTGTTCCAATGTACCTCGGGATTTAAGTCTTTGCCCGGAACCAGAGCGTTGGGTCAACGCCCATTGGGCGGGAGAGGTCAAGGACGATTTCAAATCTACCCTGCATATTGTGGCCATCGACCGGGCGGGGTTGTTGGCGGATATAACCCAGCAGCTTTCCAATATGAAAATTTTCATTCATGCTCTGAATTCCCGCCAGGAGCGCAACAGCGACAACGCTTTTATTTCCGCCACCATTTCCATCAACGGTTTGCCCCAGCTCCAGAATATCATTGAGCGGCTTTCCAAGATTCAAGGAGTCATATCCATCGACCGTAGTTAACGGACAGAAAGAGGAATCCCCATGCAGCTTTATCTCAGCGGTCACAGTTTCCGCTATGAATGTGAAAATCTTTGCCGGTTGTTTTTCCCTTATAGCCCTGTCAAAGTGGAGGAACCCGGAACCCCGTTTCAGGAAGGACCCTGGGCAATTGCCTGCATAGAAGGGGAGGACGGGCCATATCATTATAAGGTAGAGGTTACCGATGGGGAGAAAACCCTGGCCCGGGAAACCACCACCCCAGAGCTTCAGGAATACGCCATGACCAATTTGCTCTACGGAGCCTTTGTGGATTTGACCGGCGTCACTCCGGCTTGGGGGATGCTGACCGGAATCCATCCGGTGAAGCTGTTGCGCCAGTATTGCCGGGATCGAGGGGAAGAAGGGGGAGCGGCGTATTTCCAGAGCCACTGCCATGTGAGTCCTCAGAAAACTCAGCTTGCCCTTCGGGTGCTGCGGGCCCAGGGACCTGCGGTGGAGGTTTTGAAGGAAAACGATTTCAGCTTATATGTGTCCATTCCCTTCTGTCCCACCCGGTGCGCTTATTGTTCTTTTGTGTCTCAGGATATCGAGCACGCTAAGAAGCTGATGGATCCCTACTATGATCTGCTGCTCCTGGAAGTGGAAAAAACCGCCCAGGTGACCAAGGCCCTGGGGCTTTCCCCGGTGGCGGTGTACATCGGAGGGGGGACGCCCACCACCTTGAGCGCGGCCCAGCTTTCCGGGCTGTGCGGGAAGATTCGGGAACAGTTTGACTTGTCCCGGTGCACGGAATTCACCGTGGAAGCAGGCCGACCTGACACCATAACGGAAGATAAACTGTTGGCCCTGCGGGAAATGGGCATCAGCCGGATCAGCATCAATCCTCAATCTTTGTCGGATCAGGTGCTGCGAAACATCGGACGGCGCCATACGGCCCAGGATGTGCGGGACGCCTTTGCTCTGGCCCAGCGCCTTGGTTTTACCAATATCAATGCGGACTTGATTGTGGGATTGCCTGGGGATGACCTGACCAGCTTCCGGCACACGCTGGACGGAGTGATCGATCTGGGGGCGTCCAATGTGACGGTGCACTCCCTGGCCCTGAAGCGTTCGGCCCGGATTACCTCTCTGGGCGGGGATCTTCGCCTGCACAGTCAGCGGGAAGAGACGGCGGCCATGATGGACTATTCCATTGAGAGACTGACCCAACAGGGGTATGAACCTTACTATCTGTACCGACAGACCCGGATGGCGGGCAACCTGGAGAATACGGGGTGGGCCCAACCGGGAACGGAATGCCGGTACAACATTTACACCATGGATGAATCCAATACGGTGATTGCCTGCGGAGCAGGGGGGGTGTCCAAGCTGAAAGATCCTTACAGCGACCGGCTGGAGCGGATTTTCAACTTTAAATACCCTTACGAATATATCACCCGGAATCAGGAGATTCTCCAGAGAAAGGACGGTGTCACAGAACTCTATGAGCAATTTCGCCAGCGGCTATGTGAAGTACATCAATCACCTGGAACAGATTAACGACGCGGCGGTCAGCAATCCGTTGCGGATGATTGACGAGGTGGAGGATGCCTATCACGAGCATCTTCGGAATATTGCCCGGAACATTACCGAGCGTCATCGGGGCGTTCGGGTGATCATGTTGGCGGGGCCCAGCAGCAGCGGAAAGACCACCACGGCAAAGCTGCTGCGGGATTACCTGACGGAATTTGGGGCCAAAAGCACGTTGGTTTCCCTGGATGATTTTTATCTGGGGGTGGGGTTGGCGCCCAAGCTTCCCGACGGCCATTATGACTACGAATCGGTCAATGCTCTGGATGTGCCGGCGGTGCAGCAGTGCCTGCTGGATATCATAACGACGGGAAAATTTTCTGTGCCTCATTACAGCTTCCCCTTGGGACGGCCGGATGGGGAAAAGCGCCACTATGAAATCGGCCCTTCCGACATGGTGGTGGTGGAAGGAATTCACGGGTTGAATCCAGTGTTTACCCGGGAACTTCCGGAAGAATCCTGTGTCAAGCTGTACGTCAGTGTCAAACAGCAGATCAAGGCTGCCAATGGAGAAGTGATTTCCCCTATGGATTTGCGTCTGGTCCGGCGGATTGTACGGGATTTGAAGTTCCGGGATACCACGCCGGAGGACACCATTGCCATGTGGTCCCGGGTGGTGAAAGGGGAGGACCGGTATATCCGTCCTTACCGTTTGTCCGCAGACTATACAGTCAACTCCATCCATATTTACGAACCCTGTGTCATGCGTGGGGAGACCATTCCTCTTTTGCGGCAAATTGCCTCGGACAGTCCCTACTATAAGAAAGCCCGGGATTTGGAGTCTCGTCTGATGCGGTTTGAGCCCATCGACCCTGCTCTGGTGCCGGAAAACTCCATGCTTCGGGAATTTTTGGGCCCGGTAAAACAAGGATAAAAGTCCTTGGTGGAGGCGGAAAAATCACCGGTTTTCTCTGTGGAAAGCTTCCGGAGTTTTTTCCAGTTTTTTAGGGAGATCTGGCAAGAAAATCCCACAAAAGTGCAAAATGTAAGGGATTCTTAATGGATTTGAAAGGCAAAATCCCTTTACTTTTGGAGGAACTACCGGTATAATGAAGCATAAGGGAACGGAAAAAAGTTCCCATGGAGATCGGACTTGACAAAAGGAGGAATCGCGATCATGGGCATTTTCGACGACGTGGTGATAAACGCCAAAACTGCTGCGGAAGCGGTAGGCAAAAAGGCCGGACAGATTGTGGATGTTTCCAAGCTGCGCATCAATGTGGCGGAGCTGAATGCGGAAATCAGCAAGCGGTATGAGGCCTTGGGCGAATATGTGTACGAGTGCTGCCGGGAGACTTTGGCGGAGGATGCCGAAGCGGTGGGCAAAATGGCTGAGCTGGACGAACTGGTCAATCAGCGTCTGGCGGTGAGCAAAGAGCTGGTGGACAAGCAGAACAAAGTGGTTTGCCCCACCTGCGGCAAGCAGAGCCCCACCACGGCCCAGTATTGCAGCAACTGCGGTACCAAACTGGGAGAATAATCTCCTCGATTCTCATATCTTCCATAGACGAGAGGGTGGCTGAAAGCAGCCGCTCTCTTTCTTTTTTCCAGGAGAGGGTTGGAAAAGGACATCCCATAAAATATCCTCGCTGCCGGTCACATACACATGGGAAGAAGGCTTTTCCAAAGAGAATCCGGGAGATGATCTGATATGAGAGTCAGTGGCCAGCGCAAACGGGGAAAACGTCAGAGCTTTCTACAGGGGGCTCTGGTGTTGACGGCTGGAATGGCAGTGGTCAAGGTGTTGGGGGCCCTGTTTAAAGTTCCCCTGACCTATGCGGTGGGAGAATACGGCATGGGCCTGTTCAATGTGGCGTACCACTTTTACGGTCCTGTGTTCAGTTTGGCCACTGCAGGGTTTCCCATCGCCGTATCCCGGCTGGTCTCAGAAAACAGCACTTTGGGACGATGGAACGATGTCCGTCAGGTAAAGCAGGTGGCCATGCCCTTGTTTTTGCTGTTTGGGGCAGTGGGAATGGCGTTGATGACGGGAGTGGCCCCTCTGTATTGCAGGTGGGTTCCGGGGGCGGAATACGCTTTGGCCCCCATGCTTGCGCTGGCTCCTGCAATTTTATTTGCCTGCGGCGCGTCCGTGTACCGGGGGTATTACGAGGGACTGCGGAACATGGTGCCCACGGCGGTTTCCCAGGTGTTGGAGGCAGTGGTAAAACTGGGACTGGGATTGACCGCGGCAGGGGCGGTGGTAGCCTGGGGAACCAGGGAATACAGCACTCGAGGAACGGTGTTGGGATGGGTCCCACCCGGCCCGGATGAGGCCCAATTTCTCACCCTTTCCCTGGGAGCCGCAGCAGCGGTTTTAGGTGTTACAGCAGGATCTCTTGTTTCTTTGGGGTATCTTGCTCTGCGGTACCGCTTCCATGGGGACGGCACCGTGCCCCGGTTGTACCGGGAGTCACCTCAGGCAAGAAGCAGGCGGGAAACCAGAAAACGGCTGCTGGCCATTACCATCCCGATTGCGGTGGGGTCGGTGGCCACCAATGTGGCAGGACTCATTGATGCCACCTTTTTGCAGAGCCGCATTGGCTCGTTGCTGGAAAGGGCTCCCCAGCGGCTTTTTGCCGTATACCAGGGAAAGCTGCCCACCGTGTATCTGGAGAACCCGGAGGCTCTTCCCACATACCTGTACGGGTGTTATACCCTGGCTATGACCATTTATCTCCTGGTTCCCGGCGTCACCCAGGCCTTTGGGGTCAGCGCTTTGCCCAGCGTGACAGCAGCTTGGGCGGGAGGAGAAAAACGAAGGCTTCGGGAAAAAATGGAAACCGTGGTGCGCATCACCTCTCTGCTGTGCTTTCCGGCAGGGTTGGGAATTTCCGCTCTGGCCCGTCCCATAACCTTGCTCCTATATGGGGAGAGCGCTTCCACCCCCATCATTGCCCAGTGCCTGGAACTGCTGGGAATTGCCTCTTTGGCAGCGGCCATGAGTGCTCCTCTGTCCAGCATGCTTCAGGCAGTAGGCAGGGCGGATTTGCCGGTTAAGCTTTTGTTCGGGGCCATGGCCATCAAGTTGGGAGCCAATTGGATCTTGTGCGGCATTCCGGAAATCAACATTCTTGGCGCTGCCCTGGGGACAATGCTCTGCTATTCGTTTCTGGTTGTAGCTCAATTTCTCTCTCTTCGTCGGGTAACAGGGGTTAGGCTTTCCTTTGTAGGGATCTTTTTCCGGCCCTTGGCCTGCGGGCTCTTGTGTGGTCTGGTAGCCCGTTTGGTGGATGATCTGATCCGTCCGTTTTTCCCGGGAGGAACCTTGGGAGAGGCCCTGGGCGTGGGGATTTCTGTGACCGTGGGGGGAGGGGTTTATTTTGTGACCATGCTCTTGCTGCGGGGGATTGGCAAAAACGATTTACGTCTGCTTCCCAAGGGACAAAAAATTGCAAAAATGCTTGAAAAACAAGGATGGATATGATATTATTGCAAATGCTATAGGCTTTTGGCGGGAAGACCGGGGAAAACTAAGATTCCGTGGTTCTTTCACACAGGGTGAAATATCCGCGCCGTATTATAAAATTTGGAGGTTGTCTTAGAATGAATAAGTCTGAATTGATTGCCGAAGTTGCCACTAAGGCTGAAATTACTAAGAAAGATGCCGACGCCGCTGTTACTGCTGTGATCGAGGCGATTACCGAGTCCCTGCAGAAGGGCGACAAAGTACAGCTGGTGGGCTTTGGCACCTTTGAGGTTCGTGAGCGTGGCGCCCGCACTGGCCGCGACCCCCGCACCAATCAGGAGATCCAGATCCCCGCTTCCAAGGCACCCGCTTTCAAGGCTGGCAAGGCACTGAAGGATATCGTCAACAACAAGTAAAAGCATGTGGCGTTTAGGCGGACCCGGAGGATTCCGGGCCCGTTTTTTATGTTCAGAATTGGCAAGGAGGTGACAAAGATGCGGTTGGACAAATACCTGAAGATTTCCCGGCTGATCAAGCGGCGGACAGTGGCCAATGAGGCATGTGACGCAGGCCGGGTGTTTGTCAACGGCAAGCCGGCCCGGGCCTCTTACGATGTAAAGGAAGGGGACGTGCTGGAGCTCCACTTGGGGGAGCGGGTGCTGAAGGCCCAGGTGGTTTCCGTGACGGAATACGCCAAGAAGGAACAGGCCTCGGACCTGTACCGGCTGATAGAGGAATAAACCGGTTCTTGGCCGCATAGGGATACTGTGAACCTTCAAAAAGGAGTATGCTTATGGCGGAAGCGCAACGGCCGGGAAAACATCACAATTTACAATTGGAGGACCGGGGAATCCTGCGGGCAACCGGGATCCAACGGGTGGACCTGTTCAGCGAGGAGCTGATCACCGCCCAAACCGATTTAGGACAGTTGAACATCAAGGGGGAGGGGCTGCACATCGAGTCCCTGGATTCCCAGACCGGCGATTTGCTGGCCCAGGGCAAGGTCACAGCGATTTCCTATACGGAAAGCGGGCCAGCTCTGTCCTTTTTCGCCAGGCTCTTCAAATGAGCGGGCTGACGGTACCCGTCCTGTTCTTCTGTCTGGCAACAGGGGCGGCTCTAGGCTGCCTCTTTTTGTTGTTCCAAGGGTTTTGTCAACTTTTGGGCGGGGGAAAATGGATGTTGGCCTTGCTGGATTTGCTGTTTGGCATTTTGGCGGGAGGATGGGTGTTCCTGTGTGCCTTGGCGGTAGACCGGGGATTTTTGCGGCTGTATCAGGTGGTGTTTCAGGGGCTGGGAGCCTGGGCCTGCGTGACAGCCTTGTGGCCCTTGGTGACCCGGGGAATCGGGGGGCTCAAAAAAATTTTTTGTAAGGTTGGGGCTCTTCTGCGAAAAGGGGGGAGCATCCTGCTGGGGCTTTTTCCAAAAGGGAGGGCGCCCAAGGGAAAAGACCGGAAAAAAACCAGAAAAAAGAAGAAAAATCCGAGAAAAAAGACTTGAAACATTATGTAGACCAGTATATAATAGGAACACTATGGGAGTCCTGTTTGAGGACGAAAGACGGGAGGCGGCCCTGTGAAAGAGCTGATTATGGAAAAATACAAGGGCAGTATCCTGTTGAAATTCGCGGTGCTCTGTTTTGCTGCTTTTGTGGTGGTGTCCCTCATTGGCCAGCAGTTTCAAATCAGCGACAAGCGGGAAGAGCTCCAAGCCTTGGAGACCCAGCTTGCGGCGCAGAATGCCCGGAATGAGGAGATCCGGAACTCCCTGGAAAACAGCAGCGGTTTGGAGGAATATGCCGAGCGTCAAGCCCGAAGTGAACTGGACTACGCCAAGCCTGGCGAAAGGGTGTTCGTAGATGTGGGTTGACCGGCAGTTCCTACCACTAGAATTCGGCGCAGCCGAGGAGGAATTTGCTTTTTATGCAGCTTGAGGTCGGAGGAATTTATGAGGGAAAGGTGACTGGGATCACCAAGTTCGGAGCGTTCGTCAGCTTTGAGGGCGGCCAGACGGGAATGGTACACATTTCGGAAGTGGCCCCCACCTTTGTCACGGAGATTCGGGATTTTGTTTCCGAAGGGCAAACGGTTAAAGTGAAGGTGCTCTCCATCAGTGAGGAAGGCAAGATCAGCCTTTCTATGAAAAAAGCGTTGCCGGAAGATCAGCAGCGTCGGCCGTCCCGCCGGTTTGACGGTCCCCGCAAAGATGGAAACCGCCGAGACGGGAATCGCCGGGATGGATCCCGTCCGCCCCGTCAGCCCAGGCCCGCGCCCCAGCCCGGTCCTGCCCGGCCCGGAGATTTTGAATGGCAGAGCCGTCGCAACGACAGCGGCAGCTTCGAAGAGATGATGAGCCGTTTCAAGCAGACCAGTGATGAGAAGATGTCTGATTTGAAGCGGGGCAATGAATCTCGTCGGGGATATTCCCGACGCGGCCAGCAAAAGTAAGTGAAATGGAAAAAGAGCCCTTGGGGCTCTTTTTTTGACTCTTTCCTCAAGAGCCCAGAAAGGAGAAAATCATGAGAGAAATTACCGCCCAGGAGATTACGGAAGCTATCCGCCAGCTGTGCATCGACGCCAACCGGGTGCTGCCTCAGGACTTGGAAGAGCGTGTGCGGACCCGTTCCCAGGAGGAGACCAATGCCACTGCCCAATCCATTCTCTGCGACTTGTGCCGGAATTTGGATGCCGCCCGGGAAATGGAAATTCCCATCTGTCAGGATACGGGCATGGCGGTGATCTTCGCCGAAGTGGGCCAGGAGGTTCACATCCAGGGAGACTTTGAAGCCGCTGTCAACGAAGGGGTGCGCCGGGGCTATGTGGAAGGGTTGCTCCGGTGCTCCGTTGTGGCGGATCCTATCCGCCGGGGAAACACCAACGACAACACTCCGGCCATCCTCCACACCCGATTGGTACCTGGGGACAAGCTCACTCTCACGGTGGCGCCCAAGGGATTCGGCAGCGAAAACATGAGCCGGTTGAAGATGTTTACCCCTGCCGCCAAGGAAGAGAATCTGATCGCCTTTGTGAAAGAGACGGTGGAGATCGCCGGAAGCAATCCCTGTCCCCCGGTGGTCCTGGGTGTGGGCATTGGAGGAGATTTCGAGCTGTGCGCCTATCTGGCGAAGAAAGCCCTGTGCCGGAGTGTGTCTCAGAGAAACCCGGATCCTTTCTACGCCCAGTTGGAGGAGCGGATGCTTCAGGCGGCCAATGAAACCGGGGTGGGCCCTCAGGGTTTTGGGGGAGAGACCACAGCTTTGGCGGTGAATATTGAGGCCTATCCCACCCACATTGCCGGACTGCCCATGGCAGTCAATGTGGGATGCCATGTAACCCGGCATAAGACGGTGGTGCTGTAAGGGCGGCCCAGAAGTCGTGTGTGTCAGAGATCCGGAAATCCTTGCGAAAGCGGTACAATATCTTTGGGAATGTATTGCTTTATTTTGGATACTATGCTACAATAAAACCACGGGAGCAGGGAAGTCTCCCCAGAGATGGAAGCTGGGAGCTTCCAGGTTTTTCCGGAAATCTGACGAAAGGAAGGTTTGCCCGGCGTGTGGGGAGCACGCTGTGAAGCAAACGGGTACATGCCATGAAGATCACGATTGTCGGAAGAAAAGTGAACTTGCGCAATAATTTTAAAGAGCTGGCTGAAAGGAAGCTCTCGAAATTTAATCGTATTTTTGACGAGGATGCGGAAGCCACCGTCACGGTGACGGTGGAACGCAACCGTCAGACGGTGGAAATCACCATCAAGCAGCGGGGGATGATTTACCGTGCTGAGGAGACTGCCTTGGAGATGAACGAGGCTTTGGACCATGTGATTTCCGCTTTGGGACGGCAGATCCGCCGGAACAAGACACGTTTGGAGAAAGCCAAGAAGGTGAACCCGAACATCGATTTTCCCGATGCGCTCTACGACGAGCCCGACGAGGAAATCCATGTGGTGCGCACCAAGAGCTTCTATGTGCGTGTCATGACTCCGGAAGAGGCCATTTTGCAGATGAATATGCTGGATCATGAGTTCTTCATGTTCCGGGATGACGCCACGGGAGAGATCAACGTGGTCTATCGCCGGAAGGATGGGGACTACGGTCTGCTGGTGCCGGAAGGCAAATAAAAGAATCCGCAGTAGGACAAATGGGAGGGGACCCGTCCGGGCCCCCTTTTTTTGCGGAAAATATGGGAAAGGAGCCCTTATGGAAGAGAAAATGACCCTTTGTATCCCCTGTCTGTTTGGGGTGGAAGGCTTGGTAGCGGAGGAACTGCGGGAGCAGGAGTGCGAGAATGTCCGTGCGGAAAACGGCCGGGTATTGTTTTCCGGAAATTGGGAGACCGTTGCTCGGGCCAATCTCAACTGTCGGTTTGGAGAGCGGGTGCTGATCCTCTTGGGCAGCTTTCGGGCCAGATCTTTCGAGGCGCTGTTTCAAGGGGTGAAAGGGTTGCCCTGGGAGCGCTATTTGGGAAAAGAGGACCAGTTCCCGGTCACGGGGAGCTGCCTGTCCAGCCAGCTTCACAGCGTGCCTGATTGCCAGTCCATCGTGAAAAAGGCCGTGGTGGAGCGGATGAAGGGAAAGTACCGGATCGCTTGGTTCCCAGAGACCGGCCCTCTTCACAGGATCCGCTTCCGCATTCTCAAAGATCAGGTGAGCGTCATGATAGACACCAGCGGAGAAGGCCTGCACAAGCGGGGATACCGAGCGGTGTCCACCGAGGCTCCCATCAAGGAGACCTTGGCGGCCAGTCTGGTGAAATTAAGCCGCCTGCGTTCGGACGGAAACTTTATCGATCCCTTCTGCGGGTCGGGAACTTTGTTGGTGGAGGCAGCACTGCTGGCCAGACACATAGCTCCGGGGTTGGGCAGAACCTTCAACGGAGAAACCTGGAGGGATTCCGATCCCAAAGTGTGGCAGCGGGAGCGGGAGCGTGCCGCTTCCCTGGAACGAAAGGACGCCACTTTCCAAGCTACCGGCTATGACATCGACCCCGGGGCTGTGGAATTGTCTCTGGCAAACGCGAAGAAGGCCGGAGTGGGGGATTGGGTACGGGCCAGTGTCCGGGATATCCGGGCCTTTTCCCAGGAGGACACCTATGGCTGCGTCGTGTGTAACCCGCCCTATGGAGAGCGGTTGTTGGATGTTCAGGCTGCCGAGGAGCTTTACCGGGTCATGGGGAAGGTATTTCAGCCCAAACGGGGATGGAGCTTTGGGATCATCACTCCGGATGGGGAATTCGAGAACCTGTTTGGGCGCCGGGCAGATAAGCGCAGAAAGCTCTACAATGGCATGATTCAATGTCAGTATTATCAGTATTTCAGGTCGGAGGCGAAACGGGATGGCTCTCTTTCTACGCAGGCTGCGAGGTGAGATGGAGACGCCCCGATTGATCCTTCGCCGCTGGCGTGGGGAAGATCTGGAAGATTTTCTCACCTTTGCTTCGGACCCGGAGGTAATGCTGGCCTCGGGATCCAAGCCTGTCCATTCGGAGGAAGAGGTGGAAACCGCCTTTCGGCGGGCCCTGTGGGACAGTGGATGTTACGCCATTGTGCTGAAGGAGACGGGGCATCCTGTGGGAAAGATCAAATTTCAGAAAGATATCCGGCGGTATCACGTCAACAGTCTGTCCATTGGGTATGAGTTGGCCCGGGCCTACTGGGGCCATGGGTACATGCCTGAGGCTTTGCGTGCCATGATCGTCTATGGCTTTGAGAAGAAAAAATTGGATGTGTTGGCTATTGGCCACTTTGTGGGAAACGACCGGTCCCGGCGGGTCATCGAGAAATGCGGATTCCATCATGAGGGTACCATTCCCCGGGCGTTTTGCCGGTTTGACGGGAAAGTGTTTGATGATGAGTGTTATTCCATCTTGCGGGAAGACTACTGGGCAAATCCTGCCCGATATCGAAACCCCTGAGGCGGCGGATTAAGAATTCAGCTGACAAAAAAGGAACTGCCTTAGTAGAGCAGTTCCTTTTTTTAGGTCACTTTTCACTAGATCTGATGAGGCTGGTATTCCGCACACGAAAAAACAGAAAGATGCCCAGCAGAGAGACCAGAAATTCTGTCAGGGGGAAAGCCAGCCAAATCCCTGTCATCTGCCCCAACCAGGCCAAGAGAAAAGCCAGGGGGAGGATCAAGAAAAATCCCCGGAGCAGGGAGATCCAATGGGCAGGCAGAGGATGTTCCGTTGAGGTAAAATAGGTGGACAGGATCACATTGCAGCCAGCAAAGGGACAGGCAATAAAGTAAAGCCGCAGCCCTTGGACTGCGATGTCCTGCAAAGTGGGATTTCCCTCGCTGTTAAACAGAGAAGCGATCTGAGAAGCGCCCAGCAAAACACCCCCGTACAGGAGCAAGGATAGCAGCACCATGGAAACCATGGCGTATCGAAAAATGATGGAGATGCTTTTTCGGTCTCCCATCCCATAGCCACGGCTGAGGAGAGGCTGAATCCCTTGGGCAATCCCCGTGTAGATGGCGATGACCACCAGGGAAAGGTTGGCGATCACCCCGTAAGCTGCCACACCCACATTGCCTTCCAGCTGGAGGATCAGGGCGTTAAAGGCGATCATGACAATGCCTGAGGAGAGTTCCGTTACCAGAGAGGGGGCACCGCTGGAGAGAATACCGGCGATCAGTTTTCTTTGAGGTCCGCAGGGAGCGGGACGAAACTGGTTTTTCCCCCGGAGGAAGTGCAGAGACAGAATGCCCATGCTGATGAGAGGCGCCAGCCCCGTGGCAAAAGCGGCTCCGAAAATCCCCATGTTGCAGGG
>UQQZ01000008.1 GCA_900543305.1 uncultured Oscillospiraceae bacterium
GGGTCCAGCGTCACGCTGGTGGTGGGCGCTAACGGACTTGAACCGCTGACCCCCTGCACGTCAAGCAGGTGCTCTAGCCAGCTGAGCTAAGCGCCCAATTCATTTGGTGCTCGATTATTTTACATGATTTTCCGAGAAAATGCAACCCCTAATTTGAAAATGACCAAAATTTTTTTCCTGGCGAGGGAAGTGTTAATAAATTCTTAAGAAAATCGTCGTGTTGTTATTAACTTGTTCACAATATCCTTTAGGTGTGCTATACTAAGGGCACCAGCGGTGGGCAGTTGCCTTCCGCGAAATGGTTACCCCTGTTCCTGTTTTCTGGGAGGACGCCGCCTTGGCCCAGCCCCATCCTCTTCTCGGGGGGTGGCTGGAAATCGGGAACCGGGATTTTGAACCGGTGACGAAATAGAATAAGTTCTTTGACCCTTTCTTAGGAAAGAAAGTGGAGGTTGAGATTTATGAAAACCTTATCGTACATCAACTTTATCATGGCGGCGTTATTTGTAGTTTGCTATTGTTACCAGGCAGTGTTTGCCGTGGTGCGGCTTTTGGGAAAACGGCGGGTGCATACGGCACAGAAAATGTGCCGGTACGCCGTGATGATTGCCGCCCGAAATGAAAGCGCTGTCATCGCCCAGTTGTTGGAGAGTATCCGGCAGCAGGACTATCCCAAGGATCTGGTGGATATCTATGTGGTCGCGGATAATTGCACCGACGATACGGCTGCTATTGCTGCTGCCCATGGGGCCAGAGTGTTCGAGCGGCAGAATAAAATGCAGGTGGGCAAGGGGTATGCCCTTCGGTTCCTGTTGGAAAAAATCCGGGATAACTATCCCCAGGAGCACTATGACGGTTACTTTGTCTTCGATGCGGACAATCTCCTGGACCCCCACTACATCACCGAAATGAACAAGGTCTTTTCCAGCGGCAGCCGGGCTGTGACCGGCTACCGGAACACCAAGAATTTTGGGGATAACTGGATTACCGCAGGGTATGGCATTTGGTTTCTTCGGGAATCCGAATACCTGAACCGGCCTCGGGATTATTTGGGCACCAGCTGCGCCGTGTCTGGCACCGGGTTCCTGTTTGCTCAGGACCTTTTGGATGAGCTGGGTGGCTGGGATTTCTTCCTGCTGACCGAGGATCTGGAATTTACCGCCGAGCTGGTTTGCCGGAATATCAAGATTGCCTATTGCAATACGGCAATCCTCTACGACGAACAGCCCCGCAGCTTCAAACAGTCCATCATCCAGCGGTCCCGTTGGGTGCGTGGGTATTTGCAGGTGGTCGCCAAACGGGGCGGCGCTATGGTGCGCAACCTTTTGTCCGAAGGCAGCTTTGCCTGTTTTGACATGCTGATGCATACCATCCCTGCCGTGGTGATCACTGTCATCAGCATTCTGGTCAATGTGGTCATGTTCGTGGTGGGTATCACCTCTGCCCGCAATGAAATGGGCATCTTCTTCAGCTCGGTGATCATGTCTGCGGTCAACTGCTACGCCACCATGTATCTGATGGGTATCATGACCATCATCACCGAATGGAAACGGATTCGTTGCTCCAAGGGGAAGATCATCCGCTATTCCTTCACGTTCCCCTTCTTCGTGTTTACCTTCGGCATCGCCATGTTGGTAGCTGTGTTCAGCAACATTGAGTGGAAACCCATCAAGCATTCCGTGGCGTTGTCCATCGGAGATCTGGGCAGCGTCTCCTCTCAGGATTTGCGGAAGATTCGGAAGAACAGAAAACTTTGAGAAAATTCTCCGATAGAACTTTATAAAACCAGGCTCTTGTGTTACAATGAAGTACGCACAGGAGCCTTCTTTTTTGAGAAGGCCCCTCCTGAATGCCGGGGATACCAAGAGATTTGCAGGGACCATCCGTCCGTTTTAGAAAAAGAACTCCGGCAAGAGGACCGCGAGACGAAAGGGAGTACCTGCGCCAAGGAAACATCGCGGCGTAAAAGTTCTTTGGTCCCCTCTCAAAAACCGAGACAACTCTGGCAAGAGGACCGCGAGACGAAAGGGAGCAACTGCGCCGAGGAAACATCGCGACATAAAAGTTCTTTGGTCCTTTCTTTCAAGAAAGGACAGGAAGAACAGAAAGGAAGGTAGAAAATGGTCACACGGGTGTTTGTGGAAAAGAAAAAGGGGTTCAACATTGAGGCCTTGCACATGCTGGCAGACCTCAAAGGAAACCTGGGAATTGGAGGGCTTCAGGAGGTGCGCATCCTGAACCGGTATGACGTTTCCGGTTTGGAGGAGGAGCAGTTCCAGGCAGCAGCCCGGACCATCCTTTCCGAGCCCACCATGGACAGTGTTTACGGAGAAGATTTCCAGCTTCCGGAAGAATATCGGGTGTTTGCCATGGAGTATCTGCCCGGTCAGTATGACCAGCGGGCGGACTCTGCTGCCCAGTGCGTCCAGCTTCTGACCCAAGGGGAACGGCCTGCGGTGCTCACCGCCAAGGTGGTGGCCCTGAAGGGAGAAATCAGCGATCAAGAATTTGAGAAGATCAAGTCCTATTTGGTGAACCCGGTGGAATCCCGTGTGGCTTCCATGGAGAAGCCGGAATCCCTGGAAATGAAAGCGGATGAACCTGCGGATGTGGCCCGGGTAGAGGGCTTCATTTCCTGGGACGAGACCCAGATGAAAACTTATTTTGACTCCATGGGTTTTGCCATGACCCTGTCGGACCTGCTGTTCTGCCGGGATTATTTCCGGGACCAGGAGCATCGGGATCCCTCTGTGACGGAACTGCGGGTGATCGATACCTACTGGAGCGACCACTGCCGTCACACCACCTTCCTGACCCGTCTGAATCAGATCGACGTGGAAAAGGGAAAGCTGAGCCAGGCCGTGGAAAAGGCCTTGCAGGAATATCTCTCCCTGCGGGAAGAATTGTACGCGGGGAAGGAGAAGCCTGTTTCCCTGATGGATATGGCCACCATCGGCGGCAAGTACCTGCGGAAGAAGGGCCTGGTGCCCGATCTGGACGAAAGCGAAGAGATCAACGCCTGTTCCATCGAGGCGCCGGTGACCATCGACGGCAAGACGGAAACTTGGCTGATCCAGTTTAAGAACGAAACCCACAACCATCCCACCGAGATCGAGCCCTTCGGCGGCGCGGCCACCTGCCTGGGCGGCGCCATCCGTGACCCCCTGTCCGGCCGTGCCTATGTGTACCAGGCCATGCGGGTCACCGGCAGCGGCGACCCCACAGTGCCCTTTGAAAAGACTCTCCACGGCAAGCTGCCCACTCGGAAGATCACCACGGGAGCTGCTTCGGGCTACTCCTCCTACGGCAACCAGATCGGCTTGGCCACCGGTCAGGTCACCGAGCTGTACGATCCCGGATATGTGGCGAAGCGGCTGGAAATCGGCGCTGTGATCGGCGCCTCTCCCAAGGCCAACGTCAAGCGGGAAGAGCCCGTGCCCGGAGATGTGATTGTGCTGCTGGGTGGTGCTACCGGCCGTGACGGCATTGGCGGCGCTACCGGTTCCAGCAAGGCCCACACGGAAAAGAGCGTGGAAGTTTGCGGCGCCGAGGTCCAGAAGGGCAATCCTCCCACGGAACGGAAGATTCAGCGGCTGTTCCGGGACGCCAGTGTGGCCACTTTGATCAAGCGGTGCAACGATTTTGGCGCAGGCGGCGTATGTGTGGCCATTGGCGAACTGGCCCCGGGCCTGCAAATCGATTTGAATAAGGTGCCCAAGAAGTATGAGGGCTTGGACGGCACGGAACTGGCCATTTCCGAATCCCAGGAGCGGATGGCTGTAGTGCTGGATCCCAAAGATGTGGAGGTCTTCTGCCAGAAGGCCGCCGAGGAAAATTTGGATGCAAAAGTGGTGGCCATTGTCACCGAAGAGCCCCGGCTGCGAATGGAGTGGCGGGGCGACCGGGTGGTGGATTTGTCCCGGGCGTTCCTGGACACCAACGGCGTCACCCAGAACGCGGAAGCGGAAATCACCGCTCCTGTGGGGGAAGATTACCGGAAATCCGTGCCTGCTGTCCTGGAAGGAAAAGAGGGCGTGGAGGCTCTGAAAGCCAATATGGCCCGTCTGGAGGTCTGCTGCCAGAAGGGCTTGTCCGAGCGGTTTGACTCCAGCATCGGCGCTGCCACAGTGCTGATGCCTTTCGCGGGCCGGTATCAGCTGACTCCCGAGGAGGCCATGGTGGCCAAGATCCCCCTGGAGCATGGGGAGACCGATGACGCCACTGCCATGAGTTACGGTTACATTCCCGGTGTGGCCCGGTATTCCCCCTTTGCTGGGGCGGCTTACGCCGTGGTAGAGAGCCTGTCCAAGCTGGCTGCTGTGGGTGCCAATCCCCTGAAGGCCCGGCTTACTTTCCAGGAATATTTCGAGCGGCTCCACGAGGTGCCGGAGCGGTGGGGCAAGCCTGCGGCGGCCCTGCTGGGCGCCCTGTCCGCTCAGTTGGGAATGGGCATTCCCTCCATCGGCGGTAAGGACAGCATGTCCGGTTCTTTTGAACAGCTGGATGTGCCTCCCACTTTGGTGAGCTTTGCGGTGGCCATGACCAAGGCAAGCTCCACCTTGTCCGCCAGTGTGAAAAAGCCCGGCTCTCAGCTGGTGCTGCTGCCCATTCCGGAGACGGAAGAGGGCATGCCCGATTGGGAAGCGCTGAAGACCTATTATCGGGAAGTCCTGACCCACATCGAGCTGGGAGACATTGTGTCTGCCGGTGTAGTGCGGGAAGGCGGTGCAGCGGCCTGTGTGCTGCGGATGTGCTTCGGCAGCAAGACGGGCTTCCAGTTTGCCAAAGGACTTTCCAAGGAAACCCTGTACGCGCCCCAGGAAGGCGCTCTGGTGGTGGAGCTTTCCAGCGAAGCGGACCTGTCCGGAGATACCGCCCTGCATCCCGTGGTTTTGGGCCGTACCACCGGTGGAGACCAGGTGGAGTTGGATGGCCAGCGGATGGGGCTGGACGAACTCATCGAAGCCTGGATGGGCACCCTGGAGAAGATCTTCCCCAACCGTGCCCAGACGGTGCCTGTGGCGGTAGATGTTCCCCTGTACACCCAGCGGGAAAGAAAGGCTCCGGCCATCAAGGTGGCCAAACCCCGGGTGTTTATCCCTGCCTTCCCCGGTACCAACTGCGAAGTGGATTCTGCTCGGGCCTTTGAGAAGGCTGGGGCGGAAACGGAAATTCTGGTGGTGAAAAACCTGTCTCCCAAGGATATTGAGGAGACCATTGACCGGATGGAAAAAGCCATTCGCCGTGCCCAGATCATCATGATCCCCGGCGGGTTCTCCGGCGGCGACGAGCCGGAAGGCTCTGGCAAATTCATTGCCACCACCTTCCGGAATCCCAAGATCGCCCAGGCGGTTACGGATCTGCTGGAAACCCGGGACGGTTTGATGTTGGGCATCTGCAATGGTTTCCAGGCTTTGATCAAGTTGGGCCTGGTGCCTTACGGAAAGATCACCGAGCCCAAGGAGGACGATCCCACCTTGACCTTTAATACCCTGGGCCGTCACGTTTCCCGGATGGTGTACACCCGGATTACCAGCGTGAAGTCCCCCTGGATGGCGGGCGTCCACGCCGGAGATCTCCATACGGTGCCCGTGTCTCACGGCGAGGGCCGGTTTGTGGCGGACGAGAAGGCTTTGAAGAAGCTGATGGAGAATGGTCAGATTGCCACCCAGTATGTGGATCCGGAGGGCACTGTCAGCGGCGATATTCTCTGGAATCCCAACGGCTCTGTATGCGCCATTGAGGGCATCACCAGCCCCGACGGCCGTGTGCTGGGCAAGATGGGTCACTCCGAGCGGAAGGGTACAGACCTGTATAAGAACGTGCCCGGCGAAAAGGATCAGCGGCTGTTCGAAAGCGGCGTGAAGTACTTTAAGTAAACAAAGGACCTATTTCCTATGAAAGAGATATTGCGTAGAACCTGGGCGGAGATCGACCTGGACGCCCTGGGACAAAATTTTCAGGCGGTGCGCCAGGCGGCCAGCCAAAAGGCCAAGGTGTGCTGTGTGGTCAAAGCGGACGCCTACGGCCATGGAGCCGTGCGGGTAGCCCGGGAGTTTGAGGAGCTGGGAGCGGATTGGTTTGCCGTTTCCAACTTGGAAGAAGCCCTGCAGCTGCGGTTGGGCGGCGTGGAGAAGCCGGTACTGGTGCTGGGATATACTCCGGCGGAGGAAGCTGCCATGCTTTCGAAACACCGGATTTCCCAGTGTGTTTACTCGTTGGAATATGCCAGAGCCCTTTCCCATTACGCCCAGGAGGCGGGGGTCTCCGTGAAGATCCATGTGAAGATCGACACGGGCATGAGCCGGCTTGGTTTCTACTATCAGGACATCAGCCGGGACGAAGGGGCGATCAGGGAGGTCAAAGAGGCCTGCACCTTGCCGGGACTGTACCCGGAGGGCATTTTCACCCACTTTGCCGTGTCCGACGAAGGTCAGGCGGGAGACGCCTTTACCATGCGGCAGTTCGGCTGTTTCAAGGAGATGATCGAGTCCCTGCTTCGGGAGGGGATTTCCTTTGAGGTGCGCCACTGCGCCAATTCCGCGGCGGTGTTCGACTATCCCCTTTCCCATCTGGACATGGTCCGGGCGGGGATTGTGATCTACGGCCTGTATCCCTCCGGGGCGCTGCGGAATCGGCCCAAACTTGCCCCGGCCCTGGCTTTGCGGTCGGTGGTGTCCCATGTAAAAACGGTGGAACCGGGAACCACTCTGAGCTATGGCAGGGTGTTTACCGCCCAGCAGAAAATGAAGGTGGCCACTGTGCCGGTGGGATACGCAGATGGCTATCCCCGTATCTTGTCCACCCATGGAGCCCAGGTGCTCATTGGGGGAAAACGCTGCCCCATTTTGGGACGGATCTGCATGGACCAGCTGATGGCCGATGTGACCGCCCTGGATCAGGTTCAGGTAGGGGACTTGGTCACCTTGATCGGCCGGGATGGCGGGGAAGAGATCACCGCCGATGAGCTGGCCCAGAAGGAAGACAGCATCAATTACGAAGTGGTCTGCGGCCTGTCCAAGCGGGTACCTCGGGTGTACCTGAAGGGGGGCCAAGTGGACGGAATCTATAACGCGCTGTTGGGGGACGAAACCGTCTGACCCGAAAGCTACATCAGGCTTTCCCCAGGGAGGCCGTCAGAGAGTAGAGAGGAGACAGTGAAATGAAAAAAATTGGAAGCGGTAAAGTTCGGGAGATCTATGAGGTTTCCGACAAGGAATTGGTTATCTACACCACCGACCGGGTATCCGCCTTTGACGTGGTGCTGCCCACTCCCGTGCCGGAAAAAGGCATGGTGCTCAACAAGCTTTCCGAGTTCTGGTTTGAGTTTACCAAGGACGTGGTCCCCAACCACTTGCTCTCGGAAGATCCTGCGGACATGCCCGAGGAATTTTCCAAGGAGTGCTATAAGGACCGGGTGATCCTCACCAAGAAGCTGAAGATGCTGCCCTATGAGTTCATCATCCGGGGCTACATGTTCGGCTCCATGTGGAAGGCATACCAGAAGGGCGAGCCCTTCTGCGGCCAGGTGATTTCCGGGGAGTATCAGTTGGCCCAGAAGCTGGAGCACCCCATCCTGACCCCCTCCACCAAGGCCACGGAAGGCCATGACGAATACAGTGTCACCCCGGAGGGCCTGGCAAAGGATCTGGGAGAGGACCTGGCAAAACAGCTGCAGGATGCCTGCCTGACCCTCTATCAGAAGTGCTATGACTATGCCTATGAGCGCGGCATCATCATTGCGGATACCAAGCTGGAATTCGGCCTGGACGAAGAGGGAAAGCTGGTGCTGGCAGACGAGGTGTTCACCCCCGATTCCAGCCGTTTCTGGAACAGGGACGAATATCAGGTGGGAACTTCTCCCCTCAGCTACGACAAGCAGTATCTGCGGGACTGGCTGACGGAAAATTCTCTGGCCGGTGTGACCCCCGCTCCCCAGCTGCCTGAAGACGTGGTGGCAAAGACCCGGGAGAAGTACCTGGAGTGCATGGAGCGTCTGGTACCCAAGAAGTAAACGGGCCCATTCAGTCCGGAAAACCATAGGAAAATATGGACAGGAGTGACGAAGAAGTCACTCCTGTTTTTTTATGCCCAATTTTTTCCGAGAATGCAGGAAAATGTTCTTTCTCATGCACCACAGAGGGAAAAATCCAGCAAAACTGGGTTTTTCTCCCCGGCAGGACCAGGAACTAGGGAGAGAACATTTGCGATAAAAGAGTATAACGTTTTTGCAAAAAAATTGGAAATTTTGCGATATTTTCGCGATAATTCGTCCGTTGTCCTAAGAAAAGTGCCTAAAGTTAGTGGGTAAATCCAATTGATTTCGTCAAAAAAGTGTGATAAATTATGGACTATAGAAATAACGTTATATCAAAAGGGCGAAAAGCCAGGGGGTGATGGGAACCAAGCTCACTGCAAAAATGGGATGTATTTCATGCACGAAACAAAGGATTGATTTTCATCATTGAGGGAGGAACTAAAAAAATGTTGCGTAAAATAAGCGCTCTCGTATTGGCATTGACCATACTGCTCACCACATTTGGCTGCTCAACGAAAACCACGGAAACCGACAACAGCTCCAAGGCCGACGTTTCCACCACAAGTTCCGATGTCAGTTCCGACACGGGCACCACTTCCACGGAAGACACCTCCACAGAGGATACCGCTCAGGGCGGCGTGCTCCGGATCGTCACCGCAGGCAAGGGCTCCGGCATCGGATTCCCCGCAGGCTACACGGGCTACTACGAGAGAATCTACTCCGATCCCGCTCTGGAGTCGCTGGCCCGGATTGCCGAAGACAAAACCAGCGTGGAACCCTGGCTGGCAGAGGACATCTCCATTGACGCCGACGCTCTGACCATGGTGGTCACCCTGCGGGAAGGCATCAGCTTCAGCGATGGAACGCCCTTCAACGCTGAAGCGGTGATCAAAAACTGGAACTACTACATTGAAAACGGTTCCAACCGGTTCAACAACGTGGAGAGTTTTGAAGCTACCGGCGAATATGAAGTGACCGCCAAGCTCACCGAGTACGACAACAGCACCATTTTGAACACCTGTGTGGAAGGCGGCTGGATGATCTCCCCCACCTTCTTTGAAGAAAACGGGGAAGACGTGGTTTACACCACTCCCGTGGGCACTGGCCCCTTCGTGTGCGTCAGCAGCAATCTGGACAGCGAAATTGTCTATGAGAAAAACGAAAACTACTGGCAGGAAGGCAAGCCCTATCTGGACGGCATCACCATTACCCTGTGCTCCGATTCTACCACTGCCATGACCATCTTTAAGAGCGGTGACGCGGATATCATTCTGTTCCCCAGCACCACTCAGGCCCAGGAACTGGAAGAGTTGGGCTATCAGCAGCTGGGCAGTGCGGACGCCTACTTCCCCTCCACCGCCGGCTTTACCTTCTCCAGCAATGTAGAAGGCAGCCCCGTCAGCGACGTGAATGTGCGGAAAGCCATCTGCTATGCCATCGACTCCGAGGCCATCACCAAAGCTCTGGGCGGCGACCTGTATGAATTCACCAACCAGCTGGCAGTGCCCGGCTCCGAAAGCTATAACGACCAGGTGGCAGGCTATCCCTATGATCCTGAAAAGGCCAAGGAGCTTCTGGCCGAGGCAGGTTACGCTGATGGCTTTACCCTGACCGCTACCGGTTCCGGCGCAGAGCAGGAAGCCTTCTACACTTTGATTCAGGCCTATCTCCAGGAAGTGGGCATCACTCTGGAAATTGAACTGGTGGACTCCGCCGTGTACAACGCCAAGCGGATGGTGGCCGGCGACGACAACTATGAAGGGTTGATCTTCCTCCAGGGCGCAGCGGTGAAGGAACGGTATTTCGACGTGTTCGGCGACAATCCCACCCACTATGCCCGGAGCATGGCTCAGTATGACGATGTGAACAGCTTGATGGACATCATCAAGTACTCCACCGATGACGACGAAGTGAACCAGGCTCTCATGGATTTCCAGACCAAGATCATCGACGACTATTGCCTGATCCATCCCATGTACATTTCCGGCTATCTGATGTATGCCACCGACAGCGTAGTGGACAGCGGCCTGATGGAAACCCACAAGGGTTGGTGGACTCCTGCTGACTGCAAGCTGCAATAAGACACAAGCTGAAAACATACAATCGAGGAACGGTAAAACAGTACAAGAAAAGGTGGAGCCATGTATAAATATATCGGAAAACGCATTTTACAGATGTTCGTAGCGCTTTTCCTCATTTCCCTATTTGCCTTTGCCTTGCTGCACATGATCCCTGGCGACCCGGTTTACGCCATGCTGGGAGATGAAATCTCCATCGAGCGGCACGACCAGGTTTACAGCGAAATGGGGCTGGACAAGCCCCTGGTGGAGCAATACGGGAACTGGATTGGAAACTTTGTGCGCGGCGACATGGGATATTCCTTTAGCTATCGCAAAGATGTGTCAGAGCTGGTGGCGGCGCGCCTGCCCACCACCATGTATCTGGGCATCATCTCCTCTATCGTCTCCGTTGTGATCGGGGTGCTTTTCGGCACCCTCACAGCGGTGAAGAGGGGCACTTGGGTTGACAACATCGTGACGGTTGTTTCCAACATCGGATTGGCAACTCCCGTCTTCTGGTTTGGTATCCTCCTAGTGTTTATCTTCTCTCTCACCCTGGACATTCTGCCCTCCAACGGTTTTACCTTCCCCTGGGAGGACTTCGGGATGAGCGTCAAACAGACGATCATGCCGGTGATCTGTATGTCCATTGGTGGTGTGGCCTCCTACACACGGCAGACCCGTTCCAGCATGCTGGAAGTGATCCGTCAGGATTACATCCGCACCGCTCGGTCCAAGGGCCTGCCGGAGGGGAAGATCATCTGGAAACACGCGTTGAAAAACGCCCTGATCCCCATTTTAACCCTGATTGCCGTCACCCTGCGAAACACCATTGCAGGCGCGGCCATTATTGAGAACGTGTTCAACATCAACGGCATGGGCAACTTGATGGTCCAGTGCATTACCAAGCGGGATTTCCAATTGGTCCAGGCGTGCATTCTGCTTTTGTCCGCTGTGACCTGCGTGTGCAACCTGCTGATCGACATCGCCTACGCCTATGTGGATCCTCGGATCCGGCTGAAATAGGGGGGCTATATGGAAAAGACAAGGAAATTTATTGCAGTCCTGTTTGGACGGAAAATCGTATTGGTGGCCGCCCTGGTGGTCCTGTTCTTCTTGATTTGCGCGGTGGCGTCCCCGCTGATCGCGCCCTACGACCCCAACAAAATCGACTTGACCAGCATGTTGGAAGGTCCTTCGGCAGAGCATATTTTCGGCACGGACCAGCATGGCCGTGACCTGTTCAGCCGGATTGTATACGGTTCCCGCATGGCCTTTCTGGTAGGCGTGCTGGCGGTGCTGGTGGCAGCCGTGGTCGGGGTGTTCATCGGTCTGGTGGCCGGATATTTCGGCGGTGCCATCGACAGCGTGCTCATGCGGATTATCGAGGCGGAAATGTCCATTCCAGGCATTATGCTGGCCTTGGCCCTGGTGGCCACCTTCGGCAACAGTACGGGAATGCTCATTTTCATTCTGGGATTCTCGGCCATCCCACCCTACGCCCGAATGATGCGGGCCCAGGTGCTCTCGGTACGGGAGCTGGATTATGTGGCCTCCAGCCGGATTATCGGCAACGGGGACTTCACCACCATGCTCCGTCATGTATTCCCCAACTGCCTGTCGCCCATTATCGTGCTCATGTCTCAGAGCATCGGCGGCACCATCCTTTCGGAAGCCTCCCTGAGCTACTTGGGAGCGGGCATTATGCCCCCTACGGCTTCCTGGGGCAAGATGGTCAGTGAAGGGTATCAGTACCTGACCACATCGCCTTTGTTCGCCCTTCTGCCCGGCGTAGCCGTCATTCTGCTGGTGCTGTCCTTCAACATCCTGGGCGACGGTCTGCGAGACGCGTTGGATCCCCACATGCGGGGAAATCGATGAGGAGGTGCGAAATGGCTGAACATTTATTGGAAGTGAAACACCTGCAAACGGTATTCCACATGCCGGATGCCCTGGTGAAAGCAGTGGACGACATGACCTTCACGTTGGATGAAGGGGAGATCGTCAGCATTGTGGGGGAGTCTGGCAGCGGCAAATCTGTGTCCATGCTGAGCATCCTCCAGCTGATTCAGATGCCCCCGGGAGAAATCCTGGGAGGGGAAGCCTACTTTGAAGGCAAGGACCTGCTGAAAATGCCCCAAAACGGGGAGGAAATCCGCAAGGTCCGGGGCGGAAAGATCTCCATGATCTTCCAGGAACCCATGACCTCCTTAAACCCGGTGCTCACGGTAGGGGACCAGATTATGGAATCCATCATGCTGCACCTGCACTATGACAAGAAAAAAGCCCGGGAACGGGCATTGGAGCTGCTGTCCATGGTGGGCATCCCCGACGGGGAGGACCGGCTGGGCTACTATCCGGTCCAGTTCAGCGGCGGCATGCGTCAGCGGATCATGATTGCCATGGCCATGGCCAGCAATCCCAAGATCCTCATTGCCGACGAGGCCACCACCGCCTTGGACGTGACCACCCAGGAGCAGATTTTGGACCTGCTCCGGGACATTGTTCGGAAGACCAACACAGCCCTGATCATCATCACCCACAACTTGAGCGTGGTGGCCCGCTATGCGGACCGGATCTATGTGATGTACGCCGGAAACGTGGTGGAACGGGGGACAACAGATGAGTTGTTTTCCAATCCGCGCCATCCCTACACCCAAGGGCTTTTAAACGCCATTCCCCGTTTGGATGGGGACAAGAGCGAGAAACTGGTGGCCATCGACGGCATGCCTCTGAATCCGGCCAAGAAAGACGGCCATTGTCCCTTCTGCGCCCGGTGCCACTATGCCCAGGACATCTGCCGCCAGCGGGAAATCCCTCCCATGCGGGAGTTGAGCCCCACCCACGGGACGGCCTGCTGGAGAGATGTGGCCTATCAGGGACGTCAAAAGGAGCAGGGGGACAACGCCCTGCTGGAAAAGAAGCTGGGAGACGTGATTCTCTCGGTGGAGCACATCAAGAAGTTTTACCCGGTATACAAGGGGGTTCTGCGGAAAAAGGTGGCCGACGTAAAGGCCCTGGACGACGTGACCTTCTCCGTGCGGGCCGGGGAGACCGTGGGTCTGGTGGGAGAAAGCGGCTGCGGCAAAACTACCCTGGCTAAATCCATCCTTCGGCTCCACGATATCACTGAAGGCAAGATCACCTTCGACGGCAAGGACATCACTCATCTTCGCGAGCATGCCCTGCGGCCTCTGCGGCGGGATATTCAGTTCATTTTCCAGGACCCTTACGGATCCCTGGATCCCCGGCAGTCTGCGGGAAGCATTGTAGGCGAGGTGCTCAAATCCAACCATCTGGTACACTCCAAAAAGGAGTACGAGGACAAGATCACCGAGCTCTTTGAGGCAGTAGGTGTGGACCCGGGCCTGCGGGACCGGATGCCCCACGAATTTTCCGGCGGCCAGCGCCAGCGCATCGGCATTGCCAGAGCTTTGGCCTCCAATCCCAAGCTGATCATCTGTGACGAACCCATTTCCGCTTTGGATGTGTCCATTCAGGCCCAGATCATCAATCTGTTGATCCAATTGCAGCAGAAATACGGTTTGACCTATCTGTTCATCGCCCATGACCTTTCTGTGGTCCGGCATATCAGTGACCGGATTGTGGTCATGTACCTGGGCAAGGTGATGGAGGTTTCCTCTTGGCAGGAGCTGTACGAAAAGCCTCTCCATCCCTACACCCAAGCTCTCTTGTCCGCCATTCCCATTCCGGATCCTGCGGTGGAGCGGGAAAGAGCTCACTCGGCCCTCCAGGGAGAAGTTCCCAGCCTTCTCAACCGGCCCAGTGGGTGCGTCTTCCACAACCGCTGTCCCTTTAAGACCCAGCGGTGCGAACAGGAAGTTCCCCTCCTGCAAGACCGTGGTTCCGGTCATCTGGTAGCATGCTTTCACACCCAGTGACCGTGCCGCCCGGAAGGGCAGGTACGGTGGGGGACAGGGCGCCTGTACCCCCAATTTTTAGAAACCAACTCGGGAGGAAAGCTGCCTATGACTAGCAATACAAATTCCAAGGGAGTCCCCAAGGAACCCTTGTGGACTCGTCCGTTTATCATTGTTTTGGCCATCAGTGTATTCACTTGCACTGCTTCCCAGATGGTCACGCCCCTGATCTCCAAATTTGCCCTGAGCCTGGGCGCCCCTCTGACCCTGGCTTCCACCATTTCCAGTTTCATGTCTTTGGCGGCCCTGTTTTGCCGGCCCATTTCCGGCATCCTTTCGGACCGATTAAACCGGAAACGGATCATGATTGTTTCCACTGCCATTGTCACGGTGAGCATGGCCTGCTATGCCTTTTCCACCAATATCGCCATGCTTTTCGCAGCCCGGATCGTCCATGGAATCGCGTTCTCCTTCATGGGGGTTTCCAATATGGCTTTGGGCAGCGATTTTGTCCCCAGCTCCCGGATGGGAGAAGGACTGGGGTATCTGGGATTGGGCAACATTTTGGCCTACGCCATCGGTCCCAGCATGGGGTTGGAGATCAACCAGACCTATGGATTTCCGGCAGTCTTTGGCCTTGCGGCTACGCTGGCATTCATCAGTGTGGTGGCCATGTTTGCCATTCCCAACAAACCCACCAGCCCCCGGCTGAAGGTGGAGTTAGAACCTGCTCAGAAGCCTGAGGAAAAGAAGAAATTTGCCTTGGAGAACTTCTTTGCCAAGGACATCACCCTGTATGTGGTGATTTTGATCCTGTTTACCAGCGGCAACGGCTTGATGAACACTTACCTGGCCATTATGGGCGATGAGCGGGGCATTCCCAATGTGGGGCTGTACTTTACCGCCTATTCTCTGGTGGTGCTGTTGGTGCGGCCTGTGGCGGGGAAGATCAATGACCGGTTTGGCCTTTCGGCCATTATGATTCCCTCCTTTTTCCTGGGAGCTACGGGCATGTTGTGTGTGGCAGGCGCGAAAAGTGTGGTGCCCATCATCATTGCCGGAGGTCTCAAGGCCCTGGGCCAGGGAGCGGCCCAGCCGGCCATCCAGGCCTACAGTATCAAGTATCTGGGAAAAGAGCGGGCTGGAGTGGCAACCAGCACCTGTTATATCGGCCAGGACCTGGGCAACTCCATCGCCCCCATTATGGGAAGCTTTGTGGTATCGAATTTCAGTTACGGTACCATGTATGCAGGATACGCCGTCCTGTTGCTTGCAGGCGGACTGGGCTGCTATTTTCTGCAAAGGCACCTGGAAAAGAAAAAAGCTGGCGCTTTTTCTGGAAAATAATGGAAAACATTCCGCCTTTTAGATTATAATTGTGTTATGAGAAAATATAAGCTGAAGGGCGTGAGGTTAAATGGTGAAATTGACAGATATTGCTCAAAAGGCCCAAGTTTCTGTGGGGACCGTTTCCCATGTGCTGACGGGAAAAGGAGATCAGCGACGAATCTCCAAAGCCACCCAGGAAAAAGTCCTGCGCATTGCCGCTGAACTGAATTATCAGCCCAATGTGTTTGCCAAACGCCTGAGGGACAGACACTCGGTTCCGGTGTTCATGCTCTTTTACAAACCGGGCCTTTCCAGTTCCTTCTTGGGGGAAATCATCCGTGGAGTGCAGAAAGTACAGATTGAAACCTCCCACAGCTTTGAGGTGATGGTACAGCCCTATGTATCCGAGGAATTTGACTGGGCGAAAAACACCCTGAGCAGCACCAGCGTCAATGGGGTGATCATGTGCAATACCACCATCGAGGAATCCCAAATGTTGGAGGAGATGGATTTCCGGGTGCCCATTGTGTTTTTCAACCGGTATTCCTCCAAGTACAGCAGCGTATATTCGGATTTCTCCGCCATAGGCAGCAAGGTGGCCACTTTGTTCCATGAAAAGGGATATCACAAGGTGGCCCTGGTGGGCACAGGCCGAAAGATTGCCACCCATGTAAAGCGGGAGCAAGGGTTCCTGTCCACCTGCGAACGCCTGGGCATGGAGGCCCGGCTGTGGACCTGGGAGGTCAATCCCAATACGGCCCTGTACGGCTATGAGACCACCCAAAAAATTCTGGACTCCGGGGACCTTCCCGACGGCATTTTTTACAGTGCCGACGAATTTGCCTTTGGCGGGATTCGCGCTTGCCAGGACCGGGGAATCCCCCTTCCGGAGTCCATGGGCATGTTGGGATACGGTTCCTCTTACTTAAACGATTACACCACCCCATCTCTCAGTTCGGTGGGGTTTCCCGTAACAAAAATGATTCAGGATTGCGTGAACCTGCTGCTGGACAAGTATTACAACAGCAGCACGGAATGCAAATCCATCCGTTTTGAGGCCGACTTTTCCTTCAAGGAGAGTTTCCGGCCACCCGAAGTAAAAAAAGGAGAATGACATGGCATATTTAAAATTGAATATTTTTTCCAACGTTTTGGAAATGGCCACCCAGGTGGACGTAATCTTGCCTGAAAAATACCTGTACGGAGGGCTCCAGGCTCCCGTGCGCAAAGACGGCAAGCATCCGGTTCTGTACCTGCTTCACGGAGGCGGGGACGACCATTCCCGTTGGGTCAGGTTTACCTCCCTGGAGCGGTATGTGACGGAATACGGCCTGGCGGTGGTCATGCCCAACGCCCTGGTCAGCCGCTACACCAACATGGCTTACGGTTGGCGGTTCCGTGACTATATTGCCGAGGAGCTGCCCCAGATCATGGCCTCCATGTTCTATCTGTCGGACAAGCAGGAGGATACCTATATTGCAGGCCTGTCTATGGGCGGCACCGGTGCCCTGACCATCGGCCTGTCCCAGCCGGAGAAATACGCGGCCATCGGGGTGCTTTCCGCAGGCAACTGGGTGGCGGAGAAGATGTATACCCCGGACCAGATGCCCCCGGAGATCATCAAGAAGCGGATCCGCACCAACTACATCTGCTACGGGGTGGAGGACACCTCCGTTCTGCTGGGAAATCCCGAATACGATGCCTTTGAGATGGCCCGGCGGGCTGTAGAAAAGGGCGGCACCTTGCCCCGAATTTTCCACGCCATCGGCACCGAGGATCACAAGTACGAGAACGCCCAGATCACCCGCCGCTTCTTCCAGGAGCTGCCGGGCAATCCCTTCGGCTATTCCTATTTTGAGGGACCTGGCAAGCACGAATGGAGCTTCTGGGATCACTGGATCCGGGAATTTTTGAAGTGGGCAGACATCCGAGTGGATCGATAAGGGGGAAAAGCAAGTGGCGTTAATCGAAGTCAATTTTTGTTCCAGCACATTGAATATGAACACCCAGCTCACCGTGGTGATGCCGGAAAAGATGAACGGTGTGGGAGTTCGCACAGGTTTTTACCGGGAAGACCATCTGTTCCCCGTGATCTATCTGCTTCACGGAGGCGGTGGAGATCACACGGACTGGATCCGGTACTCCTCCGTGGAGCGGTACGCCTCGGAGCTGGGCCTGGCGGTGGTGTGTCCCAGTGTGGCCCACAGTGCCTACTGCAACATGGCCCATGGCCCCCGGTACGCGGATTTCCTGCACAAGGAGATCTGGGAGTTTACCCATGAGATGTTCCGGCTTTCCACCAAACGGGAGGACAACTTTGTGGCAGGCCTGTCCATGGGCGGCCATGGAGCTTTTAAGTGGGGGTTGTCGGAGCCGGAAAAATTTGCGGCCATCGGGGCCCTTTCCGCGGGCAACAAGATCGCGGAGCCTCCTCTGACCACCGAACAGGTTTCCCAGTTTGGGGTGGATTTCCGTGCAAAGCGCAGGGAACTGGTGTACGGCAAGCAGGACCTGTCGGATCTCATCGGCAATCCCGAGCACGACTTTTTTGAAATGGCCCGCCGGATTTTGGAGGAGGGCAAACCCAGGCCCCGAATCTACCATGCTCTGGGCCGTCAGGACCACAACTATCAGGGGGTTCAGTTGACCCGGAAATTCTTCGAAGAGATGGAAGGGAACCCCTTCGGGTACGAGTACCACGAGGGAGAAGGAACCCACAGCTGGGAATTCTGGGACGAATGGATCCAGAAATTCCTCCAGTGGTTGGTGGACGAAAATCTGTTGAAAGCTACCCAGTAACATTTTATTTCATAAAAGCATCCTTCCTGGTGGGATAGTCCCGCCGCCAAAAAGGAATCCTCCGTTTTCGGCCTGTCCGGAAACAGGGGATTTTCTTTTTCCCGTATATTTTCTCCCAGGCCTTGCCAAACTAAAGAAAAAAACAAAGGGGGAAGGTTTGTGAAAACGGTATCCAACGAGGAATACAGCCGCCGGGTGGAAGAGGCGTCTCCGCCGTCGCCGGTGGGGAAAAACTGCCTGTTGGCTTTTTTGTTTGGGGGGACCATATGCACCTTGGGGCAGGTCCTTTGCACCCTTTACCGGAATCTGGGGCTGGCGCTGCCGGAAGCCCGTACGGGGGTGTCCATCAGCTTGATTTTTCTTTCCGCCCTGCTCACGGCCCTGGGGCTTTACGACCGAATTGCAAAATACGGAGGAGCAGGCTGTTTGGTGCCCATCACCGGCTTTGCCAATTCCATGGTTTCCCCGGCTTTGGAATTTAAAAGCGAGGGGTTTGTTACCGGTCTGGGGGCAAAGCTTTTTACTGTGGCGGGGCCTGTGCTGGTGTTTGGAATCACCGCCTCGGTGGTTTATGGATTGATCCTCTTTGGCCTTTCCCTATGGAATGGGGGCAGTTTATGAAGCGGATTGGAAAAAGCACCTTGGAATTCGAACGTCCGCCGGCGGTAATGTCCCGGGCTGCGGTGGGAGGAAAAAAGGAAGCGGAAGGTCCTTTGGGAACGGAATTTGACCAGACTTTCCAGGATACCACTCTCCAGGAAAAAAGCTGGGAGCAGGCGGAGGCCCAGCTTCAGCAGGAGACCGTAACCCTGGCCCTGCAAAAAGCCGGGGTTTCCCCGGAACAGGTGGATTTTCTCTTTGCCGGGGACCTGCTGAATCAGTGTATTTCTTCCACTTTCGGGCTGCTGGGGTTTGGGATACCCTTTTTGGGCCAATATGGTGCTTGTTCCACCATGGCTCAGACCCTGTTGATGGCCACCCTGATGGTGGAAAGCGGTGCAGCCCGGCGGGCGTTGGCGGTGACCAGTTCCCACTTCTGCTCGGCGGAGCGTCAATTCCGCCTGCCCCTGGAATACGGGGGCCAGCGTTCTCCCACTGCCCAGTGGACAGCCACCGCCTCCGGATGTGTGCTGGTGGGAACGGAAGGTACGGTGAAAATCCGTCGGGGCCTTGCAGGAAAGATCCGGGACCTGGGGGTGAAGGACCCGGCCAACATGGGGGCGGCCATGGCCCCTGCTGCGGCATCCAGCATCCTGGAATTCCTAAGGGATACAGGGACCTCTCCCAAGGATTACGACGGAATTTTCACAGGGGATCTAGGGCTTGTGGGATCCCGGCTTCTGTACCAATGCCTGGAAGACAATGGCATTGATCTGCAGCCGGTGCATCAGGACTGCGGCATGCTTCTTTACGACCTGGAGCGTCAGGACGTTCATGCAGGAGGTTCCGGATGCGGCTGCTCGGCGTCGGTACTTTGCGGCCATCTTTTGAACCGGATGGAGCAAGGAGAACTGGGAAACATTCTTTTTTGCGCCACCGGAGCTCTCATGTCTCCCACTTCCCAGCAGCAAGGCCAGTCCATCCCGGGGATCTGCCATGTATTGCAGCTTACCACCCGTTAAACCACAAAAAACCGTGCCCCAGGCAGTCAGCCTCTGGCACGGTTTTTTATGAAAGGGAGAATCCCTTAAAATTGTTCCAAGGGAGTGATATCGATGCCTTCCCGGTGGGCTTCCAGAAATGCCAGAAGCTTTTGGGCAATGAGCTTGTTGCCTCCCTGGGCGTCGCTTTCGAAGTTGATGGGCAGAATGGGGTCATGGACGGAAAGCCGAAGCAGGAACCAGCCTTCCCCTTCTCCCTTGGGGAAGGAAACCCGCAGGCCTTCCCGGTTGTCCGGGGCAATCTGCCAGCCCTGTTCCCGGGCATAGGCTTCCAGCTGGGCGATGAGGGCTTCCCCACGGGCCCGAAACTCGGGATCGGTAATGGGCAGGCGCACCTCCGCGGCCTCCACCGGTTCCCGCAAGGGAGCCAGCAGGTCTTCCAGGTCCTTGCCTTCCCGGCCCAAAGAGGCCATTTTGATGAGAATTTTCGTTACCAGATAAGCACCGTCATCCAGGAAATGGTTTTCCCGCATAGCCGCGTGGCCGCTGGTTTCGATGGCCAGAGGGCAGTTGATTCCCTGGGCGTTAAGCCGCAGAGCCTCATTGATGACGTTTTTGTATCCCCGCTTAAATCGATGATGTTTTCCTCCCAAGGTGGTTTCCAGATATTCCTTCAAACCGTCAGAGGTGATGGAGTCGGTGACCACCGTGCCGCCGGGGTTGCCTTCCAGGGCGATGGCGGAGGCCAGAGCCACCAGCCGGTTTCGGTTGATCTCCCGGCCTTCCCGGTCCACGGCGCCGCCCCGGTCTACGTCGGTGTCAAAGATGACGCCCAAGTCCGCATGGGCATTTTTCACGGCCTGGCACACGGAGTCCATAGCCTCCTGATTTTCCGGATTGGGAATGTGATTGGGGAACCGGCCGTCCGGCTCCAAAAATTGGCTGCCGGAGATATCCGCTCCCAGAGGAGCCAACACCTCGGTAGCGTAGAAGCCGCCGGCACCATTGCCTGCATCCACCACAATGTGATAGCCTTTTAAGGGGTACTCATAGTCCGGCGCATTCACTCCCTGCTGGATGGTTTCCCGCAGGCGCTTGGCATAATCCTTCATATAGGCGCAGTCCTGCCGGGAGCCGAGAGCTTCCTGTTGGGGATGGAGCCCCTGTTGGGCGTCCTCCAAAATTTCCGTGATATCCGGGGCGTCCAGACCTCCCTGGGGGGTAAAGAACTTCAAACCATTCCGATGGTAGGGATGGTGGCTGGCCGTGATCTGTACCGAGCAGTCGCAGGGCAGATCCAGGGTGGCCCAGAACATGGAGGGAGTGGAGGCAAGGCCGCAGTCCAGCACCTGACAGCCATACCGGAGAAAGACCCGCTGCAACGCGGCGCTGATTCGGTCTGCGGAAATCCGGGAGTCATGGCCTACAGCTACCCGAAGGCCCTGGGCCTCCTTATTCAGATGGCGGTTGCACCATACCAAAAAGGCAGCCGCGATGGCTTCGATGACCGGATCGGTAAGGTTGACCGGTTCTCCGGGCACCCCTTCCACGGCCACGCCGCGGATGTCGGTACCGCTTTTCAGTTTGCGAAATTCCATATAGGGTTCCTCCTTAGGTTGCCTTCCTTTGCCGCCCTGTCCAGGGCCCGTCCGGTTTGCAAAGGGAGAAAGGGTTTCTGGGAGTATCTTATCAAAAAAGGGAAAGGGATGCAATGATTCCCGAGAATTTGCAGGATTCATTTTAAGAAATTGCAAAATTTTTCGAAAACCCCTTGACTAAACCGGAAACCTGTGGTATAAAATAAAGCATCGACAAGAAAATATTGCATGGCGTTGAAGGAGAAAAGTAACGTGGAAGCCCCTTTCAGTGAGCGGGAGGCAGTGGGAACCCCGCAAGTGTGGCGCCGCGTGAAGAACACTCCTGAGCCTCGAACCCAAAGGCGAAAGCTCAGTAGGAGAGACGCGTGGCGGCGCGTTACAGCCGTCCCCGCTTTGATGGAAGCGGACAAAGGTGACCGGAAACGGTAAATTAGGTGGCACCGCGAATGTGGCAGCGATTCGTCCTAAAATTTTAGGATTCGCTGCGTTTTTTGTTCTTGGGGGTTTCTCCAAGGCGATCACATTCGGAGGTGTTTTTTTATGTGTTCCATTATGGGTTATACGGGAAAAGATTTGCCGATGAAAGAGCTGCTCGTGGGGTTTGAAAAAACCCGGTCCCGGGGTCCGGACCAGTCCCGGATTATGGAGACTCCTTCCGGCACGTTGATGTTCCACCGGCTTGCGATTATGGGTTTGGAGGAAAGCGGCATGCAGCCCTTTACCCTGGGACGTGACGCGGTGGTGTGCAACGGGGAGCTGTACGGCTTCCGTCCCTTGAAGGCGGCCTTGGAAGAGAAGGGGTATGTGTTCCACAGCGGTTCCGACTGTGAGATCTTGCTGCCTCTGTATCGGGAGTATGGTCTCTCCATGTTCCAGATGCTGGACGCGGAGTTTGCCCTGATCCTCTATGACGGAAGCAAAGACCGGTTCATTGCGGCCCGGGACCCTATTGGTATCCGTCCTCTGTACTGGGGGGAAAGTGTTTCGGGGAAAAAGATCTTTGCCAGCGAGCCCAAAAACCTGGTAGGCCTCTGCAAGGAAATCCGGCCCTTCCCGCCCGGCCACTACTGGGACGGTGAACAGCTGGTGTGCTACCACGATCCGGCGGCGGTAAAAGAGTACCGGGAGGACAGCTTGGATGAAATCTGCCAGAACATCCACGACAAGCTGGTGGCAGGAATCCGGAAGCGTCTGGACGCGGACGCCCCTCTGGGATTCTTACTTTCTGGAGGGTTGGACAGTTCCCTGGTGTGTTCCGTGGCCTCCAAGCTGTTGAAACAGGCAGGCTGCCAGACCCCCATCCGCACCTTTGCCATCGGCATGGAAGGGGACGCCATCGACCTGAAATACGCCCGAGAAGTGGCCGACTATATTGGCAGCGACCACACGGAAGTGATCATCGACCAGGAGACGGTGCTGTCCTCTCTGGAAGAGGTGATCCGGGTACTGGGCACCTATGACATCACCACCATCCGGGCCAGCATGGGCATGTACCTGCTGTGCAAGGCTATCCATCAGCAGACGGATGTGCGGGTATTGCTTACCGGGGAAATTTCCGATGAGCTCTTTGGCTACAAATATACCGACTATGCTCCCAGCGCTCAGGCCTTTCAGGAGGAATCGGAGAAGCGGGTGCGGGAGCTGCACATGTACGACGTGCTCCGGGCAGACCGGTGCATCAGCGCAAACTCCATGGAAGCACGGGTTCCCTTTGGGGATCTGGATTTTGTCCAGTATGTGATGAGCATTGACCCGGAGAAGAAAATCAACCGGTATGGCAAGGGAAAATATCTGTTGCGCCGGGCCTTTGAAGGGGATTATCTGCCTCTGTCCATTCTGTACCGGGAGAAGGCCGCTTTTTCCGACGCGGTGGGTCATTCCATGGTGGACTATTTGAAGGAGTATGCCCAGGAACACTACACCGACGAGGAGTTCCGGAGCAAGGCCCAGCGGTACGATTTTGCCCGGCCCTTTACCAAGGAGTCCCTGCTGTACCGAGAGATCTTTGAGAAATATTATCCTGGCCAAGCGCCGATGGTGGTGGGCTTCTGGATGCCCAACAAGGATTGGGAAGGCTGCGATGTGGACGATCCCAGCGCCCGGGTGTTGGCCAACTACGGAGCCTCTGGTCAATAAACCAGGTTTCCGTTGCGCCTCAGGCAGAACTGTGCTATAATGACCCCAGAAAAACCATCGGTGTGGGAAGTGCCCACCGCGGGAAAACCCAAGGTGGGGTTTCCGGGAAATGGAGAACGCGGGCGGCAAAAAAGCCGCCTGCGTGACATGCCCACCGCAGGTGTGCCCACCGAAGGTGGGGGAAAGGATGAAGCCAGGATGCTCACGGAAAAGAAGAAGGAATTTATCGAGTTTATGCTCTCTGCCCAGGTGCTGCGGTTCGGCAATTTTGTAACCAAAAGCGGCCGGAACACCCAATACTTTGTAAACACCGGCAATTACAAGACCGGTGCTCAGTTGGCCCGGCTGGGAAGCTACTATGCCGCCCTGGTAAAGGAAACGGTGGGGGATCAGTTTGAGGCCATGTTTGGCCCGGCTTACAAGGGGATTCCCCTGGCCACTGCCTGTGCCATTGCCCTGTATCGGGACCACGGCATTGACCGGCCCTATTTCTTCAACCGTAAGGAAGTGAAGGACCACGGAGAAGGGGGCGGCACCGTAGGGTATGCTCCCCAGGATGGAGACCGCATCATCATCATTGAGGACGTGATCACCGCCGGCACCGCAGTTCGTGAGACCATGCCCATTCTGAAAGCATGTGCCGATGTGAAAGTACCCCATATGTTCATCAGCGTGGATCGCTGTGAGGTGGGCCATACTCCCGGCAAAACCGCCATTATGGAAGTGGAAGAGGAATTCGGTGTGAAGGTTCATCCCATTGTCACCGTGGTGGATATCCACGAGTACTTGAAGGCCAATGGCACCGACCCTGAACTGATCAAAGCCATGGAAGGCTATATGGATCAGTATTGCGTGCTATAAAAAGGAAAATGCAAAAGGCTCCCGGTAGTTTTACCGGGAGCCTTTTTGACTTTCAGAAATGACTTTCCCGGGGGAAGAGAATCCTCACTGGCGGGAGCCAATTTGTCCCCCGGGAGATTGTACCCACCGGATATGTCCAAATGAATGGGGCATGGAGTGTTGTGGGAGTTATGGCGCCTCCTCCGGCGGGAAGCCTGCTTCCTCATAGGCCTTATCTTCATAGGTGACAGTGTAAGGAACGTAAGCAGGATGTTCCGGAGAGGTGTATTCCTTGAGAGTTTCTCCCTCCTGGGACAAAAGCATTACCAGGTCTGGACGGCCATATGCCAGATCTTCGCAAAAGACTTCTACCGTGCACAATTCTCCTTCAACCACAGTGGGAAAGGACAGATTGCTGAGAAGGCCGCTTGCCCCTGTCCGCAGGAAATGGGGAAATTCCCGCCACGCCAGTGTACTGGCCCCGCTTCTCACAAGCTCCTCCACATCCTGCTCCCGAATCAAGCCCAGCTTGTCCATAAACTCCTCTGACGGGGCGGAGCTGGGGCTTGGACTGGGATTTTGGCCGGAAGATAAGCCGGAATCCACCGGGTTTTCCCGCTGCCACAGCAACAATCCTCCCACGCCAAGGGCAGCTCCCAGAACTGCTGCCAGTAGGAACGAGAAAGCTTTGCGGAGCATGGCGCAGCACCTCCTAAGTCTGGAAACATAGAACACTAGAATGTTCGGAAAATAGGACGGTTTTTTAGAAAAGGAAGGGGGATTCTTTGGCAGGTGAAAAGAGCTTGCTAGAAGTGGTTACCGGTTTGCGTGGCGGCCTAAAGGCAGCTTTTTCCCCCTTTGAAACAGTTTGTGTTTAAGGGGATACACCGGGCTTTGAGAATTTGCGATCACATGGTCCACCAGATGGAGGAGCACCAGCATCAGCACAATGGCGAACAGCAGCATGGGGGCCAGGGCAATCAGCATGGGCATAGTCAGGTTGGTGAGCACGAAGAAATCTCCCAGGAAAATCAACGCCGCCAAAAACGCGGAGAGCAGCACCCCGAACAGGGCGCCCCGCAGGCCGTTGAAGGGAGTGCTCACTTTAAAGAGCATGATGAATCCGGTGGCGGCGGTGAGAACCACAGCCAGGGTGGACATCTCCCCGTTAGAGAGACCCAGAGGCTCACTGAGGGCGCATAGCAGTACAATGTTGGCCGCCATGGTCAGGGAAGCAGGAATACACTGGCGGATCACGTTCAAAATAAACTTTCCCCGCAGCCGGTCCTTGTTGGGTTCCAGGGCCAGGATAAAGGATGGAGTGCCAATGGTCAGGGTGGAGATCAAAGTCTGCTGCACCGGCTGGAAGGGATATGTATAGTTGATAAAGATAAACAGCACGGCAATCAGGGCGGAGAAGATGGTCTTGGCCAAAAACAGGGCGCTGGACCGCTGCAGGTTGTTGATGGACCGGCGTCCTTCCTGAACCACCAGGGGCATGGAGGCGAAGTTGGAGTCCAGAAGGACCAGACTGGAAACTGCACGGGCGGCATCGCTGCCAGAGGCCATGGCGATAGAGCAGTCTGCCTCCTTCAGAGCCAGCACGTCGTTGACACCGTCGCCGGTCATAGCCACTGTGTGACCCTGGGCTTTTAGAGCCTTCACAAAGCTGAGCTTCTGCTGGGGGGTTACCCGGCCAAACACGGAATATTCACTGACTGCCCGGCGGATGTCCTCCTCCGTGTGAAGGGTGGTGGCGTCCACATACCGGTCGGCGTGTTCCAGACCTGCTTTCCGGGCAATATTGGCCACCGTCACAGCGTTGTCGCCGGAAATGACCTTCAAATCCACGCCCTGATCGGCGAAGTACCGGAGGGTTCGGGGAGCTTCCCGGCGGATTTTGTCGCTGAGAAGTACCAGGCCCAGCAGCTCTAAATGGCCAGGCAGTTCCTTGTCCAGAAATTCTTCCTTACTCCGGACCAGCAGCAGCACCCGTTGGCCCTGTTTGGAGTAGGATTCCACCTGCTGCCGGATCTGATCAAATCCCTGGCCCAGGATAAATTCCCCGGCGCCCATCACATAGGATCCCCGGCCGGGGAAAAAGGCGCCGCTCCATTTACGGGCAGAGGAGAAGGGTACCAAGTGAGAGGCTTTCCAGGGGCTGGGTTCCGGGAAATAATCGTGGATGGCCTGGAAGGTGGGGTTGGTGTCCTGCAAGTTGGTGACCAAGGCGTTTAGGGGACCTTTCATGTCCTCGGGGGAAACGCCGGGGAAGGGCACCAGCTCGTCCACCTGCATGGTGCCTTCGGTGATGGTCCCGGTTTTGTCCAGGCAAAGGGTATCCACTCGGGCCAGAGTTTCCACGCAGTAGAGGTCCCGGACCAGAGTTTTGTGGGCGGAGAGCTTTACCACGCTGACGGCAAAGCAGACGCTGATGAGCAGCACCAAGCCTTCGGGGATCATACCCACCATGGCGGCAGCAGTGCTGACTACAGAGGCCTGGAGGGTGTCCGAGAGGACGAAGTACTGTTTCCAGAACAGCAGGGCGCCGATGGGCAAAATGCCGAAGCCCACAATCTTCACGATGAAGTCGATGGAGTCCATGATCTCGGAATTGCGCTTTTTGATGTACTTGGCGTCACCGGCAATTTTGGTGGCGTAGTTGTCGGCGCCTACATGTTCCACTTGGGCCTGGCAGGTGCCGCTGACCACAAAACTGCCGGAGAGCAGGGAATCTCCGGGAAGCTTCAGAACTGGGTCCGATTCCCCGGTGATCAGAGATTCATTGACTTCACATTCCCCGGCAGCCACGACAGCGTCGGAACAGATTTGATTGCCGGAGGACAACAGAAGAATGTCGTCCAGCACCACCTCTTCCACAGGAATTTCACATTTTTTCCCTTCCCGGAGCACGGTGGCCTTGGGAGCGGAAACAATGGAAAGCTTGTCCAAAGTCCGTTTGGCCCGAATGCTCTGGAAGGAGCCGATGAAGATATTGGAAAAGATCACGCCCATAAACAAGGCGCTGCGGAAAGAACCCACCAAGATCACGGCGGCAGCCAGGGCAAAGTTGAGAATATTGAAGAAGGTAAAGACATTTTCCCGGATGATCTGGCCTTCACTTTTGGTTTTGATGCCGGTGTTGCCGTTGTGGAGATTCTGACTCATGCGCAGGCGGACCTGTTCTTGGGACAATCCCAGCTGAGGGTCTGGGTGGAACCGTTCCACCGGACGGCGGCGAGGAGCCGGAGGCCGGGGATTGTTTCGTTTTTGAGACAAGGGGAGTTCCCTCCTTTTTTGGCGAAAATCACTGCTTTCAGTATACACCATGTGTCTGTGCATTCCAAGCGCTCCCGGGGCAGAAAAAGCGGAAAATTTCCGCTTTTCCACAATTTCGCAAGGTTGTGGGAAAAGGTCCTTCCCAAATATAGCCAAAAAGCACCCGGGAAAAGCCGGGGAATCGGGAAAAATCCAGGGATTTCGCGGTTTTGGTGGATTTGACAGAAATGTTGGAAAAGATTATAATGCACATAACAAGCAAATCGCACATTCTATTTTTTACATAGACAGGAAAGGAAGTTTCTACAAATGGCTGGAAAAAAGGTAGCGGAATTCATGATTGTGAACCGCAGAAGCGGCAAGGCTTTGCAGGCAACCGGGCTGGACAACGGCCTGGTGGTGGAGCAGGCCGAGCCTGTAAAGAGTGACGCGCAGACCTGGTCTGCCGTTGAAGTGGGTGAAAACGTAAAGCTCTTCAACAAGGCTTCCGGCAAGGTGTTGGACGTGATGGCCAACGGTACCGCCAACGGCACCTGGGCTCAGACCTGGGAAGACGTGGATGGAGACAGCCAGCTTTGGAAGTTGGTCACCGTAACCGCCACCTATAAGAAGATTGTCAACGTGATGGCCGGCAAGGCCCTGGACATTGTGGACATGAGCGACGAAGACGGCGCTCCCGCCCAGATTTGGGAAGACGTAGATGGCGAAGGCCAGCAGTGGAAGTTTGTGTCCACCGCCCCCAAGGCTGCCACCAAGACCGTTCGGAAGACCGCTTCCAAGAAGACCGTCAAAGCCGAAGAGAAGACTGAGGCCGCCCCTGAGAAGCAGCCCGCCAAGTGCGCTGCCAAGAAGGTGGAAGAGAAGGCTGCTGAGAAGTCTGTGGTGGAAAAGGCCATCAAGGCCGAGCCTGCCAAGACCATTGCCAAGCAGGAAGAGACCACCAAAGTCATGACCAAAAAAGAGGAATCTCCCAAGGGTATGACCAAGAAAGAGGAAACTCCCAAAACCCTGACCAAGGCCGAGCCCGCTTCCAAGAAGCCTGCCGGCAAGACCGGGACCAAAAAATAAGAGGGACCTTGCAAACGGCGCGGAGAAATCCGGGCCGTTTTTTGATGGAATGAAGGCATCTTTTGGGAGAAAAACGGAAATTTCCCGTTTACAAAGGAGCCGGAACAAGGTATGATGATAGAAGAGAAGTTTTATTTCGAAAGGCGGTTGGAACATGGCGGACATTTTATCCATGGGAGAGCTTTTGATCGATTTTACCCCAGTGGGGCAGACAGAGGATGGCCGGCTGCTTTTTGCCCGGAATCCGGGAGGAGCGCCTGCCAATGTGGCGGTCCAGGCCAAGCGTGCCGGAGTCAGCGCGGGCTTTTTGGGCCGGGTTGGCAAGGACATGTTCGGAGATTTTCTGGTTTCCACTTTAAAGGACTGCGGTGTGGAAACCCAGGGCCTGAGCCAGGATCCGGACTATGCCACCACCTTGGCTTTTGTGCAGCTGAACGACCAGGGAGATCGTGATTTCAGCTTTTATCGGAATCCCGGCGCGGATACCCGGCTTTCTTTTGAAGGCACGGATCTTTCCCTGCTGGACAATTGCAAGCTGTTGTGTTTTGGCTCCTTGCTGATGACCGCTGAACCTTCCCGTTCCGCGGTGGAGCAGTTGGTGGACTATGCCCGGAAGCAAGGGAAGATCACTGCATACGATCCCAACTGGCGGCCGCCCCTGTGGAAGGGCCGGGAAGAGGAAGGCGTTGCCCGGATGAAGAGCCTGATTCCCAAGGCGGATATCATGAAGGTGTCCGATGAGGAGCTGGCCCTGCTCACCGGAAAAGATTCCGTGGAAGAAGGTGCCTGGGCGTTGCTGGAGCAGGGGGTATCCCTGGTGGTGGTCACCATGGGACCCAAGGGCTGCCGTGCTTACACGCCGGGAAACACCCTGGAAAAGAACACCTACGACACCCATGTGAAGGATACCACCGGTTCCGGAGACAGCTTTTTCGGGGCATTGCTGGCCAAGATTGTCCTGTCCGGCAAGCGGCCCGCCCAGCTTTCCCAGGAAGAGCTGGCGGACTTTGTGGACTTTGCCAACGCAGCGGGAGCCGTGTGCGCCACCAAGACAGGCGCAATCCCCGCTCTGCCTGAGACGGAAGCCATTGAAGAGTGCCGGAAGACGGTGCCCTTGCTGCGGCTGTAAGTCTTTGCAAACGTGAAAGAAGCCTCGATCTCCTATCTGGGGGTCGAGGCTTTTTGCTGAAAAAATCAAGACCCGCTGCAAGAGGGATTCTCCTGCAACGGGTCCTTTTGGAAGAGCGGAAATTATTTCTGCTCTTTTTTCTGTTCCAGAAAGGTTTCCACCCGGTACCGGGGCCGGGCCTTCACTTCGCTGTAGATCTTGCCGATATAGCCCCCCACAACTCCCAGACAGAGCATCTGCAAACCGCCCAGCAGCCAAATGGAGCACACGATGGCAGTCCATCCGGATACAGCCCATCCGGCAAAATAAGAGATCAGGGCGTAGACCAAACCGAGGATGCTCAGCAGAGAGATGAGAATTCCCAGATTGGAAATGAGCTTCAAAGGTTTGACGCTGAAGCTGGTGATGCCGTCCAGGGCGAAGGAAAGCATCTTTTTCAGAGGATATTTGCTTTCCCCGGCAAACCGTTCATGGCGGTCATAGTACACATAGTCGCTGCGGTAGCCGATCAGGGGCACAATTCCCCGAAGGAACAGATTGACCTCCCGGTACTCGGAAAGTCCTTCCAGGGCTCGGCGGCTCATGAGCCGGTAATCCGCATGGTTGAAGACCACGTCAACCCCCAACAGTTTCATCACTTTGTAGAAGCCTTCGGCGGTGGTGCGCTTGAACCAGGTATCCGTGTCCCGTTTGTTGCGCACACCGTATACCACGTCGCACCCTTCCCGGAATTTTGTCACAAATTGGTCCAGAGCGTCAATGTCATCCTGCAAGTCTGCGTCCATGCTGATGGCGCAGTCACACCGGGGCATGGCGGTCATCAGGCCGCAGAGCAGGGCGTTTTGATGGCCTCGGTTGTGGGCCAGCTTGACCCCCTCTACCCAGGGATTTTTCCCGTGAAATTGAGAAATCAACTGCCAGGTTTTATCTTTGCTGCCGTCATCCACCAGCAGCATTCGGCTGTTTTCCCCAATGAGGGAAGCCTTGCGCATGGACTGGAGTTTCTCTGTCAATCGGCGGACGGTTTCGGGAAGGACGGCTTCTTCGTTGTAACAAGGAATGACAAAATATACGGTAGGTTCCATAAAGGTTCTCCTTTTATTTTGAGTGCTTTTCTCCTGTTTGTTCCGATTCTTTGGGGGCAGGTGCAACCTTCCCCGTCTCCTCAGAGGGAGTTTCCTGAGCGGCAGGTGTCTTCTCCTGGGAAGGGGGAGTCTCCTCCGGAGGAGGAAGTTCCTGGGAGGCATCTTCTTCCGGCACGGCGGCTTCTCCTTTTACATGCAGGGCCAGGGCGCCGGGGCGGCGGAAGGAGGTGTGGCGGGATTTGGCGTACTGGGAAAAGCTGCCCAACCGGAGCAGTCCGGGATTTTTAACAGTGGCGGGCTTTTTCCGTAGCCGGTTCACCAACATCAGATAGGCCACCAGCAAGGCCAGAGAGATCAAGGTGATCCCGAAGCCCAGCAGCAGGCCGGGAGTGTGGTAGGTGAATTCGATGATGACCCCTTCCCCGGCAGGGACCTTCACCGCCATAAAGCCCACGTTGACCCGTTCAATGGGAACCGACTCCCCGTTGACGGTGGCGGACCATCCGGATTCATAGGGAACGCTGAAGAAGACCAGCCGGGAAGTCTCCGTGTCCACTTCCGCGGTAAAGCCGGAATTGGTGTACTGGAAGGTGGAGCAGGCGGTGGCGGCCCGGTTGGTGCAGTCCCGGTAATAGGTTTCCTCGTCGAACTCCCGCATTTCCTCGGGAAGATGCTGCAAAACATCCTTATAGGCGTCTACCCGGTCGTCTTCCAGAACCACGGCCCGGAGCAGTGCCAGCTCCCGATCACCCATGGCATCTTCGCTGCCCTGTCCCAGAGCTTCATATTCGCTGCGGGTGATATAGTAGTCGTAAGAAAAGCCCATGGGAATGTAGTACTGGTTTTCCCAGATGTCAAAGCCGTTGGCATTGCCGTAGTAGGCCCAGCCGGGCATGGCGGGATCGGAGGCGTCTTCCCCGGCAAAATACTTGTCGTCGTGGTCGTCGTCAAAGAGCCAGTGGACGGAAGTCAAAGCCCGCAGGGCGTAATGCTCGGTAGTAGGACGGGACGCCACATCCCGGGGAACGCCAATGGAATCGTAAAACTCCATGACGGATCCAGGCACGATGCTGTGAAAGGCCTGGATGGAAGGGATCTCCCAGAACATGGCGGAGTTGTCCAGAGATTCGTAGAAGTCCGAACGGCAGCTTTGCAGGTCAGGCAGATCCACATCTTTGCCCCCGTTGAGGGAGTAGGGAATCAAGTGGTCCCAGGTGTACTCGGACTGGGTTTTTCCCAGGCCAATAAAGTAAATGGAATAGAATACGGAAATCAGGGAAAGCCCCACCAGCGTGGACCGGAAAAAGATTTTCCGGCTCTTGCGGCAGAAGCAGAACAGGTACACAAGAGCTCCCAGGGAAACCAGGGAAATGGCCACATAGGTCCACAGCCGGGTGGGATAATCTTCCAGACCAAAGGAGAGAGATTTCTCTCCATCCACAGTTTCTATGGTGGGCATCAGTCCCACCACCAGGGCAATGCCCAGGGTGATGACGGTGGTCCAGGTGATGGAGCGCTTCCAGTTGACCCGCTCGTTTTCCAGAGCCATCACCGTGGCCAGGGCCATCATCAGGGTGAGCATATAGTACCACCGGGCGTAGAAGGCGGAATTGAACATCTGAAAGGCGGAGTTGAGGAAAGGCACCAACGCCATGAGGAACAGGATCCACAGGAACTTTTTCAGCCAGTGCTTCCGGTGGAGCTGGAGCCAGCCGATGACACCGGTCATGCCGAAGAGGGGCAGCCAAGCCCCCAGAGAGGCCCATTTGGACCCGGAATCCGGCGTGAAGTTGGGCCGGGCGGGCAGATCCGGAGGGAAGAAGAAGCACTCCAGAATGTGGAGGTACCGCTGGACCTGGTTGTAGAGGACGGCGTTCCAGCCATTGATATAGTTGGAGGTCCGGTAATTCTGTACTACCGCCAGTACGGAGGGCACCAGCAGCACGCAGGAGAGGCCAAGTCCCAGCACGGCTTCCAGAGCCAGCAGGAGAAAATCTTTCCAGGAGATGCGCCAGCTCTTGCAGATCAGCCGCAGGAAGAAGTAGATCAGGGTAAAGGTGACCTGTCCTACAAAGAAGTAGTAATTGACTACGCAGCAGACACAGACCGCCAGCGCGAAGAGCCCTCTGCGGCGGGGGGCCATGTACTCATCCAGGGCTGCCAGAAGCAGGGGGAAAAAGACAATGGCCTCGTGAAAATGGTTGAAGAAGATGTTGTAAATGGAAAATCCGGAAAAGGCATAGAGCACCGCGCCGATGAGGGCGGTGTCCGGGGACTTGGTATACCGGTGAATGTAGATGTACCCCGTAAGGGTGGCACAGGCAAATTTCAGAATCAGCAGGGGGCCCATCAAAAACTGGACCCATTCCGAGGGAAAGGGAATGGTCAGCCAGAAGAAGGGACTTCCCAGCAGATAGAAACTGTAGGAGCCCACAAAATTGGCCCCCAAATCCGTGAGATGGCTCCATCCCAGGTTGCCGGAGCGAACCGCATCGTGGGCCAACCGGTAGAAGGGGACCTGCTGCACATTGAAGTCCCCATAGAAGAGAAACCGTCCTCCATCTACCACCATAAAGGGGAGAAAGACCAGAAAAGACAGGCCCAGTCCCAGGAAAAAGGCTTTGAGGAAATAATTGTTCCGCCAGCTCTTTTTAGTATCATTGCCATTTGCCATAAGAGCGTATACCTCCTGATCGTATTTCAAAGGGAAAACGGGGAAATGGGACCCCCAGGCAAAGCAAAGCACAGGACGTCATGTCCCTTTCCAGACATTATACCATAGAAACGGAACCGGTAAAAGGCTTTTGGACAAAGAAAAGCTGGGGACATTCCCTACCCAAATGGGGAAAAATATTGTATAATAATAAGGCGCCCCAATGGGGCGGCAAATGAAAACCATGGGGGGAGCGGAATGTATCACTTTTTCGCCATGTTATCCCGGATGAAATACATCAACCGTTGGGGACTGATGCGCAACACCCGCAGCGAGAACATCTGTGAGCACAGCCTGGAGGTGGCCCTGGTGGCCCACGCTCTGGCTACCATCGGCAATCAGAAATTTGGGAAGAACCTGGATCCGGAGCGGGCAGCCATGCTGGCGGTGCTCCACGACGCCTCGGAGATCATCACCGGGGACATGCCCACCCCGGTGAAATACCATTCCGAGGAAATCCGCAAGGCTTACGCAGAGGTGGAGGATCTGGCGGTGGAGCACCTGGTATCCATGCTGCCGGAGGACCTTCGAGGGGAATACCGGGCTATCATGACCATGAGCGGAGAGAAAGACCAGGAACTCAAGCCCTTGGTGAAGGCGGCAGACCGGATTTCCGCGGTGATCAAATGCGTGGAGGAACGGCGCAGCGGCAACCGGGATTTTTCCCAGGCGGAACAGACCATCACCCAATCCATCAAGGACATGGCTCTGCCGGAAGCGGACTACTTCATGGAGGAATTCCTGCCCTCCTATGGGCTCACCATTGAGGAACAGGATTACACCCGGGAAGCGGGATTAAAGTTTTCGGAATCGTCACAAATGGTGTTTTCAAAAGTATTAAAATAAAACGAGAGGGAAAGCGCGTTGGGGTGTTTTCCGTCCCGAAGATTCAACCAGAAAAGGAACAGTTTATGAAGATCGGCAACATTGAAATTCAAGGCCGGGCGGCCCTGGCCCCCATGGCCGGTGTCACCGACGGCGCTTACCGCAGACTCTGCAGGGAGTTTGGGGCGGCCTACACGGTCACCGAGATGGTCAGCGCCCGAGCCATTCAGTACAACTATCAGAAGACTGCCCAGCTGGCAGACACTTCCGGGGACCAGCCCCCCGTATTTCTCCAGCTCTTTGGCAGCGATCCCTTCGACTTTGGGCTGGCCGCCAAAAAGGTGGGAGAATTCGGCCCTGACGGGATCGACATCAACATGGGGTGCCCGGTGCCCAAAGTGGCAGGCAACGGAGCAGGCAGTGCCCTGATGAAAACCCCCGACCGCTGCGCATCCATTGTGGCGGCGGTAAAGGAGCACACAGACCTACCCGTCACCGTAAAAATGCGGGCCGGCTGGGATGAGGATCACAAAAACGCCGTAGAGGTGGCCAAGCTGTGCGAACGGGCTGGAGCCGACGCGGTGTGTGTTCACGGCAGAACCAGGGACCAGATGTACCAGGGCAGGGCTGACTGGGACATTATCCGGGCGGTAAAGGAAGCGGTTTCCATTCCGGTGATCGGCAATGGGGACGTGGTGGACGCCCAGTCTGCCTGCAAGCTGCTGGACTACACCGGCTGCGACATGGTGATGGTGGGCCGGGGTGCCCTGGGGAATCCCTGGGTGTTCCGGGAGATCAACGCCTATCTCACCGATTCCTGCCGGATCCTGTTTCCCCCGGGAATCGCCCAGCGGATTGTGGTGATCAAACGCCACATGGACGCCCTCTGTGCCCTCAAAGGGGAGCACCGGGGCATGCGGGAGGCCAGAAAGCATGTGGGCTGGTATCTCAAGGGCATCCGGGGGGCGGCGGAGTTTCGCCGCCGGGCCGGGGAGCTGTGCACCTTGGCGGATCTGGATCTACTGTTGCGAGACGTGTACCTGGCCAATCAGGGGGAAGAATAAGCGTTAAACCATTGTTAGCGAGAAAGGAATGCCTTAACGATGAAACTCTTAGTATTGGACGGCAACAGCATCTTGAACCGGGCATTTTACGGGATCAAGCTGCTCACCACCAAGTCCGGGGATTACACCAACGGCATCTACGGCTTTCTCACCATGTTGAAAAAGCTTTTAGACGAGACTGCCCCGGACGGGGTGGCCATTGCCTTTGACCGGAAGGCGCCCACCTTCCGCCACAAGGCCTACGCGGGCTACAAGGCCAACCGGAAGGGAATGCCTCCGGAGCTGGCCCAGCAGCTGCCCGTGCTCCAGGACCTGCTCACGGCCCTGGGCTATCAAATTGTCTCCTGCGAAGGCTGGGAGGCAGACGATATTCTGGGCACGCTTTCCGCCGCCTGCGAAGGTAGCGGAAACAGCTGTCTCATCGCTACCGGAGACCGGGACAGTTTGCAGCTGGTATCTCCGGAGACCACGGTGCGCCTGGCCACCACCAAATTTGGTCAGCCCCAGGTGACCCTGTACGATGTGGAGAAGATCCGTGAGGAATACGGTGTGACGCCCCGTCAGATGATCGATCTGAAAGCCCTTCAGGGAGACACGTCCGACTGTATCCCAGGAGTGGCGGGAATCGGTCCCAAAGGGGCGGGAGACCTGATTCAGAAATACGGCAGCGTCCAGTATCTGTACGATCATTTGGAGGAGCTGGAGATCAAGCCCGGTGTGAAGGCAAAACTGGAAAAATCCCGGGACAACGCTTTCTTAAGCTACGATCTGGGCACCATCCGCCGGGACGCTCCCATTGATACGGACCTGTCCCACTATGTGAAGGGAGAAGGGGATCCCCAAAAGGCCGCAGGGATCATGGTGAAATTGGAACTTTTCTCTCTATTGGAAAAATACGGCCTGAACGGCAGCGCCGCCCCTCAAGGGAATGTGCCTTCCGCCCAACGGCCTCAGGTCCGGGAGTACCGGGACGGAGCGCCCTTGCTGCCCCAGCTGGAAGACCAAGGGGAGGCTGTCTTTTATGCCCAGTGGCAGGGTGGGGATCTGGAAAACCTGGTATTTTCCCTGGGAGGGGAATTGCACCGAGTTAAGCCGGACCCGGCTTTTTTGCGGGCGTTTTTCCAAAACGACAGAATCCGGAAAATCACCCATGACGCCAAGCCCTTGCATCGGAAGGCCCTTTCTCTGGGATGCAAAATGGAAAATGTCCGGATGGATACGGCTCTGGCGGGGTATTTGCTGAATCCCTCCGCTTCCGGTTACGACGTGGAGCGGTTGGCGGCGGAATACGGGGTTGCCTTGCCGGACTTTGAGGATCCGGAGCTCAATGCAGGGGCGGCTCTGCCGGCTCTGGCGGAAGCTCTTTCCAAAGCCATCCGGGAAAACGGACAGGAGGAACTTCTTTCCACCATTGAGATCCCTCTGTCCTATGTGCTGGCCCAGATGGAGCAGGTGGGATTCTATGTGGATCGGGACAGCATTGAGGCCTATGGGAAAGAGCTGGAAAAACAGGTGCAATCCCTGCACGATTCCATCATCCAGCAGGTAGGGTACGAGTTCAACATCAACTCCCCCAAGCAGCTGGGAGAGGCCTTGTTCGGCAAGCTGGGCCTGCCTCACGGGAAAAAGACAAAAAGCGGCTGGTCCACCAATGCGGATGTACTGGAAGAACTCCGGTACCTGCATCCGGTGGTTGATGAGGTGCTCCGGTACCGGACGGTGGCCAAGCTGAAGTCCACATACTGTGACGGCCTGCTGAAGGTGATCGGTCCCGACGGGCGGATTCACTCCAGCTTTAACCAGACGGAAACCCGTACCGGCCGGATTTCCAGCACGGAGCCCAATCTGCAGAACATTCCCGTGCGCACCCCCATTGGCCGAGAGCTGCGGAAATTCTTTGCGGCGGAGAAAGGGGTCCTGGTAGACGCGGACTACTCTCAGATTGAGCTGCGGGTGCTGGCCCATGTGGCCAATGACCAGGCCATGCGGGAGGACTTTCTGGAAGGCCGGGACATCCACACCTCCACGGCGGCCAGAGTGTTCGGTATGCCCCAGGAGCTGGTCACCAGCGAAATGCGATCCAAGGCAAAAGCGGTAAACTTCGGCATTGTCTACGGAATCGGCGCTTTTTCCCTTTCCAAGGACATCGGCGTCACCCGGAAGGAAGCCGATGCGTATATCAAGGAATACCTGCGCAACTATGCGGGAGTGGACGCCTACATGAAGCAGGTGGTGGAAGAAGCCAAGGAACGGGGCTATGTGGAAACCCTATTTGGCCGGCGGCGCTATCTGCCGGAGCTGAAAAGCACCAACTTCAACATGCGGGCTTTTGGGGAGCGGGTGGCTCGGAACATGCCCATCCAGGGCACTGCGGCGGACATCATCAAAATTGCCATGATCCGTGTCAGCGACCGCCTGGAGCGGGAAGGCCTCAAGGCCCGGTTGATTCTCCAGGTCCACGACGAATTGATTGTGGAATGCCCCGAAGAGGAGCGGGACCGGGTAAAAGAGCTTTTGACCCAGGAGATGGAAGGGGCGGTGTCCCTGTCCGTTCCCATGGTGGCCGAGGCGGAATCCGGCCGCACCTGGTATGACGCCAAGGGGTGAGTCCATGGAAGAACAGTTGGATTTTTGCTGCCCCATCTGCGGAGGGACCTTGTCCCGGCGGGATCACGCGGCAGTGTGTGTGAAAGGTCACAGCTTTGACGTGGCCCGGCAGGGATATGTGCACTTGCTTCCTTCGGACAAGATGCATTCCAAATTGCCTGGGGACACCAAGGAGATGGTGGCCAGCCGCCGGCGGTTTCTGGAAGGAGGCTACTACGGGCTGTTCCGGGAAACCCTCTGCCGGTTGGCAGGGGAGTGTGCACAAGCGCTGGGATCTCCGGAAGGGGAGGGACTTTTCCTGTGTGACGCCGGCTGCGGTGAGGGGTACTACACCGGCGCACTGGCAAAAGCCTTGCCCCAAGCCCGGGTGTGCGGGTTTGACATTTCCAAGCTGGCGGTGAAGGCCGCAGCAGGGAAATACAAAGGGATTTCCTTTGGAGTGGCCAGCTCCTTTTCCATTCCTTTGAGGACGGGGCAGGTGCAGATTTTGACGGATGTATTTTCTCCCCTGGCGGAAGGGGAGTTTGCCCGGGCGGTGGCGCCGGGAGGATATTTCCTCTACGCGGTTCCGGGACCCAGGCATCTTTGGGGGCTCAAGGAGATCTTGTATCAGGAGCCCTACGAAAACCCTTACCGGGAAACCCAATATGAGGGGTTTCGGTTTCTCAAACGGGAGGCGGTGCGTGGGGAGATCCGTCTGCCGGACGGAGAAACGGCGAAAGATTTGTTCGCCATGACCCCCTACTATTGGAAAACGGGCAGAGAGGGCGTGGCCAGACTGGAAGAACGGGGAGGCTTCCAGACAGAGATTGCCTTTGATTTTCTGCTGTATCAAAAAATATAATGGCCGGGAGCCGGGAGAAACCGGCGCCGGATGGACCTATAGAAAGGAAGGACTGTTTTGAAAATATTGTTCGTCTGCACGGGGAATACCTGCCGCAGTCCCATGGCGGAGGGAATCTTCCGCGGGATGATGCGGCGCATTGGCATGGAAGACAAGGTGCTCTGCCAGAGCGCGGGGCTTTCGGCAGTGGATGGAATGCCGGTATCGGAAAACGCGGTGAAGGTGTGCCGGGAGATCGACATCGACATTTCGGATCACACCGCCCGGCGGATTACCGGGGAGGAACTGCCCATTTGGGATCTCTATTTTCCCATGTCCAAAACCCACGGTTACATTCTGGAACAGGCCGGTGTGCCCCAGACGAAGATCTACATTCCCAAGTACATAGCTGACCCCTACGGGCAGGATTTGGAGGCCTACCGGCAGTGCCGGAACAAGCTGGCCAGCCAGTTGGAAATCTTTTATCAGGAATTCGTCACCAGGCTTCTGGTGTTTGACAGAACCATCCAATCGTGATGGGACCGGAAAAGCGCTGAACTGACGTCCCGGAAAACGGGGCGGAGTTTGGCGCTTTTTTGGCGGAAAACCTGGCATTGGGGGAGAAAATTCCACGGTGACCTTGAGTTTTCCCCCCGCGGAGTTTATAATAAAACAGACTGTTACCAGGGGCTCCCCGGCAAGCGGGACCCCTGAGAGAACAACGGAAAGGAAACGAGAAGGACAGCATGAGGAAAATCGTCAGATTGCAAAAGGAGCACTGCGAGATCCTGGCAGAGCTGGAAAAGCTGTGTTTTTCCCGGCCCTGGAGCCAGAAGTCCATCGAAGACCAGGTGAATAACCCCCACGCCTTTTTTGTCACGGCGGTGGACGAGGAGAAAATTCTGGGGTACGGAGGAATGCATTGTTCCCACGGGGAATGCTACATCGACAATATCGCCGTGTTTGGCCACCATCGGAAAAAAGGGGTGGGGACCGCCATTGTGGAGGCGTTGATCCGGGAAGCCCAGCGGCGGAATTCGGAATTCATCTCCTTGGAAGTGCGCCCCTCCAATCAGGTGGCAGTACGGCTTTATACCCGATTGGGCTTTGTGGAGGAGGGACGCCGCCGAAACTTCTACACCGACCCCACCGAGGATGCTCTGATTCTGACGCGCCGTTTTGGAAAGGAGGGGGATCGATGATCCTGTTGGGGATAGAAAGTTCCTGTGACGAGACCGCGGCTTCCCTGGTGGAAGACGGGCGGAAGATTCTGTCTTCCGTAATCGCTTCCCAGGTAGAGGAACATAAGATTTACGGAGGCGTGGTACCGGAAATTGCCTCCCGCCGTCACAGCGAGGCGGTAGTGGGCGTGGTACAGGAGGCCCTGGAACAAGCGGGGAAAACCCTGGCCGACCTGGACGGCATTGCCGTCACCTATGCGCCCGGACTCATTGGGGCTCTGCTGGTAGGAGTAAACTTTGCCAAGGGGCTGGCCCTTTCTACAGGGCTTCCCTTGATTCCCGTCCACCATCTTCGGGGCCATATCGCCTCCAACTACCTGAGCAACCCGGACCTGGAACCTCCTTTTTTATGCCTGGTGGTTTCGGGAGGTCATTCCCACATTGTGCTGGTGGAGGACTACACCCGGCTGAAAATCCTGGGCCGTACCCGGGATGACGCCGCGGGAGAAGCCTTCGACAAGGCTGCCCGGGCCATGGGAATCCCCTATCCGGGCGGGGTAGAGATGGACCGGATTGCGGAGGAAGGGGACGATTCCGCCTACCGGCTGCCCCATCCCCGGGTGGAGGGAGCGCCCCTGGATTTCAGCTTCTCCGGGTTGAAAACGGCGGTGCTGAATCTTTTAAATAACGCCCGGCAAAAGGGAGAGACAGTAAGTGTGCCCGACTTGTGCGCCTCTTACCGGAAAGCGGTGGTCACTTGCCTGACGGATAACTTTTTCCGGGCTGCCCAGGAAACGGGCATGAAGAAGCTGGCTGCAGCAGGGGGCGTCTCTGCCAACCGGCTGCTGCGCCGGGAACTGGAACGGATTTCCAAAGAGCGGGGATGCTCCCTGTATCTGCCGGAAAAATCTTTGTGCGGGGATAACGCCGCCATGATCGCGTCCCAGGGATACTATGAGTTTTTGGCCGGAAACACCGCGGGCATGGACTTGAACGCCTGTGCACAGCGGTCCATTGAATGAGGAGGTACATGTTATGAAACGACGGATCCTTGCCCTTTGCTGCGGGTTGGCCATGGCCTTGACCCTGACCGCCTGCGGAGGGACCCAGGGGGACACCTCCTCCGCCGGGGAAAGCCAGGCGGTGGAAACCTCTTCCCAGGTGGAAAGCTCTCAGCCTCAGCTGAAGCCGGAACCTCGGACCGCGGAGATTCCCCAGGAGTCCCAACAGGAGGAAAGCGCTTCTACGGGGGCCGCGGAGGTCCTGGCCCTGGTCCAGGAGGAGTCGGGAGCGGAAGCCGGATACGAGCCGCGAATCACCTTGTTTGAAGACGGCACTTTCCAGTTTTTCGTCTGCTACTATGACGGAACTTCCACCGTTTCCGGAACGTATGTGGAAAACGGCGGCGCCTATGTGCTTACCCCTACGGGAGACACTGCCCAGGGAACGGGGGCGTCCGGCGCCGGGGAAATGGAACTCGCTCCTTCGGGAGAGGGATATGTGTATTCCGGGGAACAACGGGGCCTGACCTGTGACGGGGCCGTGTTCCTGTCGGAGGAAGCTTGAGAGGGGGAGACAGTATGCTCAGCGGCGGCGAGATCATGGTGCGTTGCCTGGAAGCGGAAGGGGTAGAGGTTCTGTTTGGCTATCCGGGGGCTGCCATCTGCCCTTTTTATGATGCCTTGTATCATTCTCCCATCCGGCATGTGTTGGTCCGCTCGGAACAGAATGCTGCCCATATGGCCAGCGGCTATGCCCGCGCCTCTGGGAAACCGGGAGTCTGCGTGGCCACATCGGGCCCCGGGGCCACCAATCTGATCACCGGAATTGCCACCGCCTACATGGATTCTATCCCCTTGGTGGCCATCACCGGCCAGGTGAATTTGGAGCAGCTGGGACGGGACGTGTTTCAGGAGGCGGATATCACCGGTGCCTGCGAGTCCTTTACCAAGCACAGCTATCTAGTCAAATCCCCCAGCGATCTGCCCAGAATTTTCAAGGAGGCTTTTCACATTGCCTCCACCGGCCGGCCCGGCCCTGTGCTCATCGACGTGCCCGAGGATGTGCAGGAAGCCTTGGTGGAATCTTTCCACTATCCGGAACAGGCGGAGATCCCCGGATATAAGCCTAAAACGGCAGGCCATCCCATGCAGATAAAACGGGCCCTGGAAGCCATCCGCCAGGCAAAGCGTCCGGTGATCTGCTGCGGCGGGGGCGTGGTGCTTGCGGGGGCCCGGGAGGAAATGACAGCCTTCGCGGAAAAAAGCGGAATCCCCATCGTGTCCACCATGATGGGGATCGGGGTCATGCCCATGGGAAGCCCGGTGTATTTGGGAATGATCGGCAAATTTGGACGCAGTTACGCCAACCGGGCCATTGGGGAAGCGGACTTAATTGTCCTGTGTGGTGCCCGGGTAGGGGATCGGGCCATTGCATTGCCCAACCAGATTGCGGAGCAGGCCAAGGTGATCCACATCGACATTGACCCGGCGGAGATCGGGAAAAACATGCGGGTGGATGTGCCCATTGTGGGAGATGTAAAAACCGTGCTGGCCGCTCTGGCGGAGCGGGTGGAACCGGTGGACTGCCAGGAATGGGTGGAGCGTGTGCTCCGGTATAAGAGAGAATTTATCCCCCGGGGAGAAGACCGGGAGGACTTTGTGGAACCCCGCTCCTTTATCCGGGATCTCTCTGCCATGATGGAGGAAGACGCCATCCTCACTGCGGACCCGGGTCAGGGGCAGATTTGGGCGGCCATCAATTTCACCCAGCGGGAGGGACGATTTCTCACCAGCGGCGGGTTGGGAACCATGGGCTACGCTTTGCCGGCTGCGTTGGGTGCCAAATTGGCCAAGCCCCGGCGCCAGGTGTTGGCGGTGTGTGGAGACGGGGCGTTCCAGATGAGTCTGTGCGAGCTGGCCACGGTGGTGGCCTCTCATGCGCCCTTAAAGATTGTGGTGTTCGACAACCGCCGGTTGGGTATGGTTCGAGAATACCAGAACAACCGCTACCACAGGCGGCACATTGGAACCCACATGGACGGCAATCCGGACTTTGTGGCCCTGTGTAAGGCCTACGGAATTCCCGCGGCCTTGGCCCGAAACAACCGGGAAGCCCGCCGGCTGGCGGAAGAAATGCTTCAATCTCCCACCCCCTATGTGCTGGTGTGCCGGGTGGATCCGGAAACTCCCTCGGTGTGAAAGGAAGGAAAGCCCTATGAAATATACCTTATCGGTGCTGGTGGAAAACCAACCCGGCGTCCTTTCCAAAGTGGTATCCCTGTTTGCCCGGCGGGGATACAACATTGACAGCCTGGCAGTGGGCACTACCGAGGATCCCACCATGTCCCGGATGACCATTGTGGGCCAGGGGGATGACCACATTCTGGAGCAGGTGGAAAAGCAGCTGAACAAGGTGATCCCTGTGATCAAGGTCCGTTCTCTGGGGTCCGACGCGGTGAGCGCGGAGCTGCTGCTGGTGAAAGTGGCCTGTGATCCCCAGACCCTGGGCAAGGTCAATGAAATTGCCACGTTGATGAAAGCCCAGGTGGTGGACGTTTCCAAATCTACGGTCACTTTGAAATACGCCGGGGAATGTGAAAAGTGTGAAACCCTTTGTGACCTGCTGCGTCCCTACGGGATCCGGGAAATTGCCCGGACGGGAGTGATCGCTTTGGAGCGAGGCTGAAAGGTTTCCCAGAGGCAAAAAAGAGCTGCCCACAGGCAGCCCTTTTTTATTTTGCGTCTGGATGGTCAGGAGGACCGTGCTTTCCGGATAAGAACGATCATACGTCGTCCAATTTCTGCTGTTCCGGCGAGTCAGGCTCCTCAGGTTCCTCCGTACCGGGAAATTGGGGATCCCAGGGATTGATGTTCTTATTCCGCAGCCGGGACCGGACAGAACTCCGGAACAGCCGGTAAAAGACCGCCGTGGCAGGGGTGCCGAAGAGGATGCCGGGAATGCCCAGCACACCGCCCCAGAACAGGACCGCGAACAGTGTCCAGATGGGAGGCAGGCCAATGGAAGACCCCACCACCCGGGGATAGATCAAATTGCCCTCAACCTGCTGGAGGATCAGCAGGAAGACCAGGAAGATCAGAGCATCCAAGGGGTGGACCAGCAGCAGAATAATCACACCCACGATGGCCCCAATATAGGCCCCCAAAATGGGGATCAATGCTCCCAGGGCCACCACGGAGGAGATCAGTAGAGCGTAGTCCAGCCGGAAGATGCTCATTCCCACATAGCACAGGGTGCCCAGAATGACACATTCGGTGAGCTGACCCCGGATGAAGTTGAAAAACACCTTGTTGGTGATGGTGCCGATCCGGCCGATTTTCCGTGCCACCGCTTCAGGCAGGAAGGCCAGTAGGGCAGATTTTACCCCCCGCAGCAGCTTTTCCTTACTGATGAGCATGTAGATGGAAAAGATAAATCCCATCACAGCGGAGAAGACCCCAGAAGCCACATTAAAGGTAACACTGACCAGAGAGGTGAGAAATTCCGTGGTGAATTGGGCCACGTTGGCCAGCAGGGAACTCCAGCTGAAGGTCCGGAGGAAATCCTGAATAAATGTCAGGTCATTTTCCATGGCGAACCGGTTGAGCCAAGCAATGGCGTTGTTTGCATAGGTGGGCACCGTTCGCTGGACGGTGTCGGCCAAAACCCCCATGGATTCAATGAGGCCCGGGATGATAAAGCAGGCGATGAACACAATCACCAAGGCTACCACCACATAGGCCAAGGTGACCGCCAAGGGGCGCCGTACCCGCTGCCAAGCCTTGGACTTGGATTTTTCAAAGGGCTTGAAGGCGATGTCCTCAAAGAAGTGGACAAACACGTTGAGGATATAGGCCAGTACGATGCCGTAAAACACAGGGGCCACAGTGGAGACCGCCGTGACAATAGCCCCCCAAACCTGGTCAATTTTCATCAAGATCAGTACCAGGAGCGCGGCAAATCCCAAAAGGATCATGCCGTTTCGAAGCACTTTTTTTTCATCCCGCAAACTGATGCCGATATCCCGCAAGCGCATGGCCATTCCTCCTTTTTCCCGAACAAGCTCTGGTTACCCTCAAGTTTTGGTGGTAAAGACCTTGTGGCACTTTTGGCAGGTCACCTGGATTTTTCCTCTGCCCCGAGGCGCCCGCAGCCGTTGCTTACAGTTGGGACAGTGGAAGTATTTGTAGGTTTTCCGTTCTTTAAACCGTCGGGACTGGAACCGAATCCAATCCTCTACCGGCCCCCAAACTCGGAGAAAAGCGTAATACTCCTTTTGCCGGGCAGCGTAATTGCGGGAGAACATGCGAAACAGAACGTACAGCAGAAGGACATCTGCCACCAGGGACAGAGGCCAGAATAATCCGCTGAAAAGGGAGAATACTACAGCCAGCACCAAGAGAAAAATGCTGAATTTATCCCCGCCATACCGACCGTACATGAATTGCTGGAATTTTTGAAACAGCAACGTCAACACATCCTTTCAATGCTACCTATTAAGTATACCGTATGAAATGGGTGTTTTTCAACCGGTCAGACCGGCCTTCACGATAAATTTACATTTGGCGCCGGAAGTGGGGCAAAAGGAAAATATAAAATTTAAGAATGATTCTTAAAAATATTCTTGACTTTTGGAAATACATGGATTATACTAAGCCCAGAAAGACCCGCTGGACGTGAAATTCAACTTGAAGGAGGAACTGACCATGCCAGAATTGAAAGGCTCTAAAACCGAGGCCAACCTGATGACCGCTTTCGCCGGGGAATCCCAGGCACGGAACAAGTACACCTACTATGCCTCCAAGGCAAAGAAGGACGGGTATGTGCAGATTGCCAACCTGTTTGAGGAGACTGCCAACAACGAGAAGGAACACGCCAAGATTTGGTTCAAGCTCCTTCACGGAGGCATCGGAGACACCATCGACAACCTGAAAGATGCCGCTGCCGGGGAGAATTACGAGTGGACCGACATGTATGCGGGATTCGCCAAAACTGCCCGGGAAGAAGGGTTCGATCAAATTGCCGACCTGTTTGAAGGGGTTGCCAAGATTGAGAAGGAACACGAGGAGCGGTATCTGAAGCTGGTGAAGAACCTGGAAGAAGGTATGGTATTCTCTCGGGATGGGGACGTGATTTGGCAGTGCGCCAACTGCGGCCACATTGTCATCGGTAAAAAGGCTCCGGAAGTGTGTCCCGTTTGCGCCCATCCTCAGGCCTATTTCCAGATCAAAGCGGAAAATTATTGATAGTTGTTTCCCTAATGGGAAAATAAGAAAGCCGGCAGACCTGCGTCTGCCGGCTTTTTCTATACAGAGATTAGGCTTCCTGCTGGGAAGGGGAAAGGGCCAGGGCCTTTTTCAAAAACGCCAATTTCCGGCCGATCAACCGGGCGATAAAGCCCACCAGCAGAGCAGCAATGACGGTGCCCTCCCGGACGCCCTGGAGTTGGTGGGCAAAGAAGAGGGAGAGGGCGGCGGCAATCACCGTCATGGAAACGTCGAAGCAAATCTTGGTCACGCCAAATTCCGTCTTCCAGGTGGTGCTGACAGCCCGGACAAAGGATTCTCCGGGAAGCATGGCCACATCTGCCAGCACTTCCATGTAAACACCCACACCCAGGATCACACAGCCTACCAGGAGCATCAGCACCTGGGCGGGATAACCGGTGGGATTGAGATCCTCCATCATGGCCATAGTCAGGTCGATGAAGTATCCGAACAGGAAGGAAATGGGAATTTGCAAGGCATGTTCCAGCTTGAAATTCTTCCGCAGGATCAACAGCTGGAGCACAATGAGGAAAACACTGAACACCACGGTGAAAACACCCAGGGAGAAGGGATAACTGAGGCTGAGTACATAGGGAATGGAAGAGATGGGAGAGGTTCCCAAATTTGCCTTTGTAATCACACTGACACCCAGAGAATTGACAAAAAGTCCAACCAGGAAGACTGCATAAGATTTTACTTTTTTCACCGTGTAAGGTCTCCTTTCAAATTTTCATAAATTTTCCCAAAGGTTTCCAGGAAAGCGGTTCTTTCCTGGGGGGAGAGGGAAGACAGGGCGGAGGCTTCGGCTTTCAGAAAAGCCTCTTCCACTTTCTGGAGCATTTCCCGTCCCAAAGGGGTGAGAAACACATGGCTGGACCGGCGGTCTTCCTTGGGAATTTCCCGCCGGACCAGGCCTTTTTCCTCCATGCCGTTGAGGGTTACCGTCAGAGAGGCCGGTTCAATGTGGCATCCCCGTGCGATTTCCTTTTGTCCGGCGCCGTCGTGGTCCATCAGGTAGTCCAGCACCTTGGGCTGACCCAAGGTCAACTTGGTATCCTTGAGCAGGGCCAAGACTTCCCGGTGGAAAATCGCTTGGTTTGCCATGAGCAGATAGTGGAAGGTGTACTCCATCCTGATCCCTCCCGGGTCCAATTCATTCGAATTCTAATAGTTAAAATTCTAAGTATTAGTATACCGGAACTGGAAGAGTGGGTCAAGAATACAATCTGCTGGATCTTTTATTGACATTTTCGAAAAAAGATGGAGGTTTCCCACAGAAAGAACTGGAAATTCAGGGTTTCCTATTGACTTTCCGAACGCATGTTCTATAATAGTACCGAACACATGTTTGAAAAGGCCCCGGAAAAGGTTCTTCCAGGCTCCGGGGCTGGGGAAGGAGAACGGGGCCATGGACCTTTTGGAAAAGTTGGAAATCCTCACAGACGCTGCCAAGTACGATGTGGCCTGTACCTCCAGCGGGGTGGACCGGTCTGGCCGGAAGGGCGGATTGGGCAACAGCGTAAAAGCGGGAATCTGTCACAGCTTTGCAGCGGATGGCCGGTGTATCTCTCTGCTGAAGGTTCTCCTGAGCAACGACTGCGCCTTTGACTGCGCTTACTGCGTCAACCGCAGGTCCCAGGACACGCCTCGGGCCACCTTTTCTCCGGAGGAGCTCTGTTCCTTGACCATGGAATTTTACCGGCGCAATTACATCGAAGGGTTGTTTCTCAGCTCTGCGGTGGTGGGGTCTCCCGACGCTACCTGTGAAAAAATGCTTGCCGTACTCCGACGGCTGCGGGAGGAAGAGCGGTTTGGAGGATACATCCATGTGAAAGCCATTCCGGGAGCTTCCCCGGAGTTGATTCATCGGCTGGGTCTTTATGCCGATCGAATGAGCGTCAATATTGAATTGCCTTCCCAACAGAGTTTGCAGCTGCTGGCTCCCCAAAAGAGCAAGGAAAAGATCCTGGCTCCCATGGGGCAGATCCGGGATGGGATACGGGAAAACGGCAGGGAGTTGGCTGTGTACCGAAAAGCACCCCGGTTTGTGCCGGCAGGCCAATCCACCCAGATGATTATCGGAGCGACCCCGGAAAGCGACAGGCAGATCCTCCGGCTCACCGAAGGGCTCTACCGGAGGTATGGTCTTAAACGGGTGTTTTTCTCCGCCTACATGCCGGTGGTCAGCCATCGGAATCTGCCGGCTCGGAATACGCCTCCCCCTTTGCTTCGGGAGCATCGGCTGTACCAGGCGGACTGGCTGCTGCGGTTTTACGGGTTCACCGCGTCGGAGATTCTGGATGACCAGGCTCCCAATTTCGATCCTTTGTTGGATCCCAAGTGCGATTGGGCGGTCCGTCACATGGAGCTGTTTCCGGTGGAGGTAAACCGGGCCCCTTACGAGATGCTTTTGCGCGTGCCGGGAATCGGGGTGAAAAGTGCCCGGAGAATCCGTTGGGCCAGGCGTTATGGAAAGCTGGATTTAGACGACTTAAAGAAACTGGGTGTGGTGTTGAAACGGGCCAGATATTTTCTCACCTGCCAGGGGCGCAGCCTGTCGCCCTTGACCACGGATGATTCCCAGGTGATTGCTGGGGCCATTCGGGAGGGGACACCTTTTCACCGGACGCAGATTTCGGGAGGAGAGGCACCACAGGGATTGCCGGAAATTTCGGAACAGCTTTCTCTGTTTGCACCCAGTCAGGAGGATCGGATCAAATGCCTTACAGGACAAATCTAATCTACTATTACGACGGAACTTATTCGGGATTTCTCTGCTGCGTGTTCGAATGCTTTCGGGCCAAGGAGATGCCCTTGGGAATCCGGAGGGAGGAAGAGGAGCAGCAGACCCTGTACGGAGCCAAGGAGATCCTCACGCAGCCGGAACTGGCGCGGCGGGTAGACCGGTCCATTTCCGAAAAGATTTCCCCTCAGGCTCACAGGTTGGTGCGGGCAGGGTTTCTGACCTGCCTGGAGGATCGGGAGATGCTGTTGTTGCGGTTTTTGCTGATGGGTTACCGGCACGGGGCTCAGGTGACCCGGTGGGTTACCCGGGAACCGGTGCACACCTTGAATCATGCAGTGAGGGCACTCCGAAACGAAGCTCACCACACCTTGGAATTTTTGCGGTTTTCCCAATGCCAAGGATTCCTGGCAGCTCAGATTGCCCCCAAAAATGCAGTGCTCCCCCTGGTGGTTCCCCATTTTTGCGACCGGCTTCCCAGTGAAAACTTCATGATCTTCGATCGGGTTCACGGCATGGGGTTTGTTCACAAGGAGACCGGAGAGAGAAAGTTTTTCCAGGCGGATCAGGTGGAGCTGCCGCCCCCCAGTGAACGGGAAAAGGAATGGCGGGCCCTTTGGAAAGCCTTTTACAAAACCATAGCAGTGGAGGGCAGGGAAAACCATAAGCTCCGGCAAAATCTGATGCCAAAACGCTATTGGCCGTGGATGACGGAATTTCAAGGAGAAGAATCATAAAAACCCGTTGCAGAGAGTTCTGTAACGGGTTTTCAGGCAAGGCAGAGGATCGGTAGGGAAGAGGCCCCCTGCCTTTTGACCATTCAAACAAAAAAACCGCGAACCAATTTTGGTTCGCGGTTCTATGGTGACCCACAACATTTGATATACAAAAGTTATCTCCCGAGAAATCACTCTCGATTCTGTCAAAGAGTTTGTCCTCGATGGTAACTTCTTCATCACCTGTAGTAAAAGTGATAATCAACTTGTCATCGTAAAGAAAGATCTTATTGATGAACAGACGGACGAGGGTCCTACGGTATGTTAAGTTGGAAATATCCCCCTTAACAAGCTGTGAGAGATAAGATATCACTTGATCTTCTGTGACAAGATAATGACGGGATTTTTCACGTTCCAGCTGTTCAGCAGCTGCTTTGATATCAGCTGCCAGTTTGCTAAGATCTTCAAGGATCATGTTTCGCACGGCATTGTCTTTACACAATCGGAGATTACCCATCTGATTATCTTTACTGTCCTCTAGTTCTTTTAGTTTTAACTCTAGACGTTTGATTTCAGAGTTATCTTCCATGCTTTGTGCCATCTTTACTACTTCTTTAGCAATCCGCTTGATATTGGGCTTGGTTAGTATTCTTTTGCATTCTGAGATTACGATATCTTCGATGTATTCCTTGCGGACAGTTTTCTTTTTGCAGGTCTTTTGATGAAGAGCGGTTTTGCATTTATAGTAGTTGTAAATCTGAAATTCCGTGTTTGTCTTTTTGCGTGCGCTGATTCCTACCATTCCATTTTTGCAGTAGCCACAGAACAATTTTCCTGATAGAATGTATTCCGCTTTTGCCCTAGCCCGGGCAGGAGCTTTTTTGTTTTCCCTCATCGTGTCTTGTACTTTCTCAAAAAGTTCTTTGTCGATGATTTGGGGCATTCCTCCTGGTTGTTCTATACCGTTGTAAATATAGATCCCAAGATATTTGCGGTTTTTCAGCATCGTGTGAAGCGAGTTCTTATTGAAAGAGGCTCCCTGGGCGGTTTTCAACTGTCGTGCGTTTAAATCATCGCATATCTTTTTCATGCTCCAGCCACTGGCGTACTTTTGAAAGATCTCACGCACAATGGGGGCTCGTTGTTCATCAAGAACATAGTGTTTGTTTTCAATGCGATACCCAAGAGGAGTTGTGCCACCATTAGACAAGCACTTCTCAGCGTTTACATTCATGCCCCGGTTTACTTTATCAGCAAGTTCCACAGAATAGTATTCTGCCATGCCTTCCAACACCGATTCCAAAATAATTCCGCTGGCATCATCACTGATGGGCTCTCTGGCACTGATGACTTTTATGCCGTTCTTTCGTAAGTAGTACTTATATTTGGCGCTGTCTATAAACGCTAAAATAAGAGTGAGCCAGCAGAGAGGAAAACGCTCATGAAAGAT
>UQQZ01000009.1 GCA_900543305.1 uncultured Oscillospiraceae bacterium
ATAGATCTGCCAGGTTTCACCGGCCGATGGTTCAATCATAGAGGATTTTACTTAAGTCTGCCTAAATTTTCCGGTGAACAAGAAATGAACCTTTTTTGAACATTCCATCTCGGGTGTCTTACTGCTCACCTGTGGGGAAGTTCCAACATAGCCACACCACCAACGCCGTCACAAGCAGAACAGCCGCCGCAATTCCCACTCCCAGGGCAATGGCTTTTTTCCTGGTCAAGGGCTTTTTTACACGTTTTCTCACAGGCAGACCGATCTCTTTCCAAAGTGCTTCCCGCAGAGATATAGGCACCTCGACCCCAGAAAATCCGTTTCCCGCAGCATCCTTCAACAGAGTGGAAAGCTGAATGCCTGCCACACGCTGGGCCATCGTCCACTTTTTCCGGCCTTGCTCCACCAAAGAGGCAGCTTCGTGAAGCCGCTCTTCCACCTCCTCGCACGAAAGTCCGCTGGCTCGTGCCAGCTCCTCCGGCTGTAAACCCCCATAGGTCCCCAACCAATAGAGATTTCTACAGGATGCGGGCAGCTGGTCCGCTTCTTTTTCCAACAGGCGGAATTGCTTGCCAATTTTGGGAGACGGCAGGGATGCAAATTCCGTATCCGGCTCCAATCCCTGTTCCTTTCGGGAAAGGATTGCCTGGGAGAGCAAGGACTGAAAATTGACTGAAAGGGCATCTGGACATTTTCCCACTTCTTCCAGGGCAGCCTTCCAGGCGGAAACCATCAAAGGAACCGCAAGAGCAGTATCCTCTGTCACCTTCCAACATAAAAACCAGGAGCGATTGAGATGCTCCTGGCAAAGGACCCCCAAGGCCCCGCGTTTTTTCTTTTTGATTCCGTTATACAGTTCCTGATCCATAGGAAATGCCTCCCGTCATTGATCTCGAAGCATTATAGCCCGTCAGGCTAAAGAGAGGCTAAAGGCTCACAGAAAATTCGTTTTTCCTTTAGATTTCCATAAGAATCAGGTGGTACACTGAGAAAAAACACCGGAAAGGATGAACAAAGCCATGCGGCTATTGATTGCGGAAGACGACCCGAAACTGCTCAAATCCCTCAACTATATTTTCCAACGCAACGGCTACTTGACAGACCCTGTTTCCAACGGGGAAGACGCTTTGGCCTATGCTGAAACGGGAGAATACGACGGCCTGGTCTTAGACATCATGATGCCGGGGCTAGATGGCATAGAAATCTTAAAAAGTCTTCGCAGGCAGCACATTTCCACTCCTGCTCTGTTTCTCACCGCCAAAACCGAACCCAGCCAACGGGTGGAAGGTTTGGATGCGGGGGCAGACGATTATCTTCCCAAACCCTTCGTCACAGCAGAGCTCTTAGCCAGGGTTCGCGCCATGCTGCGCCGAAGAGACAGCTTTATTCCGGATCTGCTGACCCTGGGTTCCCTCACCTTGAACCGTTCCACCTACGAGTTGGTTTACGGGGGCCAAACTCGGGCGCTCAGCGGAAAAGAATTTCAAATTATGGAGATGCTGATTCAGCAGCCGGGTTGCGTGGTTTCTACCGACCAATTTCTCTCCCACGTTTGGGGATGGAACAGTGAAGTGGATGTGAGTGTGGTGTGGGTCCATATCTCCAATATCCGCAAGAAATTGGCTGCATTGGGATGTCCGGCAGAAATCCGCTTTCTTCGCGGCGCAGGCTACGTTCTGGAGGCAGCAGAATGATTTACCGTCTGCGTAAAAAGTTCATCAAAATCTGCACCCTTTCTTTCGTAGCTGTAGCTGCTGTTCTGTTTTTGACCACCTATCTGGTCACCTATATACAAACGGTTCAGTCGCTGGACGAGTTAGCCGACATCGTTGCGGAAAACGATGGGCACTTTCCCTCGTTCCAAGAGTCGTCTCCTCTGGGAGAAAACCATCTTCGCCCGGCGGAACGCAATCCGGAAGCCCCTTTTACCACCCGCTTTTTTACGGTCCAGTTTGACAGCCAGGGAAATTCCCTTTCAGCAGATGTGGGGTCCATTGCCAGTGTCACTCAGGAAGAGGCAATTCACTATGGAACCCAGGCATTGGATCAGAACCGGGAACGAGGCTGGGTAAAGGGATACCGTTATAAGGTCTATCCCACGGATACCGGAAAGGCAGTGGTCTGTGTCAGCGGCGGCGCTACAATGGACATCAACCGCTCTTTCCTCACAACCGCCTGCCTTGTCTTTGTAGGGGGCAGTTTGGTGGTTTTACTGTTGGTCATCCTTTTTTCAAAACGTGCGGTAGGACCTATGGCCGAAAGCTACCAGCGGCAAAAACAGTTTGTCACCGATGCCAACCACGAATTGAAAACGCCTCTCACCCTGATCCAAACCAACCTGGAAATTCTGGAGTCGGAATCAGGACCCAATGAGTGGCTCTCCGACATCCGAGATGAAACAGAGCTGATGTCCCAGCTGGTAAATCGGCTGGTCTCTCTGGCAAAAATGGACGAAGAGCAGCAACGTCCTCCCATGGAATCCTTCGATCTGACTCGGGCCGTCTGTGACACCGCCTCCCTTTTCTCCGCTTCCGCAGAAAACTCCCACATTCAGCTAAGGCTCCAAACACCCGATTCTCTTTCCTACAAGGGCAACGAAGGGGCTATCCGGCAGCTATTGTCCATTCTGCTGGATAACGCGGTCAAATATTGCGATCCCGGTGGTGTCATCCAAGTTACGCTCGCCTCAGGACGCCATCCCATACTCACTGTAGACAACACCTGCAAGAACGTGGAGTCGCTGCCCCTCTCCCGGCTGTTTGACCGGTTTTACAGGGCCGATCCTGCCAGGACCTATGGCAGCGGATTCGGAATTGGCTTGTCCATCGCAAAGGGCATTGTGGAAAAACACCGGGGAGAAATCTGCGCTCAGAAACTGGATTATCAAACCATCCGGTTCCGGGTTCGACTTTGAAATTCAGCGTGCTTTCCGTTTTTTCATAAGCAACTACTCTCTATCACAAAAAAGGTACTGGATTTCCGAAAAGGTTTTGTCCTTCCCCAGGATCTCATCTTGCCCCTTTTTTCAAAACCATGTATAATGAATTTACCGAATTCCAGCCCAGCGATTCTTTCATAAGTTCGGGCGGAGCCCCCCTCCTTTTGGAAGGGAACCGGCTGCCGCCAAGGGATTCTGATGAAATGGAGACAGGAGCGATTTCTTTGAAACAATGCAGAATCACCGTTATGCGCATTACCCAGTATGAGGATCTCATGGCCCAGTTTGAGAACCCCATCTCCCATGCCTGCGACATGGAAATAGGGCAGGTTTTTACAGCTAACGGCTGGGAAAAGCCGGAGGGATTCTGTCAAAGCGCCTGGGATACCCTTTCCCCCTTTGTTTTGGCACTGAGTCATGGTGCGCAAGACCTATATGAGGGTTGGATGAAAAATCCCAAGTCCGCCATGATTTCCTGTAACGACGGCTTTCGCCCTGTAACTTTTTTGATTGAAGCCTTGGAGGAAGAGGCAAAGTGAGGAGAGAATGCCATGTTTGAAAATCGAGTGGCGGTGATCACCGGTGGCGCTCACGGAATCGGCCAGGCAATCGCCCAGGAATTCCAAAAAGCGGGAGCCCATGTGTGCATCATTGACCTGCTCCCCAATGATTATTTTGTAGGGGATTTGGGAGATAAGACCGTTTTGGAAACTTTCGCCAGGAAAGTTCTCGATGAGTACGGACGGGTAGATTACCTGATCAACAATGCTCCGCCTTTGATGAAGGGTTTGGACGAGTGTACCTATGAGGAGTTCAATTATGCCCTTCGCGTTGGGGTAACGGCGGCATTTTACCTGACCAAACTCTTTGCCCCTTATTTTGGGCCCGGCGCCGCAGTGGTGAATATTTCCTCCTCCCGGGACAGAATGAGTCAACCTCAAACGGAAAGCTATACGGCCGCCAAAGGAGGCATTTCTGCCTTAACCCATGCCCTGGCCGTCACTCTCCGGGAAAAAGCCAGGGTAAATTCCATTTCTCCTGGGTGGATCGACACGGACTACACCTCCTATCAGGGACCAGACTCCACACAGCAGCCTGTAGGACGGGTGGGTAATCCCCTGGATATCGCTCATATGGCGCTGTTTCTTTGTTCAGACCAGGCCGGGTTTATCACCGGGGAAAACATCTGCATCGATGGAGGTATGACTCATCAAATGATCTACCACAACGATTGGGGATGGAATTTGGAAGCGTAACTCACCTTGCCTTACAAGACAAGGAAAAACATGGATGCAATCCGGCACACAGCCGGCCTATTACCTGGAAAGGAGTCCCTCTACCATGAATGAAAACAATTCGCCCGATCTTACCCTCATCTTGGATGAAATGGGCCAACGGGAAAAGAAGCAGAAAGTGGAACGGTACCGTCGGTTAAATCAACTTGTCAAGCCGGGACAAATCTTGTTTGTGGGATCCAGCTTGATGGAACAATTCCCCATTCAGGAACTGCTCATGGATTGGGACCTTCCCTATACAATTTATAATCGGGGAATCGGCGGGTTTACCACTCAGGAATTGGCTCAGGTGCTGGACGTCTGCGTCTACGATCTGAACCCCAGCCATATCTTTATCAACATCGGCACCAACGATATGAATACACCGGACTACACCTTATCCTGTCTGGTGGACCGCTACGAGAAGATTCTCCGTTCCATTCAAGAGCATCTTCCCCAGGCCAAACTGACGCTGCTTGCCTACTATCCCCTGTGCGAACCCGTTATGGCACAAGATCCTTACATGAAAAATATTTTATCCTATCGAAACAACGAAACCATACGCCTGGCCAACAAGGCAGTAGAGGCTTTGGCCCAACGACTGGGTGCCTCTTTTCTGGATTGCAATGGCGGGATCACAGACGAACAGGGAAATTTAAAGGCCGAGTATACCATCGAGGGAATGCACATCTACGGAAACGGATATGCCCAGATTCTCAAATCCCTGCTTCCCAGTCTGGAAGAAGCAGCCAAGAGCATCCATTCGTAATGATGGCCATTGAGGGGAAGTTTATCTAGCCTCTCTGGATTCAGTGGAAAGGACCTTTTTCATGAATATCGAATACCTTGATCTTATCCTGATCAACAGCGAATTGAAAAAACACAACACACGGTTTCATGTCAGTTATAAAAATGAAACCACCGGCTGCATTGAGCCTCCCGGCTCTTGCTGTTTGACGGAAGACAACCAGAAAACCGCTCTGGAATGCATTCGAAAGTTTTATGAGGCCAAGCATTGTACGGTGCACATTTCAGAGGACGGCTTATATTTTACCTGCCAGGAATCACCCTCCCCCAACGCCTCGACCCACGAGAACATTTTGTAAACGTTTCAGCGCTCTGCTGTATATTTCCTAACGAGAGGACGCCGTCTCACCGAAATGGCATCCTCTCTTTTTGTTGTGTCCAGCATGATCCCAGGATCCACGCCGGCAGCCAGTTTTGGACATATACCCACAGGTCATTTATTCCTTCCTGAAAATATGCTATAATAGTTTCTGCAATGAATAGAGGAAGGGTGAACCATGAAACAAACCATTAAAAATTACACGTTATTTCTCATCGGACTTTTTATTGCCTCCATGGGTGTGGCACTGTCAACAAAAGCCGGGCTGGGAACCTCTCCGGTAGCCTCTGTCCCGTATTCTGTCTCCCTTGTGAATCACGGGCTGACATTTGGCTGGTGGCTCAATCTGTGGAGCCTCGCCCAGATTATTGTCCAGATTCTCCTGCTTCACAGCAAGTGTAAGCCGGCAGAAATCATCATTCAAACCGTACTGGCTTTCGTCTATGGATACCTGACGGATTTCTCGTGCATGCTGATCAACAGCATTCAAGTGAACAACTACATCACCCAGTTTTCTCTGATGGCTTTGAGCTGCTTTGTGCTGGCTTTGGGCATCTGGATCCAATTGAAAGGCGGCGTTGCCATGTTACCCGGCGAAGCTATGAACCGTACCATCAGCCAGGTAACCGGAAAGAGATATGAAAATGTCAAAATCTTTTTCGATGTTCTGTACATCGTCGTAGCTGCGGTGATCTGTTTCATTTTTTTTGGCAAGTTGGATGGCGTGCGCGAGGGCAGCATCATTGCCGCAATTGTAGTGGGCAATATTATCAAGTTGTACACATTTCTTTTCCATCACCTTACAAAACGAACCGCTAAAATTGCCAAGTAAAATAACATATACTAAAGGGAAGGCGCCTTTTAAACAGGCGCCTTCCCTTTTTTTCCCATGTATTGAAGCAGACCTTTCCTGAGTTATGAGGAACTGCGGAGAAACGGAATTTCCTTCCGGTCGTCATCCAACTGATAGCACATTTCCTCGTGGGGATCTACTCCCTGGGCTATTTGCTCAGGGGGCAGCTTTATATACTTTAGCTCCCCATTTGCCAGCAATGTGCAGTCTTCGTCATAGATTTCCGTGCGGATCAAAACAAAATGGGCTGTCTCTTTCTCCACAATGCCACGTCCGATCAGCTCGTGGTCATAAGGAACCGGCTTCCGGTATTTGACCTCCATGGAGATGGTAACGCCAAACACCTTTTCCGTATCCTTCGCCCACATGGCACGAAGGCCCAATTCATCCAGCATAGTGGCGATCAATCCGCCGTGAACCCGTTGAGGAAAACTCTGATGCTCCTTTTTGTACCGAAAAAGCGTCATGACGCTCCCGTCTTCCATGTTGTAAAACTGCGCCTTTAACCCGATGGGATTGTCCATCCCACAGATAAAGCACATTCTGCTGTTACTTTGCTTGCTCAACACCTTCATGATTCACTTTCGCCTCTCATCCGATTACTGGGACAGTACTCTTCTATGGAGTTTATCACCGCCAACGATTTCCCTTATTATATCATAAAAACATGTCTTCGCACTACATTTTGGAGAGCAGGGGGATCCTTTTATTCCCGCATCTCTACAAACCATCGCCCCTGCGTCTCGTAGAGATACGTCTCTTTGCCTCGAATTTTTACCACATAGCGTTTTGCGGATTCTCCAGCAGCAGAAGCTGCAGTCTCCCTGGAATCCTCGATCTCATATACCCTTCCTGTGGCCAAGATAATCTTTTGGGGGCTCACACTACCATCAATGTAATGGGTGGCCACTACTTCCACATATTGTTTTCGCTTCGCTTGCCCTCTCATGCGGATTCCTCCTTTTTCTCCTGTATTTTGACCAGTTCCCGAAGATCCCTATAATCGATGGGCCCCCTTTCTAGCAGAAGCCTCTGGGTGAGATCTTCTCGCTTGCGGACGCTTCCCGTTTCCGTCACGTACTCCCCCAGGTCCCATCCGTCCACTTCTTTGACCGGTACAAAATACGTCACCACCACTTGATCTCCCGGCCGCAATGCTTCCAGTTCCTGACGGATCAGTTCCCTCTGATCCTGACATAAACTGACCCTGGGCACCAACAGCCGGTCTTGTTCCATTGTGAGAATTTCGATGTCAAACCCGCGAAGGGCTGCAAAAGGCGCAAAAAGTTTGGCGCGATTCTCTACGCTCATTTTGGGATGACGGGAAAAAGGACGAGAAAGATGTAAAATATCCTGATAGCCAGTCATTTTCGATGTCCTCCTATCTGGCCGTTTCGCTCCATGGTGGTGGCGGCTTCCATCAAATCGTGTCCTTTGACCACCGCGTTTTTTCCAAACCGTTTGTGCAGGCCTAAAGTTGTTTTCAGCAGAGCTGTCTCTCGCTGCACCTTCCGGTAATCCTCAAAAAAGTCAATCTGTGCCGGCACTTCTTCCTCCCGTGACAGCCGAATTGCCGCCACGCTCATACGCCGAACCTCCAGTTCTCTGTCTACCAACTTGTCGTACAGGTCCAGCACCCCTTTCACGATCCGGGACTGGGATGCGGTAGGTGTCCCCAATTTGCCCGTACCATGGACTGAGGCGGGAACCCGCCTTCCATAATAGTTGATTTTTATGGGTCCATGGTAGGCAGAAGCTCCCTCCTCCGTGAGAATTTGATACCCCACATATAAGGTCACTCCCTCTGCTACAAATCCTTTATCCAACAAGTCCAACGCCACTTGTTCCGCCATTTCCTGCACTACCAGGCGCCCTTCCTCCCAAGTATAGGCTCGGGGCAGCACCTGTCCTGAGGCAAGGGATTTGGTAGCCGGCTTGTAGCTTTTGATCTGCTCCATCCCACAGGGTTCTATGCCCCAGGCATGGTCAATGAGGATCTCCGCGTCCACGCCAAATTCCCGGAAGAACACCTCTTCATTCTGTAGGCTCAGCCGGGCCAAATCCCCCATGGTGTGAATCCCCATCTTCAAGAGACGCTCTGCAATTCCCGGTCCAACCTGCCAGAAATCGGTGAGAGGCTGATGTGCCCACAGCTTTTCCCGGAAACTCAGTTCATCCAGCTCCGCTACCCGCACCCCGTCTTTGTCAGCAGGCATCTTCTTGGCGGTGATGTCCATGGCAATCTTCGCCAAGTACAGATTGGTTCCAATCCCTCCCGTGGCGGTGATACCCACCTTGGCCAACACATCCCGGATCATAGTCACCACCAGGTCGTGAGCTGTCATACCGTATAAACTCAGATAATGGGTCAAATCCATAAATGCCTCATCGATGGAGTAAACATGGATATCCTGGGCCGCCAGATACTTCAAGTAGATACCGTAAATCTGGGAAGAAACCTCCAGATACCGGGCCATCCGAGGCATAGCGGTAATGTACTCCACGGTTTTTCCGGTCAATGCCTGAATCTGGGCCAACCGTTCCTTCACCTCAAAGAGTCGAGGACGCCCGGGCACCCCCAAAGCCTTCAGACTGGGAGACACTGCCAAGCAAATGGTGCCATCAGATCGGGATTCATCTGCCACTACCAGGTTGGTAGTGAGGGGATCCAGGCCTCGATCTACACATTCTACAGAAGCATAGTAGCTTTTCAAGTCGATACAGGCATACTGTCTGAGCGGGCCTGGCATGAAATCACCTCGCAGTTGCAAATGTATGTTCGATTTCTTACACAAGTATTATAGAACATAGTTTCGAAAAGTGCAAGGTCCAATTCAAGGAAACTGCTTTTATCTCCGCAAAAGCCCTCATGGCCGCTGCCTACAGGGATGAAACCCTTTTTACTAGAAAAAGCGCCAGAAAACATAGATTGCTATGCTCTCTGACGCTGTCAGGATCGCCACCGTTTTGTGGCTCTGAAAAATCCGGATCTTCACAGACCCTATATCTCCGTATGGATTTTCTGCGGCATCGCCCTTGGAAGATTCCTTTAGACGGTTTGGAGCTCTGCCACAACGATTTCTGGCCGGTTGTTTACCCGAAAGGGAAACAAACTGTTCCCCAATCCCCGGCTGACCAGCATGCTGGTGCTGCCTTCTGTGTAGAGCCCGCTGTCGTACTTGGGAAAGAAACCCTGTCCAGGGGCCACAATGCCCCCAATGAACGGCAGACGGATTTGTCCCCCATGAGCGTGACCGGTAAAAACCAGATCTATTTCAGATTCCCCATAAAGATCAAAATATTCTGGGCGATGGGAAAGTAAAATCCAGTAATCCTCTCCCTTTTTCTCCTGTACACCGGCCTGTTCCAACTCCCACCCAAGGACTTGTTCCGGCTCATCAAAAAGATCATCTGTTTGGAAACTGGGGTCATTCACGCCTGCCAGATAGATTCGTTGGCTGGAACGCTCCAACTGAACTACCTGATTCTCCAATACTGTGACGCCTGCCTTTTCCAACCCAGCTTTTAAATCCTCATATTCCTCCAAACGGGCTTCATGATTTCCATTTACATAATAGACTGGCGCGATTTGGACTGCCTGTTCTGCAAAAGAAAGGGCGATTTTCACGTTGGTTCTACGAGAATCCACCAGATCCCCGGTGAGAACGATGCAATCCGGTTCCGCACTTTTCAGTAACTCCAGCAGCTGGAAATTCCCCTCCCCAAACTGAGCGTTGTGGAGGTCGGAGATTTGAGCAATACGGTACCCGGAAAAACTTTCCGGCAATTTCTCACTGGACACAACAAACTCCGAAATCTCCAGGGCGGTATTTCCCCACGCAATCCACAGGATCAAAAGGACCAGCAATAGGGCGATCCCACAAAGTACCGTCAGCCGCTTTTTCTTTTTGACAGAGGAAGGGCAATTTGTCATCTGTTTTTCATTGTCTCTCATGCTTATACCCTTTCATTTGGCCATTGGATTCCCGGCCCATGGCTCCCAAAAACTGATGTCCTTTCAGGGAACGGAAGCTGGTTCCTGAGACTGAGGCCCTGTATTGGAAGAACAAGGGAAGCGCCCCCTGTCTTTCCCCTATTATAAGGAAAAGTCACCTGAAGGGCAAGGACGTTACTTGCCTATTCTGAAATCAAATCCTCGCCAATTGACCTGATACGCTCTTTCACCTCATGCTCCAGTTAGAGAAGAACAAGCAGGGTCCACAAAGCGAAAGAAAGCAGAGTGCCTCGTCAGCCCTCTGCCTTCCATTCTCTTCCATTCTATTTACAGGTTCAACGCCGCTTTATACCCCTCAGCCATGGCAGTTAAGGCATTTCCGGCCTTGACGGCTCCGCCAATCACCGTAACATGATCGCACACATTCTTTGCCGTATCTTCCAGAGGATTGTACGCCCGATAGCCAAAGGCAGAGATCACCGTGGTGGCGGGGATAGTGACCTTTTCCCCGGACTCATCCGAATAGGTCACGCCCTCCTCACCGATATTTTCCACCTTGGCGCGGGTCCGCACTTTCACATGGGCGTCCTGCAGATACTGGACCAGACAACGGCGGGTAAAGACCATCATGTCGTTGAGAATGTCGTCCTGCATTTCCAGGATGGTTACGTCGGGATGGGATTCCGCTATGAACTGGGCTACCTCACCGCCCACTTCACCGCCGCCGCAGACTACCACCGGTCCGGGCTTTACTTGGATCTTTCCCAAGAGGACCTCTTCTGCAGTGAACACATTGGCGCTATCGATACCAGGGATCTTGGGCACAAGAGGCGTGGCACCTGTGGCAAGAATCACCGCGTCGGGTTGTTCCGCTTCCAACAGTTTGTCAGTAACCTCCGTATTCAGGTGGATCGGCACCTGCAGGTCTTGTAAGCTCTGACGCAGGGAAGAAACCACAGTGGCCAATTCCCCTTTTCCGATGGGATACGCTGCGCTCTTGAATTGACCTCCCAGGTCACTGTTCTTCTCATAGAGTGCAACATGATGCCCTACCTTGGCCGCTGTTTCCGCCGCCATCAGGCCACCCGGGCCTCCACCGATCACCATTACCTTTTTCGGGGATTGGGTAGGATGCAAGTCGTTTTCATATTCACGACCGATACGGGGATTCACCAGGCAAGTGATGCTGGTCCCCTCAAACAGCTTTTGCTCGCAGCCCTGCAGGCAGCCAATGCAGTAGCGAATCTCCCCAAACTGGCCGTTCTGGGCCTTGACAGGCAGATAGGGATCCGCCAGAGAGCCACGGCCCATACCGATAAAATCGGCTTTGCCCATTTTGATCAATGTATCCGCCATGCGGGGATCGTTGATACGGTTTGTCAGGATGACCGGTACAGTCAGCAATTCCTTTACCTGCTGGGCACCCTGCATATTGAAAGCATGCTCAGTAAACATGGGAGCGATGATCTGCCGGAGGGCAGGACTGGCATACATGCCGTTGGAGATATGGACCCCATCAAAACCCAGCTCCTCACAGTGACGGGCCAGCACAAAGCTTTCGGCCTCGGTGCGGCCTCCCAGCAAATATTCATTGACGGAAATGCGGACGATTACCGGGAAATCCCCGCCAACCGCTTCCCGCACAGCCGTATAGACCTCGTCCAAGAACCGGGCCCGGTTATCAAAGCAGCCCCCATATTCATCTACCCGTTTGTTGGTGTAGGGGGACAGAAACTCGGAAATGAGATAACCATGGGCCGCGTGGATCTCAATGCCGTCAAACCCGGACTCCTTGGCGCGGCGGGCACATTCCCCAAAGTCTTTGACAATCTGATGGATCTCCTCCACTGTGATCTCCCGAGGCATTTCCTGCAGCAGGGGATCCATAGTAGCGGAAGGTGCAATGGGCTGAACGCCGCCGTTGACAAAGTGGGTAGACTGCCGGCCAGGATGATAAATCTGGCAAAAGATCTTGGAGCCGTATTGGTGTACGGTTTCTGTCAGCTTTTTATTGCCCTCAATCTGACCGTCATTGTACAGGCCGGGAATGAACCGGTAGCCCTTGGCATTCTCGTTGACGGCATAGTCCTCTGTGATGATAAGGCCCCAGCCGCCCTTGGCTTTCTCCTCGATGTACTTGATAAACCGGTCCGTAATCAAACCGTCCTCCGTGCAGAAGTTGGTTACCATGGCAGGTACTACCAGCCGGTTGGGAATCTGGCAGCTGCCGATTTTTTTAGGTGAAAACAGTGTATCCAGCATCTTTTATTTGCCTCCCGTAACATGGCCCGTTGGGGCTTTTTTCTTTCGGCATTATTGTAACGCCTGTAAGGATTACAAGGTCAACAGAAAAAGGAGCCTGCCCTTTTTTGTCAAAAAAGCAAGCTCCATTTCCCTTTAAACACTGTCCGGAAGGTTTTTTCCGAAAAGCCATAGAGGTATTTCAGACTGGCAGGCTGTAACAGTTACAAGGTTTTTTCCCGTAAAGGAATGTGCAGTTCCATCAGACGGATGTCTTTCCCGTCCTCCACGCCCCGGCCCAGCAATGTGGCGTCAATGGTTCCCGCCTGTTCAAAACCCGCACGGCACAGATGCTCTATAGCAGGTTCCGCGTATTCCCCATTAAAACAGCCCACAGAACCCAAATCTATGATGGCGCACAGGCAGGTTTTCTCCGGCCGAAGCCGCATATCTTCCAAAGGCGGCAGGTTCAGGGCTTCATAATACCGTTTCTCCAGTGTAAACCCCCACAGCTGATGATCCCCTACTTCCTCAAAGCATGGATTCCAAAAAGGGGCCACCCGTTCAGAAAAGAGAACCGCTGCGGCCTGTTCCCCCAATTGCAGGGAGCCGTAGCTGTCCCCATCACCTTGAACGAGTGGAATAAAATAGTGTTCCGGCACCACCTTAACCCAGTAGCTTTGCAGATTCAGGTGAGCTGTCCGGGAGCGGTCCGCCACAAATCGAATCCGTTCGGACAGCAGAACTTTATAGGCGGCTTCCTGCTCCAACTCCTGCTGGTACCGCGTCAGGTGGCCGCGGACCTCCTCCAGAAATTCTCCTTTTCGCAGGCGTCCCATGTCTTTCACAGGAATCCCCCAGCTTTTATACTGAATGGCGTCCAGCAACATGAATACATCTAAAATGGTATAGCTGCGATAGTTGTTCTGCTCATTTCGCTTCGGAGTTAGAACGCCCCATTTTTCATAATACCGTATCATCTCCCGGGAAAGGTGGAGAAAATCCGATACATCCCGAATACTGTAATCCATTCCATGCACCTCAAACTTTGCTTGCCTATCTATATCTACAAGGCAAAACCTGCGTTTTCCATGATTGGCCAAGCTGTACTTTGGGAATACAGAGAAAACTCCTTAAGGTTCAAGGGTACCTCTCGTTTTCCTACAAACACCCTGTGGGTAGAGTGCTCCAGGGTGACTTCCCCGGACTCCATTCCGTCCGCCGCAAGAACCTTCCGCTGATCCCCTTTGCTCAGAGCCATAGAAAGAGCCTGCACTTCGTTTGGGGTCCCAGTGGAATGTTTCCTTTTGTTGCTGAAAGAATCGCAGCGCACGTCCCACAGCTTGGCTTCATCTTCAACAATCAAAATTTTGCTGCTCAAGAGGCACTTCCCCCTCCGAATTTAGCTTGCCAAAAGGATTTGTACACTCTGTGTCAACGGCGCTATGCTGGATCTCTGAGGATATTATACCACAACTTCCCTATAAGCTGAAATGCAACTATAGGATCGTTTAGTACACTTGACCGGAAATTGAGCTTTTCACAGCTAAAACCATGGGTTAGACACTTCACAGGGGAATTCCACCAGCCGTATAAATCTCCGCAAGGGATTTTACGGCTTCATAATCGTCCGGAGTATTGCAGTTTTGCAAAAACTCTTCCGGTCCCCGATACTCCCAACGGCTCCAGGAAACATGGGATTTCAGGGCTTTCACCGGGGCACTCTTCTGAGAAATCAGCGTTTGGATTGTTTTTGCCACCTCTCGGTCCATGACAGAGATCAGGGGTTCCTCTTTCTCCCCGTGACACAACACTGTAACGCCTTCTCTGTGGGTACGCCGTAAATGGTCCAAAGCAGCAGCTGGCACCAAGGGCGTATCCACAGTCAACACCAGGCAGCGGGAATTTTGCGCCCTCTGCAAACAGGCATGTAATCCTCCTAAAGGACCCCGATGAGGAAACTGATCCGCCACTCTGAGCGTTCCGGGGATTACAGGTCCTTGACCTCCGGAAATTAAAATATCTTGAACGCCCAATGTTTGAAGCTTTTCCACCTGCCTCTGTAAGAAGGTTTTTCCAAAAAGTTTCAATCTTCCCTTGTCCTGCCCCATGCGGCTGGACTTTCCCCCTGCTAATACGATCCCGCTGACAGGAGCCAAAGCACGGGTTTGACGGCGAGCCTTCCTCTGTCTCTCCGCCCTGATCACCTCTTCCTCCGACACCTTCAACTGGGCCCTCAACAGGTCGGCTGCCTGCTTTTTGACAGCGGATCTCTCCGGAGCATAAGTCAAGATTCCAGCGATCATCTGGGCCCCGCAGGCCACAAGAGTGCTGGGAAGAAAGCTTTCCAGGTCCAAGCCTATCACTTCCTCCTGGAAAGGATCCCAAAGAAAGTTCCGCAGATTGCCTTCCAAAGGAAGCTTCCCACATAAGGCGTGGCATCTCTCCAGCCAAAGACCTAAGCCGATCCAGGGATCTGGAGAAAAACCGTAGCGCTCTTGTTCCTCCAACACATGGAGAAGCGTAGGCTGGGGACAATAGTCGGTCACCAACACTCCGGGAATCTCTTTTCGCACATGGAGAACAGAAAGCTTTCCGGACAAATCCCGGTAAAGGTCTGTCTCCCGCTGCCAATCTTCCAAATAGGTAAACCATTTTCCGACAGATGCTTTTCCCTGAAGCAGGACGGGATATACCTGGTTGCGTTTGCTGGCAAAAGGGATCATGTGACCACCAAGCGAATCACGCCGCTGACATTGCGCTTGCTGTTTTCATCCCCAAACACCACCAACTGGGGCCGTTCCTCTTGTTCCAGTAACAGATAAACCTGATCCGGCTGGTCAATTTCTTCCTTCGTGACAATGGCGCTGTATTCGTCATCTGCTACGGCCTCCACCTGCCCATATTCTGAGATACCCGCTTGGTTCAGCACTTGGGAAAGAAGAATGCCCTGGCCATCAATGGTCCTCTCCTCCCCCTTTCCGTTGACCAGCGTGCCCTGAACAGAGGTCAGCGTCAGCTGGTCCAGCGGCAACTGGGTGACGGCCTCTCCATATTCAATACGCAATGTTCCTTCCGGTGCGGTGACACGGGTGGTGTTGTGCCATATAGCCACACCCGCAGATACAACCACAAGTACAATGAGAAAGAGGATCAAAAAACGATTTTTCTTCATTTGTTTTCACTCCCTGTTTGTTCATTTGAATGAATTTTGTTTTTTGTGGATACCGTTTTCAAAAGAGGACGTATCCGCCTTACGATCTCGGCCCCCAGGGTGCCGCACACAGCTCCTGAAGTGGCGGATACACAGAGATACAGCAGCAATACCGGTCCTTGCAGGCGAAAAACAATGGCACATGCCGTTAAGGAAGCCACCACCCCTGCACAGGAATTGATCAAAGCCAGCTTGCTGGGGTCACTGAGACGTGTGCGGCCCAGTGTCCAGGTCAACAGGTCAATGGCGATGCCCGGCAAAATATATCCGATGGGTGACAGTGCACCCATACTGCCTACCATGCCAAAGGCCAAGGCCAGCACACTCTGCACCGCTCCCATTATGGTTCCACATCCAAACATGGGAACTACCGCCGCAGCTATCACCAAAAACATCAGGGAAAAGCTGGTGCCAATTCCCCCCGGAATATGTAGTGCATCCGTAAAGAGATTGGCCAGCGGATTGATCAGCCGTTTGGCAAACAGGCCCAGATCACAGCACAGAGTCAAAAATAAAAGGGTCTTTAAGGGAATTTTTCGCACAAGTTACCACTCCTTGATCTCATAAGACAACAAGAAGAAAGAGGAGAATACACAAAAAAGGCGCACTTGGCCTGAAAAGACAAAGTACGCCTTCTCCCCCCACAAGGGGGGATTGGAACCACTCTCTTCTCAAACACGGAAAGCAAGTGCGTTTCCACACTTACTCGGCAGGCTCGCATTTGGGCCTGCGGCGACAGTCTCATAGGTTTCCCCGTAGATACTGCCGCTCGAAAGTGAATATTCTTTTGTTACCAACAGATTCTTAAGCACACAGACGGACGATATCGTAAGAACAAGTACCGCCTGCGATCTCCTCCAGCAATTTTCTGCACTGACCTAGGTTGTGGGCAATGGCGATCTTTTTGCCTGCCACCCGCATGATCTCTGGCTCTTTTTCATAATTGAAAGTGACCGGGCCAGTAGCCGGGCCATAGAGATATGCGGCGTCGGGGTTCTGCTTCAAGGCATCCGTAGGCCTGATTCGATGAAGGTCCACGCCAGTGCGCAGGAATGTCCTGTAGATCTCCCGAGGATTCATGGAGTAATCCGCAGTGGCTTGCTCCTTTGCCTCGGCACCATTTTCATTGTTTGCGGTAAACACCACAGTCTTCACCTGATTGGATTCCCAACCAAACTGGGGGATCAGCTGTTCGTTTACCAGCTGGGAGAAGGTCTGCTGCAAGGAGGGATAAAAAGTCACTTGATGCTCCAGTTCCGGGAAAAACTCCTGCACAAAGTTCTTCACGGCAAAGCTGTTGCTGAGGATCACCGGTCCCTGGGCGGTTTTGATAAGCTTCTCCGCCAGAGCCTGGTTTTGGTCGATCACCTGTTCCTCGCTAACCACACAGTCAATGCCCTCTTTTTTCATCCCGGCAATCACTTTGTGGATATCCAGAGTCCCCGGCTCCATCTTGTTCAGCTTTTCCAGCTCCGGCAACACTGTGGAGGACACCATACCCACAGTCTTCACCCCGTAAGCATGAGCGTCTGCCAGCATGTTGTCGATGGACTCTTCCATGTACACGGCACCGGTAGGGCACACATCCACGCAGCGGCCACAGCGCACGCAGGGACTTTCACTCATGGGCTTGTTCATGGACGGAGTTACCCGATACTCCTGGCCTCTGCCGTAAAGGGCCAGGTTGTGGACGGTCTGCACACCCTGGCACACGTCCACGCACCGGCGGCACTTGACGCACTTATTGGCGTTGCGATTGACAGAGTGCAGGGAAACGTCCTCTGTGTAGCGGTATCCATCAATGGGAAAGGGCAGCTTGTCCACATGGTATTCCCGGTTCAAGGCCTGGAGCTCGCAAATGCCATCCCGGACACAGTCACAGAAAAAGCACATCTCACAGAACTTGGGATCCAAATCTTCCTCTTTGCTGTTTCCAATCCGCAGACAGTGATGGCAGTCCACTGCATGGTGCGCCATGATCATCTGCAGCGTCAGCTTCCGATTGGCGCGAACGGCCTCCGTGTTGGTGTGAACCACCATGCCGTCCCGGACTTTGGTGGAACAGGAAGGCTGGAACGTCCGCATTCCTTCCACCTCTACCACACAAATCCGGCAAGAGGCGTGGGGGTCCAATTCTTTCAAATAGCACAGGGTGGGAATTTGGATCCCGTTTTGCCGGGCAGCTTCCAAAATGGTGAGGCCTTCCGCCACTTCCAGTTCTCGATCGTCAATGGTTAAATGAATATTCGCCATTTTACTTCACCATCCTTTCAGCAAAATCTTCCGGGAAGTTTTCATAGGCGCTGACAAACGCGGTGAGAGCTCCCTGCCCCAGAGCGCAGAAGCAATCTTTGGACATGAGGGCATACAGAGATTGCAGCATCTCTAAGTCTTCTTGGGTGGCCTGAGATTGGGCAAACTTGTCCATCAGCAGGCTTGCCTGATACAGCCCCTCCCGGCAAGGAGTACACTTGCCGCAGGACTCGTGGCGGAGGAAGTGGAGAATCTGCTGGACCTGATCTACCATGCTGTGAGTCTCGTTGAGAACCAATACAGCGCCGGATCCCAATGATTTGCCATTACGGCGCAGGGAATCAAAATCCACCGACTGGTTCAACTCGGAACCCTTGATATATCCACAGGAAGAACCTCCCAGCTGTACCGCCTTGATAGTGTGGCCTTCTTGGGTACCTCCAGCCAAAGCAATGACATCGTTCAAAGAAGAGTTCGTTGCCACCTCGTAACATCCGGGATTCTGGACATCGCCAGAGATGGAGAACACTTTGGTACCGGGGTAATCCGGGGCACCGATCTGGGAATACCACTGGGCACCTCTCTCTACGATCACCGGAACATTGGCGAAGGTCTCCACGTTATTGACTACGGTGGGCTTTCCGAAAGCTCCTGCCACGGTGGGATAAGGCGGCTTCATCCGGGGCTCCGCCCTGCGACCCTCAATGGAATTGAGCAACGCGGTCTCTTCGCCGCACACATAGGAACCGGCCCCAGAGTAAACCTGCACATGAACACCTGCTGTGAAACCCCGTTTCTGGGCCTGCTCCACCGCGTGGCGCAGCAGGTAGATCTGTCGCTCATATTCACCGCGGCAATAAATGATGGCCTCGGTGGCACCGATTGCATAGGCTGCAATCAAAACCCCTTCCAATACGGTATGGGGATCGCTTTCCAGGATGATCCGGTCTTTAAAAGTGCCGGGCTCCCCCTCGTCGGCGTTGCACACCACGTATTTCACGTCCCCGGCACTTGCCTTGGCGCCAGATCACTTAAAACCGGTATTGAACCCTGCGCCCCCACGTCCGCGGAGTTTAGAAGCGTTTTCCACTTCAGCAATCAAGGTGTTTCGATCCATGGTCTTGGCCTTCTCCAGGGCCTTGTATCCACCAGCGGCCAAATAATCGTCTATGGATTCCGGATCGATCTTTCCCAGATTGCGGAGAGCTAACCGCATTTCCTGTACTGCCATTACAGAGCCGCCTCCTTTAAAATGGTTTGTATGCTTTCTGCTGTCACCGACTGGTACAGCTTCCCATTGATAAGTACATTGGGCGCTGTCTCACAGTGGCCGATACACTCTACATAATCCACCCGGTACAGGCCGTCCGGAGAAGTCTGGCCAATGGAGCAGTGGGTGATCCGCTCAATCTCCTTGAGAATGTCCGCCCCTTTCGCCGTGTAGCAGCTTGTCCCACGACACACCTGAATGTTAACCTTGGCGAGCTTCTCCAGACAAATCATGGAGTAGAAACTGAGAGCCTCATACACTTGGGAAACAGGCATCTTTCTCTGTTCCGCAAGGGAAGCCACATCGCTGTCGGAGATCCAGCCTTTTTCTTGTTGCAGCGCGAGGGCCATATCCAACAAACTTGTAGCATTACTTTCCATAGTTCCAGAAATCATGGCTTTCTCCTTCCTTCAGTGGTTCAACGCGGCAGGGAACATACCGGTAAGTGGGGTCACCGGTAATTTCATCATGGTCCTCTCCGGAGGTAAGAATGTTCACTGCTTCGCCGTATGCTTTCTTATTCTCATCGTAAAGGCCGAAATGGTGGGGAATGGAACCGTAGCCTCTGGCAGAATACCGGGAATACTCCACGGGAACCTTGATCGAACCTGCTTTAGAAGTCACCTTCACCCACTGGCCGTTGGCTATGTTCATCTCTTTGGCATCTTCCGGATTCATCCGGAACACATAGGGCTGACGGTAGCGGTAGGAAGCGGGATTGCGCATGACGGTGTTCACGCCCTCTTCGCTGTGGGTACCGGCGGAAACCAGGAAGGGATACTCTGGGGTAAGAGCAAGTTTCTCCCCCTCCTCCTGAGGATTGATACAGCCGATGTACCGGTCCACCGTTTCGTCAAAGAGGTGAATCTTTTTATCCGGATAGCAGACCTGATCCTGCAAGGCACCCTCTATGGTACCATCTGCGCCTGCAATCACCATGCCACTGGGGCTCCGATCTACCACACCGAACACTTGATCGCGGATGACAAGAGGCGCCGTCTCGGGATCGTATTCCAGCTCGGGATGCTTGTGAGGGAAGGTGTACCCCACCCGCATGGCGTTCTGCATATTCAGCTCACCAAAGATAAACTGGGCCCAAAACACCGCTTTGCCCACAGAACCCATGGCTTTACCCATCACTTTATACAGCACCGGCATCAGGCAATCTTCCCGGTGAATTTCCGCCAGGTAGTCCTGAACGGGCTTTAAGATGGCCATTCTGTCGTCGGCCTCAACGGCTTCCTGGGCCTTATCATACAGCGACTGGGGAATTTCCGGCAAAAATCCAGCGGCTTCTATAATGTCCACCCAGATTTCCGAATCGTCCCTTCTCTCCCCCACAGGCTCCAGCAGCTTCTGTTTCACTGTCAAGGTGGAATAAGGATAGCCGCCAGTAAAAATGGTGGCGCCAAAGCGTTCATACCCAGTAGTGCCGGGCAAAACATAGTCGGCGCAGCGGCATGTTTCTGTCATGGCGATATCCACTACAACAAGAAGATCCAGGTTCTTGAAGTCTCGGATCAAAGTGGTGGAATCGGGGTAGGAACGAGCGGGGTTCCCTGCCGTAACGAAGAGGCAACGCAACCGGTTCTCTTCGTTGGGATCTTCCATACATTCCTGAAGACATCCACCAGGATAGTAGCCAATGGTAGGAAAGCTGTTTGTCTTCCAGGTTCTCCACCGGTCAGGGGTATTCTCGTCGGTGTAAGGGCCCCAACTCATGTAACCGTTCGCCACCACATTCGTTCCCGGTCGCATGAGGCAGCCTGTCACTGCCGCCAACATATTGATCAGATAGCAGCTGAGGGTGCTGTGTCTGCCGAAGAAAATGCCCAAATCCACATGGACGCCCCACTTTTTCGTGCTGAGGATCTCCGCAAAATACTCCGCCTGATCCCGAGGCACTCCGCATACCTTCAGAGCTCCCTCAACGTCAAAGTTTTCAAACCACGTCTTGGCTTTTTCCCAGCCCACCGTATACTGATCCAGAAACTCCTGGTCCTGCCATCCCTTTTCCAAAATAATGGCAATGAGAGCCCGCAGCAGCAGGGCATCGGAACCAGGTTTGGGCATGATGTGCAAATCCGCCATCCGGGCCGTTTCCGACAGGCAGGGATCCACCACAATAAACATGCGGTTGGGATCTTCAGAAGCCTCACGGATCACCTGGCGGGCATTGCCCACATTGTGACTCACATAGGTATTGGCGCCCCAGACCATAAACACATCGTTGCCGGAGGTCTCCCCTTCAATAGGGGGGAACTGCCTGCCCAAAAATTTGCCGTTGCTCCACCAAGGAGCCATAAATTCTACAGACAGAGGGTTAAACCACCATTGGGTTCCCAGAAAGTTTCCCAAATCGTGCAGGGGATACATTTCTACCTGGTCTACTGCCAAGCCCACGCCATAGACGCCGAAAGCCTTCGGACCATACTGGGAACGCAGGTCTTTGATTTTTGCGCCAATTTCACTGAGGGCCTGCTCCCAGGTGATCTCTACAAAATCGTCCCCCACTCTCTTCAGCGGATGATTGAGACGATTCTTGTTTTCCTGAAAATATTGCAGAGATCTGCCTTTCCTGCAACAATATCCTCCCAAAGAACGCATACTGGCTTTATCAGGCCGCACATTTACCACTTGATTGTTTTCGATTTCCACTTCCAAACCGCAGCAAACACCACAGTTGTAACAGCTGGTTTTTTTCCACTGGCCCATGCAAAGCTTCACTCCCTTGTGTGAAAATATGGATGGTATAGTTTCACCATGGTTTCTCCCCGATACCACCTTCTTTTCCCCTGTTATGATTCTGTCAATCATTATAGCAAGCTTCCCAGATTTCTCCGCAACACAGTTTTGACTGGATGCGCCATTCTGTCACACTTTGTCGAAAATGTGACACCGAATGACTGGCCACGGAGGTCTGTTGCAATCTTCTTGGGAGCCAGTGTATAATAGAAAAAAGGAGGGAAAATTCCATGGCTTCTAACGCGACCCGTTTTACATTGGTCAAATGCATGCGAAAGCTGCTTCGGCAGCAGCCTTTTTCCAAAATCACCATTGGAGAGCTCTGCGAGTTAGCTCACATCAGCCGCCGGAGCTTTTACCGCTATTTTCCCGACAAATACTCTCTATTGGCCGCCACCTACCAGGAAAGTTTCTTCTCCAAAATCCAGCTGGCACCTGACAGCCTTTTCTGGGACCTATTCAAGCAGATCTGTCAGCAGGTCTACGGAGAAAAGGAATTTTTCCGTCATGCCTTTGAGGTAAAGGGACAAAACGGATTCTGGGAAGAAGCGCGGAAGATACTCACCCCCTATATGAAAAAAGACTATCCTTCCAATGTCCACGGAGATGTCATGTTTAACTTCTTTGTGGCCCACAGTATCGATATGCTGTTCGAACTGGTGGAACATTGGATTCAGGAGGAACCAACCACTTCCCCCGACGAATTTGCCACCTTTATTCAAGAATCTTTCGCAGTCTATGGAAAATGGATTTATGAAGCCAGCACCAATCGCCCCCGCTCTGCCTATACGCCGGAAATCGTCCGGGAGAAAAAATGGTGATGTCACTTTTGTCTGATGGCCTTTCTTCCCCAGATGACCTTCTTTGCCGGAAATACAGCATCTTCTTTTTCCCGCTATTTTCCTTAAAACGTAAGAAACCGACACTTTCGAGCCAGATACGCTCAAACAAGTGTCGGTTTCTTTTTTCTTTTTTTATTGCCAAAGGACCTTTCTCCAGGTCCTCAGGAAAATCACAGCTTCATTGCCGTTTCATAAGCCTGCCAAATGGCTCCCATCAAGTTGGAGACGTGGTTTGCATCCCCAATCACATGCACATGGTCTGTCCCCAGCTTTTCCGCCAAAGACTTATCACTGTTGTATCCGATGCTGACAATGACAGTGTCGGCTTTGACCTTGTGCTCTCCGGCAGGATCGCTATAAGCAACACTGCCGTCGACATAGGCGCTGACCTTGGCGTTTACATGCACGTCAATCTGATACAAATCCACCGCAGAAAGCAGGAAATTCTTATTTGCGGCCGCCAGATCCACATTGAGGTACTTGTCCATGGCTTCCAAAACGGTTACCTTGGATCCCTTGCGCGCGTACTCGTAGGCGATTTCAATACCGGTCAGGCCGCCGCCAATGACCACGATATCCCCTTGGACCTTTTCCGGATTCATCAGCGCATCCACAGCCGTCAGGACACGACTGTCATCAAAGCCCTCCAGAGACAAGGTACGAGTGCTGGAACCGGTAGCCACAAAGACTTCATCCGCACGGAGCTCCTCCAGCATTTCTTTGGTCACCGTAGTATTCATGTGAAGATGTACACCTAACCTATTCATCTGATGCTCATACCAGGCAATCAGACGCTTGTCCGACTCTTTGAAAGACATGGCCGAAGCAGGGATAAACATACCGCCCATTTTGTCGGTCTTTTCATACAGATCTACCTCATGGCCGCGGAGAGCACATACACGGGCAGCTTCCATACCTCCAATGCCTCCGCCCACAACCACAACATGCTTCTTCTTTTCAGCGGGAAGAAGGGCATATTCCTTTTCCCGCGCCACTGCGGGATTCAGAGCACAGCAAAGATCTTGACCCTTGAAGATGCGGTTGAGACACCCAGCATGACAGGCAATACAGGGACGGATTTCCTCCGATTCGCCGTGCATAAGCTTATTGGGCCATTCAGGATCCGCCAAAAGCTGACGTGCCAGGCCAATGCCATCGATTTGCTTTTCCTGAATTGCCTTCAGGGCAAGCTCCGGGTTGTCCATCCTGCCTGCACACACCACAGGAATGTGCACATACTTCTTGATTGCAACAGACTCCGGCAGGTTGCAGCCTTCCGGCATATACACCGGAGGATGGGGATACCACCAGGAATCATAGGTTCCGTTGTCGGCGTTGAGCATGTCGTAACCATAGGACTCCAATAATTGGGCGGCGGCAATGCCTTCGTCTAAATCGCGTCCCACTTCCGTAAATACCTCTCCCGGCAATGCGCCGCTGTTGAAGCCCTTCATCATGGAACGCACACTGTAGCGAATGGAAACGGGATAATCCTGCCCACAGGACTCCTTGATCGCTTCCACAATCCTTTTGGCAAACAGAAAACGGCCTTCCAGGCTCCCGCCATATTCATCGGTTCGCTTGTTGCAGAATGCCAGGGTAAATTGATCCAACAGATACCCTTCGTGCACAGCATGGATCTCTACGCCATCCACACCGCCTTCCTTGGCTTTCCGAGCAGCCTGACCAAAGCAACGGATATACTGCTCGATCTCCTCCTTGGTCAGCGCCCGATGGAGAATGGAGGGATTCCAGAAATTGGGCAGACCGTCGCTAGGCGCTATCGGCTCGCCGTCTGCAATAAATCGGGGCTGCACACGGCCTGCCCCTGCAGAAAGCTGCATAAAGACTTTCGCTCCGTATTGGTGAATGCGTTGCGTAAAGCTTTTTGTGTTTTCCACAAACGCCTCGCCAGCCAGGTCCATAGACGCCTTGCTCCCCTTTGCCAAGTCAAAGGTAGAGTTTACAGGCATGGCGCTGGTGATAATCAGACCGGTGCCACCCTTTGCAATAGTTTCGTAAAATGTGATTCCATCTTCCGTAAAGCTGCCGTCTTCGTTGACAAGACGGTGACTGTGAATTCCCATCGGTTCCAGCACAATTCTGTTTTTTAGCTGAAGGGATCCCACACGCAACGGCTCAAAAAGACAATCGTATTTACCCATGTGACAATACTCCTTTGTTAACAGCGCTTCGGTTTTCACTGAATTTATCTTCATTCTAACAACTCTTTTTAGAAGATTCAATGAAAGCGTTTCCGGTTTTTTGTCATTTTTTTACAACTTGTCCAATTTTCCATACCGTGGTATAATTTTTTAAACCGCAAGGACAGGAGGGTATGTTTTTTTGAACGATATTGAAAAAAACATTGTGGAAACCGCTATTTCGCTGTTTCAAAAACATGGCTATAACGAAACTTCTATCAACGTCATCTGCAATGCCTGTGGTGTGACCAAAGGAACCTTTTATTATCATTTCAATGAAAAGAGCGACCTTATTTTTCGCTATTATGAAATGCTATATCAAAATATCCTGACCATCATGCCGGAACTTCTGGTGATCAAAGATACCAAACAGAAACTCTGGAAAATCTACGAGTACAGCATCGACAACACGATCAAATTGACCGCTCCTTTGCTCAACGCTATGATCGTGGCTGATACCCAAAATGGATCCGGGTATTTCTCCGCCTTGCGCTGCAGTCAAGCCAGTGAGTCCCATCAAATCCAGCTGCGCTTGATTCAAGAGCTTGTGCAGCAAGGACAATCGGAAGGAGTTATTCGGTCCGATCAGGATCCCAATCTGCTAATCACCACATATAACGCCATTCTTATGGGCATGGCGCTGGACTGGAGCAGTTGTCACGGTAAGTACGATCAAAAAGAGTACTTGAGACAGATGTTTGATATCATCTTCTCTTGACGTGTTTTCGATGTCTCAGCGCTTTATGGCCCCCTGCTCGGGTGAAAGCAAAATGCCTCGGATAAACCGAGGCATTTTTGTTTTGGAATCGCTTTCATCGCTATTTTAAGGTACATGATCCGCCGGGTACCCAGGAATGACTCCGGTCAACCTAACCACCCAGCCACTGGGGCAAACCCTGTCATTTCCGCGTCCATTTCTGAAGGAGCTTTTCCACATCTTCGCTTTTTAACACTCGCCCTGCGGAAACCACCTGGTCATTGACCACCAAAGCCGGTAGCTGCATCACGCCATATGCCGCGATCTGGGACAAGTCTGTCACATACCCTACTTCTACTGGAAGTGCCAAGGCCTTCACCGCCTCTTTCGTATTCTCCCACAAAGCATGGCAGGAGGAGCATCCTGATCCCAGCACGGCTACTGTATGGATTTTTTCTCCTACTCCCCCACACGGAACATTTTGTCCTGCCTTCGCTTCCACAGAATGCCCGCAAGGACATCCGCAAGTGGATTTTTCTTGCTCCACAGCTTTCTTTTTTCCAAAACCAAAAATTGCCATCGTAAATTCCTCCAGTTTCATTTTATGAGAGTCCAGGTTATCAAAATATGTTTTACTCCTGCTGTTAGAGGAGCAGAGACTCCACTGCATTGAAAAAGTATCCTACCAGTATGATTCCCACCGTACAAATTCCCACGAAAATACCCAGCAATTTGGGTTTTACCACCTTCCGCAACATGATAAGAGATGGCAGAGACAATGTGGTGATTGCCATCATAAAAGATAGCACCACACCTAACAAAGCTCCTTTGGAGAGCAACGCCTCTGCAATGGGGATGGTTCCAAAAATATCGGCGTACATGGGAACACCGCACACTGTAGCCAACACAACTCCCAGAGGGTTTCCATTTCCCAATGCCTTGACGATCAATTCCTGGGGAATCCAATTGTGAATCACTGCCCCTATCCCTACACCTACCAAGATATACGGCGCTACTTTTTTCCCCGTTAACAGGACCTGCTCACAGGCAAATGACAACCGTTCCTTCACTGTTAGTTTCTCTTGGGAAAGTTCCAGAGAAGAACGCTGGGCCATAAAACCTTCTACCTGATCCTCCATATGCAGTTTTTCAATCAAGGTGCCTCCAGCCACTGCAATCACAAGCCCCACAAAAACATATACCACTGCCACCTTCCATCCGAAAATACTCATCAACAACACCAACGATCCCAAATCGACCATGGGAGAAGAGATGAGAAAGGAAAATGTCACACCCAGAGGTAAACCTGCGCTGGTAAAACCGATAAACAAGGGAATCGAAGAACAGGAGCAGAAAGGCGTCACCGTTCCCAACAAAGCAGCCACTGCGTTGGCCCCCACTCCGTGAAAACCGCCTAAGATACGTTTGGTCCGCTCTGGAGGGAAATAACTCTGGATATAGGAAATAAGCAGAATCAAAACGCCCAACAAGATCATGATCTTGATCACATCGTAGAGGAAAAACTGGATACTTCCTCCCACTTTGCTGGATAGATCCAGCCCTAATTGGGAAAGCAACCACCCAATTCCTCGGTTTAGCCATCCCATTCCCAATAGCTCATTTTGAAAAAAATCCCAGCCTGCTTTCCATGCACTCACAGTAACGCCTCCTATAGATAGTTATATTCAAATATATCTATGTATTTGACCGAAAAAATGTGCCACAATCCTTGGGACTCAATGATCGCAGCACGAATTTCTCAGTTCAGGTCTTTGGGCTTGGGTCAACTCTTCTAAGCAGCGAAAGGCTTTCTCTCTGCCCTGGGGAGAAATGGAGTAATACATCCATTTTCCTTCCTTCCGTCCCACTACAATACCGGATTCGCATAGAATCTTCATGTGGTGCGATAAGGTGGGCTGTGACACATTCACCTCTTCCAGAAGCTTACAGGCGCATTTTTCTCCTGTGGTCAACAATTGCAGAATCCGAATCCTGTTTTCATCGCAAAAGGCTTTGAAAATGATAGCAGTCCGTCTGGCATCCAACTCCATTTTCTCGCCTCCTTTTTTGGAACTCTGGTATGAGTATACACATCATATCGAAATTTGTCAATAGTTTTTTCTTTCTTCATTTCCGTTTTTCTCTTGCCGGCTGGAACGAGGCGGTGAATTTAAAGTTTTCCCACCTACAGAATTTTTTCATAAAAACGAAGCTTCCACACAGGAACCATTTTCTCGCCCCAACGGAACAAGACCATCAAACCGCCCCAGGAGCCAGTCCCGCGGCGGTTTTTCTGCAAGGCCTTATTCAGTTTTGAAACCCTTTCTTACCCCAAACTCTGGGCGGGGTTTACATGAATCATAATGTGTTTCACATCGGGGAATTCCTGTTCCACACCCTCATGAACCTGCTCGGCTATTTCATGAGCCTCCCGCAGCGGTTTCTCTCCGTCTACCTGAATTTCCAAATCAATGTAGACCTTGTTTCCAAACATTCGGGAACGCAACAGGTCCACGCAGACTACGCCGTTCTGGGCGGACACATAGTCGCTTAACCGGCGCTCATAATCCTCCCCACAGGAAGTATCCAGCAGCTTGGTGACCGAGTCTTTCAAAATATCGTAGGAAACCTTCACAATGAACAGGCAAATCACCACACTGGCCACAGAATCCAATACAGGGAACCCCAACATGGCGCCTCCAATGCCGATCAGGGAACCCACCGAGGAAAATGCGTCCGAACGATGATGCCACGCATCTGCCAGGAACGCACTGGAATTGATCAGCTTGGCGTAATACCGAGTGTACCAGTACATGGCCTCCTTGCCTACAATGGAAATCACAGCCGCAAGCAAAGCAATGGCACTGGGAACAGCCAACGTTTCATATCTGCCCGACAAGATGGTCTCCACGCCTACTTTTCCAATCCCCAGTCCTGTTATCAGCAGGACCGCCCCCAAGAACAAGGAAGCGATACATTCCAGCCGTTCATGGCCATAGGGATGGCCGGAATCCGACTCTTTCTTGGACACTTTCACGCCAATCCATGCAATCAACGTGGTCAGTACATCGGAAAAAGAGTGGATTGCGTCAGAGATCATGGCGCTGGAATTGCCGGCTATTCCGGCAAACAGCTTGAATCCCGATAGGATTGCGTTGCCAATCACACTGACTAAGGACAATTTTCGGATCACGATCCGTTCGTCAAGGTTTGCCTTCTGTGTGGTAGCTTGGATTTGTTTTTCTTTTTCAGTTGCCATAAAAGAATCCTCCTGTTCGTGCCAATCGGCATGGCATTGATTTTTCTCTTATGAGCACCCCATCGAGATAGTCTGTTCCAAAAAATGCTATAAAAAAAGCATCCGTGTAACATACAACTGTCCCACAGATGCGTTCATTCATCTGCTGCCACGTTCTGCGGCCCGGCCCCACGCCCTCTTCGGGCATCGCCTGCTCAGTTTGTACTGTTGATCTCGCACCCCCGAAAGGATGTAATGCAGTGCAAAGAGTATGAATACTATACCGTATCTTATGCCATTCGTCAAGAAAAAGTTCTTTCCCCTTGAAACTTCTCCCGGCATACCAGCTATCTTTTCTATGATCCATATAGAGAATGACAGCTTTCATAATATTAAATATTTCAATTGAATCCAGATACAATAACAGGTAAAATCTTTTCAGAGCAGGAAGGCCCCCAGAGAAGCTGCCGTCCAAGTGCTTCCCCCAGCCATTGGGCTGAAAAGGAGTGGATACCATGACCCTAATGCAATTGAAATATGTGGTGGAAGTGGCTTCTGCTGGAACTGTCAGCAAAGCCGCGGAAAATCTTTATATCGCCCAACCCAGTCTTACAGCCTCTGTGAAGGAAATGGAAAATGAACTGGGAATCACCATTTTTAACCGAACCAATAAAGGCGTGATCTTGACTACGGAAGGTGAAGAATTTCTGGGCTATGCCCGGCAGGTGATCAGCCAAACAAAACTCATCGAAGAACGCTACTGCGGAAACGCTCCCGTCCGCCATCAGTTCTGTGTCTCCACACAGCACTATTCCTTTGCGGTAGAAGCCTTCGTGGCACTGCTGAAGGAATATGGCGGGGAAGAATACGATTTCCGGATCCGCGAAACCCAGACCTATGAAATATTGGAGGATGTGGCCAAGCTGAAAAGTGAGGTGGGCGTTCTATATGTAAACAACTTCAACGAAACCGTTCTGCGCAAGACCTTTCGAGAATTTGATCTGGTATTTAAGCGGCTTTTTGTGGCAAAACCCCATGTCTTTGTAGGTTCGGAGAATCCTTTGGCCAAAAAGCCATTTGTCACCTTGGAGGACCTGGCACCCTATCCCCGTCTTTCCTACGAACAGGGAGATCACAATGCTTTTTACTTCTCCGAAGAAATCCTGAGCACGTTGGAAAGCAAAAAGGACATCATGGTTCGTGACCGGGCTACCCTTTTCAATCTGCTGGTGGGCCTCAATGGGTATACCATTTGCAGTGGGGTCATCAACGAGGAGCTCAACGGCAAGCACATTGTAGCTGTTCCTTTGCAGGTGGAAGACTCCATGGAAATCGGATACATCACCCACAGAAAGCTGGTGCTCAGTCCGTTTGCAGAGCATTATATCGAGGAGCTCAAGAGGTTCGCCATAGGCTGAAACTATGGCAAACCCCTTTTCTTTTCTATTTTACGGAACGCCTCCTTTGCGTTACAATACTGTTCGCGAGACACAAAGGAGAATGATCAAATGAGTAAATTACATAGCCCGTTCCGTTACGACTACGTGGGAAGCTTTCTGCGTCCCGAAGCATTGAAAAAAGCCCGGACCGATTTTGAATCCGGGGCCATCACAGAAGCCCAACGAAAAGCTGTGGAAGATCAAGCCATTGTAGACTTGGTCAACCGTCAGAAGAAGGCAGGATTCCCGGTGATCACCGATGGAGAATTTCGCCGGGCCACCTGGCATCTGGACTTCATGTGGGGGTTCCAGGGCATCGGCCACTCCCCCACTGAAAAGGGGCTTCCCTTCCACCACGAAGACGCCAAAATTGACGACACTTACTTGACGGGAAAGCTCTCTGTGGAAACGCATCCCTTCGTGGAGCATTTCCGGTTCGTCAAAGCACTGGAAGACGAAAATACCGTGGCCAAGCAGACCATCCCTGCTCCTGCCCAGTTTCTGGAGCAATTGATTATGCCCATGAACCAGGAGAGCACCCGCCGCATTTATCCTTCCCATGACCAGCTAATCACCGACCTGGTAGCCGGGTATCAGAAGGTCATTGCAGACCTGTACGAGGCAGGATGCCGGAATCTTCAACTGGACGACTGCACCTGGGGCTGCTTCATTGACCCCAGAGCCAGTCTGTTCTTCGGCACCGACGAAGCCGGCCTGGAACAGCTCCAGCAGGAGTTCTTGCTGGTCAACAATCTCGCTCTCCAGAACAAGCCTGAAGACCTTACGGTGACCACCCATATCTGCCGGGGAAACTTCCACTCCACCTGGGCATGCTCCGGCGCTTACGACAAAATCGCCCACCTGGTGTTTGCCCAGGAAGCAGTGGACGCACTCTACCTGGAATTTGACGATGAACGTTCCGGCGGCTTCCAATGTTTAAATCAGGTGTCTCCCGACAAAAAAGTGGTGCTTGGTTTGATCACCACAAAGAATCCCCAGCTGGAAGACAAGACCACCGTGATTGCTCGAATTCGTCAAGCGGCTGCCTATGTGCCTCTGGACCGTTTGTGCTTGAGCCCCCAATGCGGATTTGCTTCCTGTGAAATCGGCAACAAGCTGACCGAGGAAGAGCAGTGGGCAAAACTGGCTCTGGTAAAAGAAATTGCCCAGGAAGTTTGGGGCTGATCCCCCAGTAAAACGGGCACTTCTCCAAAAAAGCTCCTCACCCCAAAAATCCCAACGGAATTTTGGGCGGGAGCTTTTTCTCATTCCATTTCTTCCCTCTCCATGCCCACCAGAGGCCGATCGGAAACTATCCGGTTGGGATTGTGTCTCAGAAGCAAATCTCCATAGGAAACGGAAAAATGCTGGGCAAAAAACCGTTCCAGCCTGCGAAAACTAGCGGTACGAGTGGTGGTGTTGTGGGCATCGCTTGCCACCACATGGACCGTCCCTCTTTCCAAAGCCCACAAAGCCGTGCGACAATTAGAGGATCCAAAATCCCCCAGAACGCTTCCCTTATCCAGTTGGAGAACGCAGCCTGCCTCAAACCAATCCCCCAGGCATCCGGGATCCCGTTGAACTGCTGGATATCGTTCCGGATGGGCCAAAACGGGAATCTTTCCGGAGAGAAATACTTGGTGAATCACCCATTCCATCCTTGACAGCCGCTCCTGAAAAGGAAATTCGATCAGAAGATAGCGAGAACCTGCCAAGGAAAGCAGTGGTCCTCTGAACAGCGTCTCACCCACTCTCTCCCCACACAGCAATTCCATTCCCGCATCCACCTGCATAGGTAACTGCTCCGCTTCTAAAAGGCGATTCATTTTCGTTATCCCATCCAGGATTCTTTCGGTACGCTGCTGGAGGTGCGGATCGCCGGTGGTACAGTGAGGGGTACAGACTATTCTCCTCGTACCGGTAGAAAATCCATCCAGAGCCATGTTCCAGGCCTGATCCCAGGTATCCGCCCCGTCGTCCAAACCCGGCAAAAGGTGACAATGAAGATCTGTGATAGGCTTCATCCAGCTGTCCTTTTTCCGCTGGCCGGAGAGGGAATTTCCCGGTGGCCTTGGTCTGCTCCATAGCCGTAACCCGATTTGCCATATCCGTATTTTCCGTATCCATACCGGCCGTAGCCGTATCTGCCATATCCGTAGTGGCTCGTCGTCTGCGGATAGGAGTTAAATACATACCCCACTAAGGGAGTGAGCTTCTGTCACATTTCCTCCGGTGACCGCGTCATATCGAACCACCAACAAAGAGGCATCCGCACAGTCAGCTAAAACAGCTGCGTCCTGGAACATCCCGCAAGGGGGCGTATCCAAAATGATGTAATCCACCTGGGACTTTAAACGCTGTAGAATCTTTCGCAGCACAGGGCTCTTTAACAAAGAGGCAGGGTTACTTTCCTTTTTCTTTCCTCCCCAAAAATAAATTCCCAACCGTTTGGAAAAACACATGAAAGTGCCTTCCTGTAGCTGAGGATTCCGGAGCACCTCCCCTACGGTTACCCCGCTGGGAATTCCCAACAACTCCCCATCTCCTTGCTCGCGCAGATCCAGATCCACTAAGATCACCCGCTTACCCTCCCGGGCCAATTGCTGGGCCAGGTTGATGGCTACCGTGGATTTGCCTTCTCCGGCCATGCTGCTGGTCACTAAAAGGACTTTTCCTCCCTGCTCCCGCAGGGCAGTTCTCAAGCGGACCGTCAAAGAGCTCATGCTCTCTCGAAATCCGTAGGGAGTGCGGGGATCCAGCACGGAAATATAATGGCTTGCCACACTTTTCTTCCTGGCTTTCTGTTTGACCTCGGGAAGTGCTCCCAAACAGTCCAAACTGGAAAAGCGCTCCATATCCTCTGTGGTCTTCAGGGTATTGTTTAGAAAAGCTATGAGAAACACGATTCCGCAAGCCAGTACAAGCCCTCCAAAACCGCCCAGGAACAACAGACGCTTTCTGCTGGGAATGTTGTAAGGCTCCGTGGGTGTCTGAATTTCATCGATCAAATTCAGTTCGATCTCTCCCAGCACAAACCGGGACACCTCCGGATAAACCTCCAATGCCGCTTCCAGAATAGCACGGGCATCCTCTCCGGAAGGACTACTGACCGCCATGGTGACCATGTTGGAGTTTTCAATAGTCTGGGCGGTAATAGTACCGTTTAACGCGTCCTGTCCCATGGCGTCCAACAATACACTGCGAAAATAGCTGCTGTCCAGAATATACGGAAAGGTCTTTGACATCTGATCCGCTGCGTTGGCAGAGTAATAGAATCCGCTGTTTTCCCCGGTGGATACGGTAAAAGTGGCTTCACACCGATAAAGGGGACTGTAACGAAACAAGCTGACCCCGCAGGCAATTCCAATTCCCGCTACCACCAAAACACAAAACAGCCACCACCGTTTTTGGGCCACCCGAAAGAAATCTATTGCCAATTGGATCAGGTCAATCTCCATCACGTCTTCCCCGGTGGCATTGACCGGGGTTTTCTGTTCTTCCATCTCGCTCCTCCTTCCCGGCTCCTGCCCTTAGTTCCCGTAATCATTCCGCCTCGAAGGACGGAACTCTTCTTTCCGAAAAGCATTGAGAATAAATCCGGCAAAATCTCCGGTGCTTTTCCAGATAAGGTCTACTGTATCATTGATAACTCGAAGATCAGCCATATCCTGCCGAACCACCAATACCGCTGTGTCCACATACTGCATCCAGATCTCAGCGTCTGCGGCAGCGGCTACCGGGGAACAGTCCACCACGATATAAGACATGTTTTCCCGTAGTTGCGTTAAAAGCTGGGACAGTTGATTTCCAGTGAGCAGCTTTCCGGGTTGTTCCGCCTGTTTATACTGAAACAGTTCCCAGAATCCCGTTTTATCGTCTCGGAAAACGGCCTTTTGCCAGGGCACTTCTCCAGTCAACACCTCTGAAAAAGAGGGGTGTTTCTCCCCTGACTTGTCAAAAATCTTACTCTGGGCAGGCTTTCTCAAATCTCCATCCAGCAGCAGGACCCTTTCTCCGTGTTCTGCCAAAGAAGTGGCAATATTGGCTGCAATGGTGGATTTTCCTTCGTTTTCCTCCACACTGCAAACCAATAGGATCTGAAACTTTTTGCGCACCATATGGGCTTCCAGACGAGTGGCGGCCCGTCTGGTTGCCTCCGCAAACCCCATACTGACCAAAGGCGATTGGAGCACCAAGGCGGGAACTTTCTTTTTGGTGGCTTTTCTTCCCCGTTTCCACAGCACTTGTTTCTTTTCAAAGGGCACTGTCCCCAACACGGGACCATCCAGAAGGTTGGCAGCGTTCCCCGACGACTTCACCGTTTGCCGTAACAGGTAAATGGCCCCAATCAACCCGGCGGCCACAAGACCTGCCAGCAACGTCAACTCCCACCGTCGGGAAATCAGCAGAGAAGTATTCGATGGCGTCTCGGGTACGGAGGGCTCCTGTACCACCTCTAAGGCGGCGTCTGTAAACACATACCCCGCTACCTGCTGGTAATTTCGCAGGGCAGCCTGGATAAACAAAAACGCCTGCCGGGGCGTGGGCGAAGTGACGCTGAGAACCAGGAGGTTGGTCTCAGAAATTTGGGAACAGGAAATGGTCCCTTCCACCGGTTCTCCAATGCTCTCGGAAACCAGGTTTCTCAAAGCGTCACTTTGAAAGATTTCCCCGTAAACAGCCGTCATTTGAGTGGTCTGGGTCAGAGACGTGTACGCGTCAGTTCCCATCATGCGAATCACAAGGGTTGAAGAGGCAGTATATTCCGGCACATACATCAGTTTTCCCACCCCAGTAGCGCCCCAAAAAACGGCAAGCATCCAGCACAGGACCACCCACCAATTTTTCAGAATTTGGATTCCTGCCCCCCGCAGGGAGGCTTGATCCAGCAGTAACGTTTGCCCCTTCATTCGGTCACCCCCTGTACAATTACGGTAAGCCAAGTTTGCCCATAGGCTCCGTCCTCTCCCTGAAATTCATAGTGAACTTCATACAGTCCGGGGGTTGCCGTATCCACTTGGGAATCTACTTTCAGCTGATTTATCCCGTAGTTTGTTCCCTCTTCTCCCACCACAGAATCCACATAAGAGGTAGGGTTCAGAGTTCCGCCTTGATCCACATATACCAATCCCTGGGTCAAAACGATCTCCACCGTTTGGGTATTCTCTTCCAAGATGTGAATGGGAAAAGTATAGGACACCGTATCGCCGAAGGAATTCCGCACTTCCATTGTGATGGTGTATTCTCCCGGCGTACTGTAGGAGGCATCGGTCTCCACATAGGTGATCCAATCCGTCAAGTCTCCATCCAACAAATCGTTGGCGGTAAAAAGACTTCTCACTTCCGTATTGTTGGTGCTTCCCTCCTCGAAACAGAGAGGTTGAGACAGCCCAAAGCGAGGGGAATGGTAATCCGTAAAGGTCAGAGTGGCCATATGCTCAGAGGAATCGAACACCACATAGTTCAAATCGCAAACGCCGGGTTCGATAAACCTGGAAAAATCCCCTACCAAAATCTGCCCGGTAAGGTCACCATCCTTTTCGTCCTTGGCCGTCACCCCCTCCAAAAGCTGTTCCTGGGTGTAATTACAGGAAATCTCCAGCGTATTGCTGGAGGCAGTGATCTGGGGAAGCGTGTTATCCCTGCCCAGATACTCTACCACAAGAGATGTGGCAAACAAAACCGCTGCAATTGCCGCGATCAGAACGGAGAGAATTTTCAGTGCCCGCATCATGGGCTTTGTTCACCTCCTGTGGAAAAATTGTTTTCCAGTTGGCTTGCATCCGTCCCGTCAAGAAATCGCTGGAGCCGCTCTTCATCGATCTCTTCAAATTTGCCGTTGCCCACCAGATATACCCGGGTGCATTGGGCAAATACGCTGGGACGGTGGGCCGTCACAATCACTGTCCTCCGGGGATCGTGACGGATTATGTTGGAAAGTACCCTGCGCTCCGTGGCCACATCCAATGCACTGGTCGCCTCATCTAAAAGCAGCACCGGCGCATCCGCTAAAATGGCTCTGGCAATGGAAATACGCTGTTTCTGACCCTCGGAAAAACGTTGGCCATTATCCCGGGTGTCCGTAAGAAGGCCATCGGGCAACTGCTGAACAAACTCCCAAGCGCAGGCCGCCTGTAAAGCGCGGCTCACCTCTTCCTCGGAAGCTTCAGGCCGCATCAGACGAACGTTATCTGCTATGGTGCCCGAAAACAGGGTATTGTCCTGGGGTATGTAACTGAACAGCCGCCGTGTGGAAGCCGAAACGGGCTCTGGAGCTTCCCCGCCACATGTTACCGTCACCTGACCTTCCCGGGCATGGAGCAATCCAAGCAAAAGTTTCAGGGTGGTGGTTTTTCCCAATCCGGAAGGACCTACCAGGCCGATTATTTCCCCCGGTGAAGCCCGAAACCAGGCGTTCCGGTAAATAGGCTCGTTTCCGGGATATCCCGCCGCAACCTGGTTCATCTTCACTTCTACCCCGGTTTCAGAAACACCTGCAAACATCCGGCGGAGTTTGGGGGTATCCGCTGGAGCTTCCCGGGGAAGGCCTGTCACTTCCATGATCCTGCCGGCGCTGATACAAGCTCGAATGGCGGTGGGCACCAGGTTCACCACGGAGCTAAAAGATCCCCGCAGGGAACCAGCCATCCCCACCAACATGGTCATGGTACCGTAGGAAATATCTCCCTTCCACAGACGAAAAATGGCAAATCCATAGCAGGCATACCCTATGGCTTGTCCCACCAAGGAAGTGACGATGCTGCCCAACTGCTGGTATTTGTTCCGATCCAATTGAATGCGCACCGATTCCCTTTGCCGCTCTTCATAACGCTGGGTAAAGGTGTCCACCAATCCGAACGCCTTGATCGTCTGCATATTCTGGAAAATTTCCTGGTTGAAGGACACATTGGAACTGGCAAACTCCTGGTTCTTTTTTTCAAATTCCCGCATCTTTACGATGTTGTACCGGGAAACCAAAAGAGAAATAGGCGCGCCACACAGCGCAATAGCGGCCATGGTGGGATCGTTCTGCATCATCACCACCAACGCTCCTCCAAAACTGACCAACATGGAACAGAGGCTGGGAATGAAAGTGAGGATGTTGTTAATGATTACCATCACGTCTCCATTGAGCCGGTATTGCAGGTCCCCGGGAGAAAAGTCTGAAAGGGCTTCCCAGTCGGTTTGAATGATCTGGTCAAAGATATCCAAACGGATCTGATTGGAAATATGCAGGTTGATCCTCAGGGAAACACGGCTGCGAATGGCGGAAATAAAGATTTGTCCCACGCCAACCCCTACATAAGCCGCCGCGGCAATACCCAGCATTCCACTGTTGTGGCCTGTAACGCTGTCCACCAGTGTTCTGGAAACCATAGATGTCCCCAGGCCCAGGACGGATCCGGTCATGTTCAGAAGGGCGTAGCCGCCAATGAGCAGCCAAAATTTCTTAACATACCGGCCCATCCAGATCCACTGGGCAAACAACTCCTTGAGTCTTCCCTCCCGGATCCGACGAACCACTTTTTGTAGGTACGCAATGAGATATTTCATGAAATGCGGTCCAGCTCCCTGGCAAGTAATTCTACAGCTTCTCGATCTGCCCGGTTGTCCAGGCGGTAAACCGGCAAGTCTGTCAGCAGGTGATTTAAGGTGTCCGTACAAAGGTCCATGCCGTCTTCCAGCCAGGTGGGGTAAAACACGCTTCCGGACACCTCTGCCACCTTTTCAAAGCCTGTCAGCTCCCGAAGTTTATTTTCCTGAGCCTGTTTTAACACCACCAAAGCCTTCACTGGCACAGAGGTATTGAGGCAATAGGGCGAGGACCCGTGCCAGGGTGTGCCCCAGGCAATATACTCTCGCTCCGTCCGCTGTACAAAGCCCACGTCCCCATTGATAATGGAGGAACCGCGAAACTCCGCCCACCGCTCCGCCTGAGTGGTTTTCCCAATGCCCGAGGGCCCCAGGAACAGGATGCCCCGTCCTTGGTCCTCAATGGTAGCGCAGTGGAGCTGGATCATCTGCCGACGCACGGCGTGGGTGTAGAAGAGGTATGCCAACAACACCTCCTCCATCCCCTGCTCCGCACGCAACGTGTAGAAACGGGTGTAGTCCTCGCTGGCCGCCACTATGCTTCCCTGGGCGGAGAAAAAATGCGCGACGTCCGGAAGGTGAAAATAGGAGAGGTCCCGATTGACTGTTTGAACTGTCTGGGCACGCAAAGAAAAAACAACAGCCTCTGGCGAAAGCACGCTTTCAAAGGAAGCCCACGGCCTGAAATGACACAGCCCCTCCACCTGAAAGCGAAGCCCGGCAACACTATATTGCATTTTCTTTACGCGATGCCAGTAAGATTGCTCCAGCATATCCAACCTAGTTTTTGCTGAAACTGCTGAACAGCGTCAGTACCCTGAAAACCCAGTGCGTCCACGTAGTTTTGCCAATTTTTAAACACATCGTCCAGGTTCCCTCTGGTTCCGTCTGCAAATTCTCCCAGAATTCCCTGCAAGGTCAGGCCACAATTTTGAATACTATACCAAATTGGCGAACCCTCTGTATCGGCGAACCAACCTTGCCCTGTAAACCCAGAGGGGTTGGCTTCCGGTGTATTGGGATCATACACCCATTCAAAGTTCACACCTCGAGTTGTCGTCACATGACCTCCGTTACCTCCGGAAATAATTCCTCCATCCCGTGTACCTACACTGTATGCCGCCACAGGACTGTTTGCATAAACATCATTATCTCCATAAATAGCCATTTCAATAGAATCCTTTCTTTTGTTGTAATTTACCGGTCCAAAACATGGCGGTTTCCCGCAACACGGAGCAATTGGCTGACCCTGTTACAAGGCTTGCCGCGCACCTTTGGCACACCTTGGCCGCTTCACAGGTTTTGCACTCTTCCGGCCAGTCCAGGGCTTCCTCGAAGTCCAGCAGCTGGCTCCAAGCTTCCTTGAAGGGCAGGTCCCGGACCGGAATGTTGGGCTCGTTCATAAAGCTGCAAAAGCGCATCATGCCGTTCCACACCACCCAATAGCCCAGGCGGTAGTCCCTGCAATAGGAAGCCGGCTTCCGGTTGGGGTCAAAAAATCTGCCTTCCCGAAGGCGCGCTTCGATTTCTTTCTGTTTTTGCTCCTCCAGCTTTTCTGTGACAGCCACGGAAAGAGCATCGGTGCTGGCTCCCCGGAGAGACGGCTTGATGCCTCCCGTAGCAAGCCAGGGTAACCGGTGCCGGTAGGCATAAAAGGCCATGCGCTTTACGTCCGACTCATTCTGTCGGATGATAGTGCTCACCAACGTAATGGGAATCCCCAAACTCATGAGATTGTGAATACCCTCATTGACCTGGGTAAAGCCCTTCTCCACACCGCACACCGCCCTGTAGACGTCATCGTCGGAGCCGTAAAGCGTAATCTTCACCTGTCGGGGCGGACAGCGTTCTAGGAGATCAAGCACTTTCCCTCGAATCAGGGATGCGTTGGTCTGGAGAGTGAGGAAAAATCCCATTTCCGAGAGTCTTTCCCAAATCTGAGGAAACTCTGGATGCAGCAAAGGCTCTCCGCCGGTGACACATAACCAGGTGGTACCTGCTGCCTTGGCTTCTTCTGCGATGCGAAGCCACTCTTTGGCCGTCAGTTCAACCCCGTTTCGGGGAATCTCTTCCGGCTGCAGATGGACGTAGCACATCTTGCAGTTGAAATTGCACCGAGGCGTCAGCTCGAAGGTGCCTGAGATGGGAATTTTCTCGGCAAAGGCTTTTTCCCATACCTGCTTGTAGAAAGGATCTAACCACTCCATCCTCCGGCAGGCGGGCTCAAAATCCTCGCTCACGGGCCACCACCTCCCCGTTTTTTGGACCCTTTCAGCCCCTCCGGAGGCCACAACTTGTTGAGAACCTCCTGGGGTACTCGGACAAAGGCCCGGCCGCGCTTGACACCGTCGTCCAGAATATTGTTGTCCGCCAGGATCTTCAAAAACTGGTCGATGTCCTCAGCGGCTTTTTCTTCTGTCACGCCGGTGTAGTGGTCCATTATCCGAGCCACCAAATCTTCCTTGGTAAACTCGTGATCCTTCATATACTCCCACAGGTACGCCGCTGAGGCGGATATGTACACGATGGAGGTAACCTCCCGCACCCGTTTTCCCGTGGGTACAATCACATATTGCCCGGCAACTTCCCGGAGTATCAATTGATCTTTCAGTTTCAACGGACTCACCTCCTTCCCTTGTTCCGGCCCGGAAGAATTCCATAGGATCGAAGCAAATTGCTACGTTCCTTTCCTTTTTGAATGGCGGGCAAGGCCACTAATCCATGACGCCGTTGGATAAAGAACTTATAAAATCTTCGCCCGTATCCTATGGGCAGCAGCCACGGCCGCTGTTTCAAAACGGGCCAGCTTCGAGTCATGTATTCGAAAGTGGGGAAGATCGTTCTCAACAGTCTCTCCTTCCCATCGCCATTAAGGGCAGACCCCGTAACAATGGAGCCATAAGATCGGGCGGCACTGCTGTGGCCATAGACTCCCCCCTCCAAACTGTCCGCCAACAACAATTCAGGATTATATGAGGGGAACAACTCTGTAGGGCTAAAACCAAGTTTCTTTCCCAAGGCCGCCACGTCCCCGTACAAAGACCCACAATGGAGCTCTTCGGCCGCTTGCCGAATGACATTCCAATCAATTTTCTCTCCGCAAACACGATCAAACATCATCAGATCCATCACTTGGCGGATTCCCACACCTGCTCCTTTAAAATGCTTTGCCAAGTGGAGAAAGAGATAGAGGTAATGCCGGGTTTCGTCCAACGTCCAGAGTGGCACCCCTCCCACCTCTACAGAAATTTTTTGTTCATGGCTGTCGCGAAAGTATCCATCGGACAACTTGAGATCTTCTCGGCTTTGTTCAAAAAACTGAGGATGGAGTTCCAAGTGGAGCAGTCCGTCTCCCCCATCCATGGAAACTTCCTGATGGGGATCAGAAAGCTGCTGGAGATCCACAGGCGTTGTTACCTGAAACCCATTCTTTTCAAGTACATTCCTACAACGTGCCGCTTCTTCCGGAAGAACATACAAATCTTCATCACAGGAAGGCCGATAATCGGCAAGAGACCCGTAAAGCCGACGTACTAAAATTCCCTTCAAAACCACCGGATGCAGCTTCGCTTCCAAAAGCTGCTGATATAACTCCAAAAAAAGCTGCGTGCGAGTAGATTGACTCACGACCGTGGCAATGGTCTCCTGCTGTAAACGCTGTTGGCCCTTTTTCTCCCAACTGAAAAACTCCTGATATTGGGTTGCTCCTGTATAGAAAAGCGCCGCCAGAGACTGGCTTCTTGCCCAATCTGCTAAACAGTCCCAGTCTGGATTCTCTAGAGGAAGTTTCCCGTTACCGCAAGCAGTCCGGAGAATCGCTATGAAGTTTTCACCCTGTACAAGGCTCACGGTACCTTCCTCCTTTCCTGCTGCCATTACGCCTCGCTGGAACTGATCCCAGCCAACTTCTCTTTGGCCGTCTGGACTGTAGCTTGGTCCGGCATCATTACGTATAGTTTCTGGGTCATAGAATAGGTATACCCACTGGCATCACTGCCATTGACACTATAGCTTTCAATTTCCCACTGGGCATTTTCCGAAAGCTGCAAACGTACCATCTCGGCGATCAAATCGTAAGGAACACTGGTATCGACGCAATCCTGGACGCTTTCCAAAATTCCCAAATAGCCTGTCAATATGCTGGGGCTCATGGCCTTTTGTACAACCCCTTCAATAACTGCCATCTGGTTTCTTCCACGCTGCCTGTCTCCATCTGAGAAGGAATACCTCTCCCGGGCAAAGGCCAATGCCTCTTCCCCATTGAGATAGTTTGTACCGACATGATACTCATTTCCTCCCGCAGTAAAGTCGTAATCGGAAGTGACCTCAATCCCACCCAACGCATCGATAATCTCCGTGAATCCAGTAAAGTTGATCCGGAAGTAGTAATCTATTTGGGTATCGTACAGATTTTCCAGCGTGCCCATGAGCACATCCATGCCGTAAATTCCTGCATGGGTCAGCTTATCCTCCGGATTGCCCCAAGAAAATGCAAGAGGTACATAAAAATCCCGAGGGGTGGAAACGAGAAGGATCTTATGGGTCTCCCGATTGATCCGGGCTATGATGTTCACATCGCTGCGGCCTCGCTGATCGATTACACTTCCACGGGTATCACTTCCACTGATGAGCACAGTGACAACAGGATTCTCTAAAGGCTCCTGTGAGGATTCCTGTTCTGTCTCTTCCGACTCTGGAACACCGGCAGCCGTATGCTCCATAACATGCTCCACTTCTTGAACGGAAATTTCACGAAGCTCCTGAGAAAAATCTTCATACCCGGACAACTCTTCATACAAGGGCAGGAAAGCCTGATTGAGGAGAATCCCCACCACCTGACCCTTTCGAAGGCCGTCTGCCAACTGAGCTAGTCCCTCGTATTCCTCCAGGGAAAAAGATAAATTGTGGTCCTCCTCCACTTTCTGCAGGGTTTCGTCTGTGTTGGGACGATCCAATTCTGTCAGAATACCCAATGCTTTCCCATCCAACTCATTCAAGCTCGTAACGGAAGAATCTTCTTCCACATAAAAAGCAAGTACAGATCGCTCCACAGAAGTGTCCGTTACCTGGCGGACGGTATGGACAAACCGCCACAAGGCCAATCCTCCCAATACACAACCTACCAGGAGAATTCCTGCTAAGACAAAGCCCACCACCCGCCGGACTCTGTGGGACAGCTTCCAGGTCAATAGAAGCACACATCCCGTCAAACCAAGAGATGCAAGGATCCCCAACCCCAGATAGAGCGGCGGAGCCAACTGGGTACTGATTAAAAATCCCCAGAAAACCAGAAGAACCACCAAAAGAATAGCGGTCACCACTGCGCCGCTTTTTGCCGGTAGCGTCAATGTTGTTTCCCGAGGTTTTTCATGTTTGGCCATATTCTCCTACACCTTTTTTCTTTCATTTGCTCTGATTGCTGCCGAACCAATTTCATGATGAAAAAGGAAGATTCTGTCATGGGTTACCCAAACAGTCTTCCTTCTTCCCAACCATAGATGATTTGCTCCTGTTCCAACAGGTGATCGTAATTGACCTCAAATAGGTTCCAAACCTGATCCAGTACTTTTTCCCGAGTGGATAGATAGAGCTTTCGCAAACATCTTGGGTTGCACTTTTCCGGGTCTATACCGGCGTCTTCAGAGAGACTTTGGATCATTCCCGTGACTACAGTACGGCTGATGGTTTTTCCGGTTCTGGTTACAAAAACAGGACCGCATTTGAGATTCTGCTTGTGAATGTACTCGATCAGTTCTCCCCGGACACAGGGAGGAATACGGATTTCCTGACGGGTGCCATTGGGATAGGTAACAACCTTCCCCGCTTTCACCGCCTCTACAGTGAACCGGGGCAATTCCAATACCGTGATCCCTGTAGTGGCAAATACCTTGACCAACAAATAGGTTCTGGTCTTTCCCGAAACTTTGGCGGTGAAAATCAAGCGAAGATATTCCTTTCGTGAAAGCTCCGGCTTCATTTCTTCCCGGTCATAGGGAATTTGATCCGCCAATTGATACTTGGTAAGACCCATAAACCCCAAATAACTGTTTATCGAGGAACAGAACATGTTGACAGTTCTTGGCATATACCCTTGTTCTAAAAGAAAAGCACGAAATTCTGTCAAACTTTCCTTTTGGATCTTTTGACTCTCAGGCAGCCAAGCAAGAAACTTCTCCAGATTTCGCCGGTATCCATCAATGGTGCCCTGGGTGCAGCCTCGCTCCATAAGATACTCCAAATAGGCCTGGATTCTCTCCCGGGAAAGAGTTTCTCTCCCAGGATCCGACTCCATTCGATTTATCGTATCCATCAAGTTCACCGCTCCCAAGAATAGTTACGAAATAAAGATAATGTCCTAAATAAATTTCTGTTTTTGCATTAACAGCTCAAAATTGTAATAAAAAATCCTATATATTTCTAAAAATAAAAAAAGGCATAGAAACAAAGCCGATAGATTTTAATATATCTTCTCTCGGCTTTTTTGTTATGCCATTAAAAAAATAATACTTGCTCATTTAGACAGGATATGTTAGAATAACAAGGTAATTTATGTAGATAACAAGTGGCCATGAGGCAAATTATAAGACAATTTCTTTATTTTGTTCGCTACAAAACTAAACCTAGGCGCGCCAGTGTATGGGCGTGTTCTATTCCTGTGGAAATCAGATAAATTCTTGTGGTTTCAATGCTGGCGTGGCCTAATACATCGGCTAATTTTGTCACATCCTTACACACTCGGTAAAACTCCCGCGCAAAAAGGTGGCGCAAATTGTGAGGAAAAACTTTTGAGGCGGACACCTTCGCCTTGGCACAGACCGATTTCATCTCCGCCCATATTTGTTTCCTTGAAATGCTGTGACCGCTTCTGGTGAGAAATACCTCTCCAGAAACGGTCTTTTGTTTTTTGCAATATTTCATCAGCTTCCGACAAAGTTTTCCCGGAATCAATATTGTGCGGATTTTTCCCTTGAGAGAAATGTCTGTCCGGCCTTTTTGCAGGGCCTCTACCGTGATATATTTAACCTCGCTGACGCGAATCCCCGTAGAGCATATGGTTTCCATGAGAAGAACCAGTCTCTCCCGGCCCATCTCTTCTGCAGCGGCAACCAACCTGCTGTATTCCACCTGGGTCAACTCCCTGCTATCCTCCCGGAACATCTTCCGTTGAATTCGCAAGGTTTTCACTTTACAATCCTCCCACCCCATACAATGAAAGAACCGATTGACCGATACAATCATCGTATTGACGGTTCCGGGACAGTACCCTTGAGAAAGAAGATACTCCTTCCAACCGGCTACCTGCTCTTTTGAAATAGGACTTTCGCCTATCCATGCACCAAACTCCCTGACATGACGCACATAGTTTTCTATCGTGCCGGGACTGCGTTCATCCTCCTGGAGACATCTTACAAAATCGTCCAGATTTTCTTTGGTAACCTTCCGTTCATTCATTTATAACACTTCCTTTCCAATATAGTATATTACCTTATTTTTCCGAAAATATCCCATACCAAACACCTTTTTACCTGTTCTATTACTACTATCATACACGGAAATTCTCTCCTAGATTTTCTGTTTTCTCATCTAGAAAAAGAAATCTTTCAGAAATACCCACATAAACAAAAGGCGGACAACTTGTCAGTTGTCCGCCTTTTCAGCTTCGTGAAAAAAATGCTCATTCATGACACTGCTTTCGCTTTAGGAACAGGAACCAAACAGCCAAAATCAGGGCCATCCACTCCGCCGCCAAGGACGAATCAGCGATTGTCATACCGCTGAGAAACCTTTTTCAGATGCTCAATAATGGGCAGGTGCTGAGGACATACCGCCTCACACTGACCACATTCGATACAGTCCTTGGCAGCCCCAAAGTTTTTGGTCAGGGCGCTGTAATTGGTAAAGTTGACTGTCCAACCCTTGGTTTCCACTTCCCGCATATCTTCATTGTACAGAGAGAAATACTGGGGAATGGCAATGTGCTGAGGACATCCTTCCGTGCAATAGGAACAGCCTGTGCAGGGAATGGCAATCTGCGCGTTGATCAGCTCCGCTGCCTGCTGACACATGGCCATCTCTTCCTGGGTGAGAGGCTGGAACTCTTCCATATAGCTCAGGTTATCCCGCATTTGGGCAAGATCGCTCATACCGGAAAGTACCATCATTACGCCGGGCAGAGAGGCTGCAAATCGAACCGCCCAGGACGCCACAGAAAGATTGGGGTCAAGCTCCTGGAACAACTTCTCCACTGCCTGGGGAACATGGGCAAGGGTACCTCCCTTGACAGGCTCCATGACAATGATCGGCACATTGTGTTTCATGGCCACCTCATAGCAATCACGGGCCTGGATCCAGGGACTCTCCCAATCCAGATAGTTGATCTGCAGCTGCACAAATTCCATCTCCGGATATTTGGTCAGGATCTCATCCAGCAGCTGGGGATTGTCGTGGTAAGAGAACCCTGCATGGCGCACAAGTCCTTGGGCCTTTTTCTCCAACAGCCATTGGAAGCAGTCAAACTGCTCATATTTGGGATAGCTGCCCGCCTCAATGCCGTGAAGCAGATAATAATCGAAGTAGCCTGCGCCGGTCTTTTCCAGCTGAGCCTGGAAAATCTTGTCCCGGTCCTCCAGAGAGTTGAAAAAGCCGGAATGAAGCTTGGTGGCCAAAGTGAAGCTTTCCCGAGGATGACGGTTTACCAAAGCTTCCTTGACAGCGCTCTCGCTGGCAAACGCATTGTACATCCAAGCCGTGTCAAAGTAAGTAAACCCCTTCTCCAAAAACAGGTCTACCATCTCCTTGAGCTGCTCCAGGTCTACCTTGCTGGGATCATTCTTGTCCAACTGGGGAAGACGCATCAGGCCAAAACCGAGTTTTTTCATGTTTGCTCATCCTTTCTTTGTATTCTCTTTCTAAGATTTACTGCTTCTGCTTAGTGTACTCACGACTACTCTATGGAAAATGTCACTGTAACGCTTCCGCTGCCCAGAGCCTTTTCCCAACCGGTCAGATCGTCAATCTTCCCAAGGCGGGTATAGCTCCAGGAATTGTGGCCGTAAAACATGACAATCTTGTTTCCCTGGTACAACACAATGTCCCCCGGATTTGTAGTCGTTTGCCGGTCACTGGCCGGAAGGTTCGCACCCAGAGATCCAACTTTTTCAAAACCAGCGTAGTCATCCATTGCAATGGTGACTGGCTCTTCCTCCATCAGGGCGACTAGAGCCTTTACTGCTTTATTGTCTTCCAAAGTGGCTGTAAACACTGTTCCCGCCACTTCCACTTTCATTTTCATCTCTCCCATCTCCTCTTCTGAATCTTCCACCTCCTGGGAAGGATTCCCTGCCGGGGATTTACTGGAAACCAAAACACTGCTTTCCCCCTCTGAGGCCTGTCTGGGTTGGCAGGCGGTTAGGAAAGCCAACAAACAAATGATCCAGCCCAACATCCAAATTCTGCTATGTCGCCGCACCTTCTGCCAAATCCCCTTTCCAAAAAGGCTCTGAGGGATCGTCACATCTAGGGCCAAAAGTGACCGGCCAGACGACTCCCTATCCTAGTTTACCGCGAAATGATCTTCCTGGCAAATACTTAGGTTGTATCAGCTGTCATACCTTTTTGCTATCGTGATGAAACAGGGCATATCCCTATGCAAAAGCAGAGCCTTCCCCTCGAACGGGTGGTAAGCTCTGCTTCAAACGGGCATAATCGCAAACACGCTATTTAAAGGAAGGACGCCATCAGGCCTCCGACTCGAAGGGTTTCACGTCTTGGACGGCTTCATCCGGAGAAATCGCTCTATCTTCCCGGTCAATGTCGATCAAATCGTAGCAGTCGTTGCCCATGCCAAGGAGACGGACATGTTCCGCAACACATTGAGAAACGCAATATGCTTCCCAAAATAATCCACCACCGCTTTGGAGGACTCTGTCATGCGCTCCATAAACTCTTCTTTTTGGATATTCCACATGTTGTTGGACCCAGGCGTCGTGTGGATCATGGCCTTGCCGATCCGTCCATCGGCACAGCCAATGCCAATATTTTTATCGGACCCGCCAAAGCCGCCTCCTTGGGAAATGTAAATTATCAAGAAGTCATCTCTTGTCATGCTTTACGGGTATAGTTGCCCTATGGTATACTTTTCTCAAGGAGGAATCTGTATGGAATTGCGCGTTTTGCGTTATTTTTTGGAGGTGGCCCGAGAGGAAAATGTCACCCACGCTGCCCAGCGGCTCCACGTTTCTCAGCCTACGTTATCCCGCCAAATCAAAGAGCTGGAAGAAGAACTGGGCAAAAAGCTCTTCATCCGAAGCAGTTCCAATGTGAAACTGACAGAGGAAGGGATGCTTCTTCGAAAACGGGCGGAGGATATCCTGGAAATGGCCGACAAGACCTTGGCCGAGTTCAAATCTCTGGACGAGATCAACGGCGGCGACATTCACATTGGCTGCGCAGAGTCCAATGGCATCGCCCCCTTTATTCGGGTGATCCAGTCCTTGCAGGCGCGCTATCCACGTATTCGGTACCATTTTTATTCCAGCGGCATTGAGGCGGTAAACGAGCGGTTGGACCAAGGCCTGCTGGACTTTGCCATTGTGATCGAGGAAGTGGATTTATCCAAGTACAACTGCTTGAAAATGCCCTCTTTGGATCACTGGGGGTTGATCATGAGAAAGGACTCTCCCCTCTCCCAGCACAACTCCATCCGCCTGGAAGACCTGCTCCACATTCCCCTGATTCTGTCACGACAGGCCATGCGAGAGGAAATGCCCCGCTGGTTCGGAGACGCACAGGACAAATTGAATATTGTGGCAACTTATGACCTGCTTTTCAATACCTCTGTGATGGTCCGGGAAAATTTCGGCTATGTGCTGGGATTTGACGGTTTGGTGAACACAGGCCCGGATAGCGATCTCTGCTTCCGCCCCTTGGAACCCACTCTCACTTCTTCCATGTACATCATCTGGAAAAAGTATCAAGTCTTCCCTCCTGCCGCCGCTTTGCTGCTGAAAAAGCTGAAGGAAACCTTTACCGAGCTGTGAGTGAAATCTCATTTTCCTGCCAAAAACTGCACCCCACTTCTATCTAGTGGGGTGCAGTTTATTCACTCTGACCTCATAGGCTTTTCCCTCAAGGATCGCCTCGCCGTCGGTGACTAGACTTGCCCTACTCTGGTTGGTTCAAGCGGAAAGGAACTGCATCAATTCATCCTTTCTGGCAGCAAAATCTCGCAGCCCAAGCTGATAAAGCTCTCGTTCCGATTCCTCTTTCATAGTATAGGTCCCCACATGAAGGGGCTCACTGGCAGCAAAAACAAAAGCAACACCCTCCCGCTCCAGGGAAAACACATCTTTCATGTTGGCGTTGTACACCATATGCCTTCGGTCAATGGCCTCCACAATGTTGGGATAGGCGCGGCAAGCCCGGTGGTACAGTGGCCGCATACTCTGGGGTTTTCGAACATAATCCCGGTTCTTGGACAAAATCACCACCAGTTTTTTGCATCCCTGCTCCAAGGCGTGGCGAACCGGAATGGCGTCGGTCAAGCCTCCATCGAAATAGGGCGTCCCATTTAACTCCACCGGATGACATACGACGGGAATGGCGCTGGAAGCCATAATCAGCCGGTAGTCGTCCTGTTTCATCATCTCCCTGCCGAAGTATTCCGGCTTTCCCGTCAAAGCGTTTGTCACCACCACTTGATACTCTGTAGGGTTCTTCATCAAAGCAGGAAAATCCAAGGGGTCTTCCCCGTCGGCACGGGTCAGATCTCCGTAAATATACTTTAGGCCAAACAGGTCGCCTGTTTTCAAAAGACTTTTGAATCCAAAATAGTTGGAAGAGTGGATATGATCGGTGAAAAAGCGAAGGTTTCGCTCCTTCTGTCCAGCCAGGTAAGAGGCCAAATTGCCCGATCCAGCGGACGCGCCGATGCAGTAATCAAAGGTTATATGTGCATCGAGAAAGGCATCCAGAATTCCGGCATTGTAGGCGCATTTCATGCCGCCCCCTTCTACCACCAAACCAACTTTTTCCTGTGGGTTCACCGTCAACATCCCCTTATCAGTTGCTTTCCCCATTTTATTTCCGTTCCCTTCCGTCGATTCCCCACAATACTTTTCGAGGATGGACTCCAAAGCTGTCTGTGGATTACAATCTATTATTTTCGCCCCAGTCGCACATCTGGTCCAAAATGGGAATCAAGGATCTCCCCCGCTCTGTCAGACTGTATTCCACTTTGGGTGGGATTTGGGGGTACTCCTCTCTATGTATCAACTGATCTGCTTCCAATTCCTTCAAAGTAGAACTGAGGGTCTTGTAAGAGATTCCCCCAATATACTTCTTCATCTCGTTAAACCGTACCACCCCAAAACACATGAGCGTATACAGGATAGTCATTTTGTACTTTCCGTTAATCAAGGACAAGGTGTAGCTGAATCCGGTATCTGCAAGATTGGCGTTGGAAATGCATACTTGGTAGGCTTCTTTCTCCATCAAAAACCACTTTCCTTTAGGTTAGTATTACACTGGGCTGATAGTATCGCACTTTTATGTGCGTACTTGTTTTTTCTTATATTCTAGCTATGATTATACTGTCACTTATCCCAGAAGTCAATCGACACAACAAGGAGGATTTCAACATGGGTAAAAACATTGTAGTCATTACGGGAAGCCCCAGAAAAAACGGCAACAGCTTTGCTATGACCGACAGTTTTATCAAAGCGGCAGAGGCCAAAGGCCACTCGGTGGTTCGGTTTGACGCTGCTCTCATGAAGATCGGTGGCTGCCGCGCCTGTGAGACTTGCTTCAAGACAGGAAAAGCCTGTTCGTTTGATGACGATTTCAACCTGATCGCCCCCGAGATCTTGAAGGCAGACGCCATCGTCTTTACCATGCCGGTGTATTGGTACTCCATTCCGGCTCAGATCAAAGGCGTTATCGACAGAATCTACTCCCTGGTGGTGGGCGGAAAAGACATCGCCGGAAAAGAGTGCGCTTTGATTGCCTGCTGTGAGGAGAAAGACATGTCCGTTTTGGACGGCGTACGCGTGCCCATGGAACGGACTGCCGCTTTGAACAAGTGGACCATGGTGGGAGAGGTTCTGGTACCCGGCGTCCTGCAGCCCGGCGATGTAGACAACACCGATGGATGTCAGCAGGCAGCCGCTCTGGCAGATAAAATCTAAGGCAATACCGCACAGAAAAGTAGGCGCGATACTGCCAGAAGTGATATAATAAGAC
>UQQZ01000010.1 GCA_900543305.1 uncultured Oscillospiraceae bacterium
TGTACAAGGAAGTCTCCACAAATTTGAACTTTGTGGAGCGGGAACAGGAAACGGAAAAGTTCTGGGAAGAGAACCACATCTTTGAAAAGAGCGTAAAGGAGCGGGAAGGCCATCCTTCCTATACCTTCTACGATGGTCCTCCCACCGCTAACGGCAAGCCCCACATTGGCCATTTGCAGACCCGGTCTTTTAAAGACCTGTTCCCCCGGTTCCATACCATGAAGGGGGAGATGGTTCCCCGGAAAGCCGGTTGGGATACCCATGGACTGCCTGTTGAGCTGGAAGTGGAAAAACTGCTCCACATTAACGGGAAAGAGCAGATCGAAGAGTATGGCATTGCTCCTTTCATTGAAAAGTGCAAAGAGAGCGTGTGGAAATACAAGGGAATGTGGGAGGATTTCTCCAAAGACGTGGGCTTCTGGGCCGATATGGAGCATCCTTATGTCACTTACGACAACAGCTTTATTGAGTCCGAATGGTGGGCTTTAAAGCAAATTTGGGAACGCGGCCTTTTGTATAAGGGCTTTAAAATCGTTCCTTACTGCCCTCGCTGCGGGACGCCTTTGTCCTCTCACGAAGTGGCTCAGGGGTATAAGGATGTGAAAGAGCGGTCTGCCGTGGCAAAGTTTAAGTGCAAGGACGAGGACGCCTTCATCTTGGCATGGACTACCACTCCCTGGACCCTGCCTTCCAACGTTGCTCTCTGCGTCAATGCTGGAGAAAATTACGTGAAAGTGGAAAGCAAAGGGGAGACCTATTATCTGGCGGAAGCCCTTTGCGACAGCGTTCTTGGCGAAGGGGAATACACCGTTCTGGATCGCTATAAAGGCGCCGACCTGGAGGGCAAGGAATATGAGCCTTTGTATCACTTTGTCTCTCCCAAGGAGAAGTGCTGGTATGTGGTCTGTGACGATTACGTTACCTTGACCGACGGTACCGGCGTGGTGCATATTGCACCTGCTTTCGGTGAAGATGACGCCAAGGTGGGCCGGAAATATGGCTTGCCTCTGGTGCAGTTGGTGGACGGCAAGGGCCAGATGACCCAGGAAACCAAGTGGGCAGGTATGTTCTGCAAGGATGCAGACAAGGAAATCCTGAAAGACTTGGACGAGAGAGGCCTGTTGTTTGCTGCACCCAAGTTTGAGCACAGCTATCCCTTCTGCTGGCGCTGCGATACCCCCCTCATCTACTATGCACGGGAGTCTTGGTATATCAAGATGACCGATGTGAAAGACGAACTGATCGCCAATAACAACACGGTTAACTGGCTTCCCGAGAGCATCGGCAAAGGCCGGTTTGGCGACTGGCTGGAAAATGTCCAGGACTGGGCAGTTAGCCGGAACCGTTATTGGGGTACTCCCTTGAACATTTGGGAATGCGAATGCGGGCACCGCCATTCCATTGGAAGCATTGCTGAATTGAAGGAAATGTCTCCCAACTGCCCTGATGATATTGAGTTGCACCGTCCCTATGTGGACCAGGTGACCATTACTTGTCCCCACTGCGGCAAGCAGATGCACCGTGTACCCGAGGTAATCGACTGCTGGTTTGATTCCGGCTCTATGCCTTTTGCCCAGCATCATTATCCCTTTGAAAATAAGGAACTGTTCGAAGAGCAATTCCCTGCAAGCTTCATTTCCGAGGCAGTGGACCAGACGCGCGGTTGGTTCTATTCGCTGCTGGCCATTTCCACACTGCTGTTCCACAAATCCCCCTTCAAGAATGTGTTGGTCCAGGGCTTGGTTCAGGACGAAAATGGTCAGAAAATGTCCAAGTCCAAGGGCAATGCGGTAGATCCCATGGAGGCTCTGAAGAAGTTTGGCGCCGATCCGCTGCGCTGGTACTTCTACACCAATTCCGCTCCTTGGCTGCCCAGCCGGTTCCATGAGAAGGCTGTGATCGAGGGACAAAAGAAATTCTTCTCCACCTTGTGGAACACCTATGCATTCTTCGTGCTCTATGCCAACATCGACAATTTTGACGCTTCCAAGCACAAGCTGGAAGATTGCAAGCTGACTGTCATGGACAAGTGGCTGTTGTCTCGTTTGAACACTGCCGTTAAGGGCGTAGATGAAAACCTTTCCGCATATAAAGTTCCGGAAGCCGCCCGGGTTCTCCAAGATTTTGTGGATGAGATGAGCAACTGGTATGTGCGACGCAGCCGGGAACGTTTCTGGGCCCAAGGGGAAAGCAACGATAAGATTGCCGCATTTACCACCTTGTATACAGCTTTGGTGACCACTGCCAAATTGGCAGCCCCCATGGTACCCTTTATGAGTGAAGAAATCTATCGGAATCTGGTGTGCTCTGTGGATTCCTCTGCTCCCGAAAGTGTGCATCTGTGTTTCTTCCCGGAGTATGACGCTTCTCGTGTGGATAAGAATCTGGAAGCGGACATGGAAGAAGTGCTGCGCATTGTCACTTTGGGACGTGCGGCTCGGAATCAGGCCAACCTGAAAAACCGTCAGCCCTTGAAAGCGCTGTATACGGACGCCAATGAGGGTCTGGGAGAACTGTATCAGGATATCATCAAGCAGGAACTGAATGTCAAAGAGCTCACCTTCCTGAAAGATATGTCCGATTTCACCGCCTATACCTTCAAACCCCAGCTGAAACTTTTGGGTAAGAAATTGGGGAAACGCCTTGGTGAAGTCCGGACTGCTCTCCAAAACCTGGATGGATCTGCTGCGAAAAAGGAACTGGATTCGACAGGCGCTCTGAAATTGTTCCTGTCTGACGGAGAAATCTCCCTGGCGCCGGAAGAACTGCTGGTGGAAACCGCCCAGAAGGAAGGTTTCACCTCTGTTTCCGACCGCGGATTGACAGTGGTATTGGATACTACCCTGAATGAGGAACTGATTCAGGAAGGCTTTGTCCGTGAGATTGTCAGCAAACTGCAGTCCATGCGGAAAGACGCCGGATTCAACGTGACCGATCACATTGAGGTTTACCAGCAGGGCAGTGAAAAGGTTGCCCAGGTGCTGAAGTCTTTCGAGTCCTCCATCCTTCACGATGTGTTGGGCGAGGCTTGCCATTACGGTGAGCTGGATGGTTACACTGCCCAGTGGGATGTGAATGGGGAAGAGACCAGCTTCGGTGTAAAGAAAGTTCAGTAAAGTTAAATAACAATAGGAAAAGGCCTTTTCCTATTGCAAAGCAAAGGGACGCTAACACTCAGAGCTTAGAATACATATTTCTTTCCGGTGTTGTAGGACTCATAAGCGCCCACCATAAACTTGGTCAGGGCAACAGCATCGTCAATCCCGTTGGGAGCTTCGCCTTCGCCACAGCAGGCATCGATCCATGCATCGATGGGCATCGTGCTCTTCTCGGGCAGGTCAGTCTTCTGAACCAACTTGTTGTCGGTCTCTTCGCAGCAATACTCCAGGATGTCGTTGTGGATCATCAAGGAGCCCTTGGTGCCATAAGCTTCCATCACATAGCCGATACCGGAGGTTACGAAACCGGTTTCAGAAACGCCGATGGTGCCGCCATCAAACTCGATTACAGAAACTGCGTTATCTTCCACGCCACGGTTGGTGACTTCCGTAAACTGGGAAACAATGCTCTTGGGCTCGCCCAGGAACCAGTTCAAGGTGTACATGGGATGAGCGCCCAGGTCCATCATAGCGCCGCCGCCAGTCTGTGCAGCGTCATAGAAATGGGGAGGCAGCCAGCCCAAGGATCCGTCAGGCATGGGGGCAACACTGCCATTGTGATAGTTATGGACACGGGCATAGGTGATCTTGCCCAGTTTGCCGCTGTCCACCAGTTCCTTGGCAGCCTTCAAAGTGGGCCAAGTTTTGTGGGGGAAGGAAACGGTAAACTTTACGCCGCTCTCTTTCACAGCCTTGGCAACTTCCTCGGCCTCTTCGTTGGTGAAGGTCAAAACCTTTTCGGTAAAAATATTCTTGCCGGACTTGGCAGCAGCGATGAGCACCTGGGGATGCTGGTAAGTAGCGGTGGTGATGGAAACGCCTTCGATGGTGGGGTCGTTCCAAATAGCGTCCAGATCAGGCTGGAAAGGCACGCCCAACTTTTCGGCGGTAGCCTTGCCGCGCTCCTGGTCATCGTCCCACAGGCAGCAAAGCTCAGCCTTGGGATTGTTCAAAATGGCGGTGGAGTATTCCATCGTATGGACATGCCACGCGCCCACAACTGCAATTTTCATGGTAAGTTCCTCCCTAATGGATGAATTGAGATTTATAAAACCAGGTCTCGTTTTTTTGCCTGGCTTTGCCTACAGCTTATCACCGGAACCGGGAAAAAGCAAGAGGAAAGCACAAAATTTCCCCCTGTGATTTTTGATTTTTTGGATTGTCCTGCAGCATTGGCAGGAAAAAAGCACGGCCCATTGGGGAGACCGTGCCTTCCCGAAATCTACAAAAATTAGAGATACTGCCGGATAATCCGATCCATACCTTCTCTTTTTTCTTCCATTTCCGCAACCAGCTTAAATTGGTTGCGTGCCCGAACCAAATTGTGTTCCGGATAGGCAGTGCGGAAATAGACATCTCCATTGAGGTAGTCCGCCAAAAAACGAATTCCCACCTCAAAAGTCATAAGACGTGCCCCATCGGGCAAAGTTTGGAGCTCCAGGGGCGTCAAAGCCTCTCCAGCGGCAGAGAGAAATCCTTCGGTATACGCCTGGAACAAGTCTAAATCAAAATGAACCTTAGAGAGATCGGCCTCATCCTCCGCGGCGGTGGTAGCACCTGCCCGGATGGAATCTCCAAAGTCAAAGGCTGTCAGACCGGGCATCACTGTGTCAAGGTCGATGACACAAATGGCTTGCCCTGTCTTATCATCAATCAGCACATTGCTCATTTTCGTATCGTTATGGGTAACCCGCAAGGGGAGGCGTCCCTCCTGCAAAAGATCCATCAAAAGGGCGCAATCCTTTTTCCGCTGAGAAGCAAACTCCATTTCCGGCCCAATTTGGGAAAGTCGCCCTGCCACGTCCTTCTCTGCTGCTTCCAGAAGCTGACGAAACCGTTCCGGCGTGTTGTGAAAGTTGACAATGGTTTCATGAAGGGTGTGTGCGGGATAATCGCTCAAAAGACTCTGAAATTCTCCGAAAGCCCGTCCGGCTTCTCGGAGCATTTTGGCGTTTTCCACTGTTTCGTAGGAGGAAGCATGATCCACATAAGTCATGCAACGCCAAAATTCTCCTTGATCATCCACAAATAGAGTGGAACCGTCCACAGTCTTTCGGATATTTAACGTTTCTCGCTGGGGATCGCCACCCCGAGAAGTGATTTTTTCCCGCAAAAACTCCGTCACGCCCGCAATGTTTTCCATGATATCCTGAGGAGAGGGGAATACATAGTGGTTGATCCGTTGCACAATGAATTTTTCTCCATCCTCTACCAGAAAAGTGTCGTTGATGTGGCCGCTGGTCAGAGGTGTGATGGAGCTTTGGGGGTCAAATCCAAAGGCGGATAAAATAGCCGGGGTCACGCAAATGGTATGTTCCATGGGTGTGTGTCGTTCCTTTCGTTGTTTTTTCGTTGACTTCCAAAGGAAGAATCGGTTGATCAAAATCGCAAAACTGCGCGAAGCAGAATTTCACCGGGCGTGCTGGAAACCGAAAGGTTACCGCTGTACCGGCCCAGAATCTCCAAGGTGTTATCAAGACCTTTTAAACCCTGAGAGGGGGAAGGATTGTCGTCAAAGAGCCACTGGAGAAGTTGCTGAAAGGTTTTTCCCTTAGGTGAAAATCCCTTTTTCTCAGGCAGTTCCCCGGAGAAAACCGTTTCCAAAGTCAAGGTGTTTTCACCGGAAAAGGCGGTAAAGCGCACTTTCTTTTCTCCTTCATGGCAGGATGCCTCCAAACAAGCCCGGGTCAAAAGCTCATTGACCACAACGCAAAGTTCTGCCGTGGAAAGGGAAGAACCAGTGAGATGAGCATTGCTTTCGAAATCCACCCCGTTTTGGGAAGCAAACGCGGCCTTGGAGGCAATAACTCCATTTAAATAGGGATTCTCGCTGTAATTAGCCAAGATAGGCAGCCGTTTGCTGTTTTCCTTAAAAGAAGCGATATAGGCAGGAACCATGGAGGCATTGCCATCCTGAAGCATGACCCGGACGGTATCCAGGGCATACTCTCCGGCCTTGCGGGCAGCCCGTGCCTCATTGACTGCTGCCAGCAGATCGGAAAAGTCACCGGACTCCATTTCCAACATGGCTTCCCGGCAAGCTTCCTCGGTAGCCCGCTGACGAAATCGGCCAGCCTGATAAACAGAACGCAGCAGAAAGAGAATCGCCAAGTACAGCAAGCTTGCCCAAAACAGACGAGCGCTGGAAGGTTGATAGCGAAACAGAACATCGACCTTGCCGGAACTGATCAGAGCTACAAAAATCTGCACCAAGCAGATGCCCACCAGAAATGCCGAGGGTCCCCGGTCATGGAAATGTTGGAAAGGTCTGTAAAAACACAGCCCGAGAAACGCGGTCCAAAGAAGCAGAACAACCACAGAAAAGAGAGCAGCAAAAGTCCCTGCAGTAGAAAAGGGAAGAATTCCCAGAACAAGGGGCACCAAGGTTCCCAAATAAAGGTAATTGGAAACAGACAAAATGGCAAGATACATTTTTTGCAGAGGGTTGTTCTTGGAAAGAAAGAGCGATACGACAAAAAGCAGGCCGGTTCCGCTGATGCAAGCCCATAAGGGCCCGGCAAACTGGGAAACCAACCATCCCAAAGCCAAAGAGAGTAAATAAGCCACCCCAAAACATCCGGCGGTGACCCAAAGGCGAAAACGGTCTTCCAACAGGGTCAGATACAACCCGGCGGTACAGAGCAGCACGAAGGCAAGATCGATCACATTGGGCATCCCCTTTTTCATAAACCAATTGTGCGGCCCCCGCAAAGCGAGGGCCTTTTTGGCATTATAACATAAAAATCGTCAAGAGACAATTTGTTTTTCACCTAATAGGCAAAAATAGTTGGAGATTTTTTATGATTTTATGAAACATATCGTTGGGAAAATCCCTTGACGCAATCCCCTCTCCTGGGGTATGCTAAAAGAAAAGCTGCGAAAAAAGGAGGGGAAAGGGTTGGAAAAGCGAAAAGTGTTCACATGGATCGCATGGATCTTGGGAGCTTTGTTTCTGTCGAGCGTGATTGCCGTGGGAGCTGAAACCAGTTGGTTTGGGTTTCAAGATCTGGTGAACGGAAAGGGCACTCTTTGGACCTATCGCTACTCCACCACCTGGGACCCGGAAGAGGTTTCGGTGGAAGGCCTTTCCGTTTCCTGGAATCACGGGCCGGTTGAAATAGTTGCCAGCGGAACCAGTATGGTCAAGGTGACAGAGTACTCCCCTCGAACACTGAACGCCTCGGAGAAATTGAAGTTGTCCTCCTCTAACGGCGTGCTGCGTGTCCAATGGGATAGAAGCCTTCTCCCTCTGGGAATTTTGCAAGATCGTGTAAAGCGGTTGGTAATCGAGGTTCCCAATACGGTGGCAGCCCAGCTTCTCTCATTCAGTGCAAAATCGATCTCTGGAGATGTGACGGTGAAGGGAATCAACGCCCAAACATTGCGGGTGGATTCCACCGCAGGAGATGTGACCCTTTCCAACTTGACCGGAGAAGAGCTTCGTGTTTCTTCGGGTGGCGGAGATATCCAGTTGGACGGCGCCCGGGCGAATTTGCTGGATGTGTCAACCTCTGGGGGAGTTACGGAATTATCCAGGATAGCTGCCGTGGAATGCCGCCTTTCCAATCTTTCTGGGAAGGTTCGTTTTTCCGGCACGGGAACGGATCTTCAGGTTAAGACAGTTTCCGGTCCAGTGGAACTGCATTTTTCCGAATGTCCCCAGCAGGCAGAGTTTCAGTCCGTTTCCGGCAATTTATCTTTGTATCTTCCGGAGAATTCCGGGTTTGAGGCCCAATATTCCAGTGTTTCCGGCCAGTTTTCCTCTGAATTTCCCGGACAAGGTGAGCAGGGCTTGGTCTACGGCCATGGAGGTCCCCAGTACCAGTTTGTCACCACCTCGGGGAATCTGTCTCTCCACCGGGCAGCCGGAGCTCAAACCGCACAAGAAACCATATCATAATACCAGCAATTCAGTGGAACTAGGGGAGTGAATCACTATGATGGTGGGAAAGTACATATTGTCCATAGACCAGGGAACGACCAGTTCCCGGGCGGTGTTATTTGATCCCTTTGGCGGGATTGCAGGGATGGGCCAGCGGGAATTTCCTCAGATTTATCCCCAGCCCGGCTATGTGGAACATGACCCCGTTCAGATTTTGCAAACTACCCTCTATGCCATGCGTCAGGCGGTGGAAGAGGCCGGAGTCAAGGCGGGAGACATTGCGGCAATCAGCATTACCAACCAGCGTGAAACCACGGTGGCTTGGGATGGAGATACAGGTATTCCGGTCTGTAACGCTATTGTGTGGCAATGCCGCCGCACTGCTCCGGAATGCGAGAGACTGCGTGCCAACGGCATGGAGGAGTATATCCGAAACACCACCGGTCTGATTATTGACCCCTATTTTTCCGGAACCAAAATGAAGTGGATTTTGGAAAACGTGCCTGCTGCCCGGGAGTTGGCTGGAAAAGGAAGGCTTCGATTCGGAACCATTGACACTTGGCTCGTATATTCCCTCACTGACGGAGCCTCCTATGTCACCGATGTGACCAATGCTTCTCGCACCATGCTGTTCGATATTCGGAAACAGCGCTGGGATGAAACCATGCTCAAAGAATTGGGAATTCCCCAGAGCGCCTTACCCAGGGTCACAGAGTCGGGAGAAATTGTGGGTATGTGCAGTGCCGATGTGTTGGGGCAGGAAATCCCCATTGCCGGTATGGCAGGAGATCAGCACGCCGCCTTGTTTGGTCAGTGTTGCTTCCATGAGGGCATGGCGAAGAACACCTATGGAACAGGTTGCTTTGTATTGATGAACACAGGGGACCGCCCTGTCCCATCGAAAGAAGGGCTTTTGACCACGATTGCTTGGAAGCTCAACGGGCGAACCACTTACGCCCTGGAAGGAAGCGCTTTCAACGCAGGTTCGGCCATTCAATGGCTGCGGGATGAATTGGAAATCATCCACAGCGCTCAGGAAGCGGACCAGTTGGCAGAAACTGTGGAAGACACCGGGGGAGCCATTTTTGTTCCGGCCTTTACGGGCTTGGGAGCTCCCTACTGGGATATGTATGCCAGAGGAGCCCTGCTGGGGATCACCCGTGGAACCACGCGAGCCCATCTTTGCAGAGCGGTTCTGGAAAGCATTGCTCTAGAGAGTTGTGACCTGGTGAAAGCCATGGAACGGGAAAGCGGCGTGGCAATTTCGGAATTGCGGGCAGACGGAGGCGCCTCCCGCAGTCGTTTCTTGATGCAATATCAAGCGGATATTCTGGGATCTCAGGTGTGCCGTCCCCAGTGTCTGGAGACAACAGCCTTGGGATCTGCCATGATGGCAGGGCTGACGGTTGGCGTTTGGGACAGCATGGAGGAACTTTCCTCCATTTGGCGGGAAAGTGCGCTTTTCAATCCCCGCAGTACTCCGGAACAACGAGAAAAAGATTTAGCACGCTGGCATGAAGGGGTCAAGCGCAGTATGGGCTGGGCCAAAGATTAAATGATAGATTGGCTGAGGAGACACCAGGGCTTATGGTGTCTTTCTCAGTGCAGGAGAGGTGACACCATGATTTCTATTATTGATTATGGGGCAGGGAATCTCCAAAGCGTGGAGAAAGCCCTGAGGTATATCGGCTGTGACTGCTGTATTACCCAAGACCCCCAAACTCTGATGTCCTCTGACGGTGCAGTGCTTCCGGGAGTGGGGTCCTTTGGAGATGCCATGGAGCAATTGCGCGGTCGTGGATTGGAAGGACCTATTGGGGATTTCGTGAAGACCGGAAGGCCCTTCCTGGGCATCTGCCTGGGGCTTCAGATCTTGTTCGAGTCCAGCGAGGAGTCTCCGGGAGTCCGGGGGCTTTGCCTGTGCAAGGGGAAAATTGTCCGGCTTCCCAAAGAAAGCGGGCTGAAGATTCCCCACATCGGTTGGAATTCTCTTTCTATCAAAAGAAAGGGAGGTCTGTTTGAGGGGGTAGAGGAGGAACCCTATGTATACTTTGTTCACTCCTACTACCTGCAAGCTCAGGAGGAGATTGTCACGGCGACGGCGGAATATGGTGCAACCATCCACGCGGCCATTCAAAAAGGAAATTTGATGGCCTGCCAATTCCATCCTGAAAAAAGCGGAAAAACAGGGCTCCATCTATTGCGAAACTTTGCAGCCATGATGGATGGAAAGGGGGAATAAACGCATGTATGCCAAACGAATTATACCCTGTCTGGATCTGAAAAACGGCAGAGTGGTCAAAGGGACTAACTTTGTAGGTCTGCGAGACGCAGGAGACCCTGTGGAAGCCGCCATTGAATATGACCGGCAGGGAGCCGATGAATTGGTTCTGCTGGATATCACGGCATCCTCGGACGCTCGGAATATTATGGTGGATATTGTGACCCGAGTGGCAGAAAGCATCTTTATTCCCTTTACCGTAGGAGGAGGCATTCGGACTGTGGACGATTTTACCAGAATCCTCAGGGCGGGTGCAGATAAGGTGTCCGTCAATTCCGCTGCCTTGCGGGATCCTGAAATCATTCGGGAAGCAGCATACAAATTTGGCAGCCAGTGCGTGGTAGTGGCCATGGATGCCAAGCGCCGGCCCACAGGGGGATGGACCTTGTACCTAAACGGAGGTCGGGTGGACACTGGGCGAGACGCGGTAGAGTGGGCCAAAGAGGTAGAGCGCCTTGGGGCGGGAGAAATCCTGTTGACCAGCATGGACTGTGACGGCACCAAAGCGGGATACGATTTGGAATTGACCCGGGCCATTTCGGAGAGTGTTTCCATTCCGGTCATTGCCTCAGGCGGGGCGGGGACTATGGAACACTTTTACGATGCTTTTACCGTGGGAAAAGCCGATGCCGTCTTGGCAGCTTCCCTGTTCCATTTCCGGGAGATCACCATCCCTGATTTAAAGGAATATCTGGCAGGGAAGGGAATTCCTGTTCGCCGTGTAAAGGAATGAAAAAAGGGCATTTTGCAGGAAAATAAAAAAAATCAAAAAAATCTGGAAAAAGGTATTGACTTTCCAAGAAAGTTTGCTATAATAAATACTGCTGTTCGACGTGAGCGACACGAGATAAGAACGGCAGCATATAGCGGTATTGTGTAAGGGTAGCACAGCAGACTCTGACTCTGTTTGTCTGGGTTCAAATCCTGGTACCGCTGCCAAAAGCCTCGGTTTTACGGATCCGAGGCTTTTTTACGAGGTGTGGCTCAGTTTGGTAGAGCGCTACGTTCGGGACGTAGAAGTCGCAGGTTCAAATCCTGTCACCTCGACCAGGAATGCCATGAAAGAATCTTCGGGTTTTTTCATGGCATTTTTTCTTTGCTGGGAAGCTTAGAAATTATGTAAAGCTAATCTTTTTTCTCGAATTCAAACATTCGTTTGAGGGATTTAGTTGCGATTTTTTCAAAAGAATGGTAGAATAATGAAAAATTCGTGTCCTAGGGGAAAGGAGTGGTCACCATGGCAGCCCCTTTGGCAGACCGTGTCCGTCCCACTTCTCTCGATCAAGTGGTAGGTCAACACCACCTCTTGGACCCGGGACGAGCTCTCAGACAGATCCTCCAATCCGGGGAAATTCCCAATATGGTCTTTTACGGCCCCTCAGGGGTGGGGAAGACCACTGTGGCTTCCATCATCGCTCAAAACACGCAGCGTCATCTTGTCAAACTAAATGGTACAACGGCCTCCACGGCAGACATCAAAGAAGCGGTGGCCAGAACCAATACCTTTGAAGGAATCCACGGAGTGCTCCTGTATCTGGACGAAATTCAATATTTTAATAAGAAACAACAACAGACCTTGTTGGAGTTTATAGAGAACGGCAGCATTACCTTGATTGCTTCCACCACCGAAAATCCATATTTTTACGTCTATAACGCCATTTTGAGTCGAAGCACCGTATTTGAATTCAAACCGGTTGAACCGGCAGATATTGAAAAAGCGGTGAATCGGGCGTTTGAATTTCTTTCCCAGGAACAGGGAAGACCCGTCATGCCGGAGGAGGGTGTGGCCCGTCATATTGCTGCCGCATGCGGAGGGGATGTGCGCAAGGCCATGAACGCTGTGGAGCTATCCACTCTGGCATGTGACAAAGGGGGACCCGCAGTAGAGGTCACGTTGGAAAGTGCCAAAGAGCTGACTCAGAAAAGTGTCATGCGTTACGATAAAAATGGGGATGAGCACTACGACCTCATGTCTGCCTTTCAAAAATCCATGCGGGGTTCCGATCCCGATGCAGCCCTTCATTATCTAGGACGGCTGCTGGAAGCGGGAGACCTGCCTTCTGCCTGCAGACGGTTGCTGGTGTGTGCCTGTGAAGATGTGGGCCTTGCCTGGCCCCAGATCATCCCCATTGTCAAGGCAGCAGTGGATTCGGCGCTGATGGTGGGATTGCCGGAAGCCAGGATCCCTTTGGCAGACGCCGCTGTTTTGGTAAGTTTGGCGCCCAAGTCCAATTCGGCCCATGTGGCCTTGGATCTGGCTATAGAAGACCTGCGGGCGGGGAAAGGCGGCAGGATTCCCCGCAACTTGCAGAACAAGCATTTTGACGGGGCAGAAGTGGAGCGAAAAGGTCAGTTCTACCAATACCCCCACGATGCACCTCATCACTGGCTGCCCCAACAGTATCTTCCGGATTCTCTGCTGGGGGTACAGTATTACGAATACGGGGATAACAAAACGGAACAAAGCTTCCGAGCTTATTGGGAGAAAATCAAGCATAAATAAGCCGGGAAGCTTGTATGATGATAGTATCACAAGGGAACCGGGAAGCGGGCGGTGGAAACACATCGCCCGGCAAACACGAGAAGGAGGCAACAGCAGTGAAACCAATGGTTCTGGGAAACCTTTCCTACGGCATGTACGCCATCGGCGTCAAAGACGCAAATAAGCCCAGTGCCTGCATTGTCAACACGGTGATGCAGATCTCCAAGGCGACTCCATCAGACCCACCGCTGGTAGCTGTCAGCGTGGATAAAACCAACTACAGCTGCGAATGTATGGAAAAGGAAGGGATTTTTACCATTTCCGTCCTATCGGAAGAGACACCCGCAACCGTAATCGGCGCTCTGGGGTTTGTCTCCGGCCGAAATGTGGAGAAGCTGGAGAACATCCGGCATAAAGTCCTGATTGAAGGGGTACCGGTGATCAAGGAGAATACCTGTTGTTGGTTCTTGTGCCAAGTCAAACAGGTGATGAAAACCCAAGGACAAAAAATCTTTGTGGCGGAGATCATCGCTGGAAGCGATGAAGCTGTAGGCAAACCTATGACCTATCAGTACTATGTGGAAGAGCTGGGAGGGGTTTCTCCCAAAAAATCTCCCACCTACCTGCCGCCGAAACTTACCTTTGACAAGAGTAGCGGGGAGAACTTTGTTTGCTCTGTGTGCGGTTATGTGTACAGGGATCCCAATTTTGGCTTTGAGGAACTTCCCGCCGATTGGACTTGTCCCGTCTGCAAAATGCCTAAGAAGGCTTTTGTCCGGAAAAAATAAGGCCTGTCCCGTTTGTGTTAGGAGTTGGGCGAATTAGGGCGATAGAAAGGGAGATGCTTTTTCAAAGGCGCATCTTCCTTTTTTTCTGGGATTGACAGGGAAAAATACCGGTGATACAATCCCAATAAACGTTGTATTTTAGGAAAGTATTCTCCAAAACCGGTGATTTTTATCCACGGAGGAGAACGCAACAAGGAGGAATTGTTTTGAAACTTTATGTGTCGGCCAGTGTGAAACGCAGCGGGGATGGCTCCCAACAGGCCCCTTTTCAGACCATTTCAGAAGCTGCCAAAAAAGCGGTGGCAGGGGACGAAGTCATCGTCCTTCCCGGCTATTACCGGGAATGGGTAGATCCGGAGCGAGGTGGAACCAGTGACGACTGCCGGATCACCTATCGCTCCCAGGTGCCGGGAGGCGCGGTGATCACCGGAGCGGAAGTGGTGAAATCCTGGCAACCCTATGAGGGCAATGTGTGGGTAGCTCGGGTGTCCAATGGCCTATTTGGCAACTACAATCCCTACACCACCTTGGTAGAAGGGGACTGGTATGTGCCTTCAAAGCCTTTTCACACCGGTGAGGTGTATCTAAACGGCAAGTCCATGTATGAAAGTGAGGATCTGGAAGGGGTTCTCCACCCTCAGGTATATAAGGCCTCCTGGGATCCGGAGTTTACGGTGTACCGGTGGTTTACCTGCCAGGACGGTGACGCCACAGTGCTCTACGCCAATTTCCAAGGGGCTGACCCCAATCAGGAAAACGTAGAGATCAATGTGCGGCGAAATTGCTTCTATCCCCATAAGACTGGCGTCAACTATATTACAGTGTCCGGCTTTGTCATCCGCCAGGCGGCCACCCAGTGGGCGCCTCCCACGGCGTATCAGGAGGGTATGGTTGGACCCCATTGGGCTAAGGGATGGATTATTGAGGATTGCGAGATTTCCGACTCCAAATGCTCCGGTATCTCCCTGGGCAAATATCTCCAGCCTCAGAACGACAACAAGTGGCTCCATAAAAAATACAAAGATGGCACTCAGACCGAGCGCGAGTGCATCTGTTTGGCCCAGATCGAAGGTTGGACCAAAGAGAACATCGGCTCCCATATTATTCGCCGTTGCAACATTCACGATTGTGGCCAGACCGGTATTGTCGGTCATTTGGGCGGCGTGTTCTCTCTGATCGAGGACAACCACATTCATCACATCAACAACAAACAGAATCTGTCCGGCGCGGAGATCGGCGGTATCAAAATGCATGCTGCCATTGACGTGGTCTTCCGTCGGAATCACATTCACCACTGCACCCGGGGCCTTTGGCTGGATTGGCAAGCCCAAGGAACGCGGGTTACTCAGAATCTGTTCCACGACAACTCCCTTCCCAATTTGACTGAAAACCCGGATCCGGAAGAATTCCTGGGAATCGGCGAAGATATTTTCGTGGAAGTCTCCCATGGCCCCACCTTGATCGACAACAACATTCTGCTGTCCACTCGTTCCCTGAAGCTGGCTTGTCAGGGCGTTGCGGTTGTCCATAACCTGGTGGCAGGGTCTCTGGTGTCCATCGGTATCGGTACGGATAACGGAGCTCCCACTTTGCCCTCTCCTCGGTATACGCCTTACCATGTGCCTCATCGGACGGAAGTGATGGGATTCATGACATTCCTTCACGGCGATGCACGGTTCTATAACAACATCTTTGTGCAGCAGCCTGTTCATCCAGCTATGCGGGCCAAGATGGAGGAAGACGACCCCAACATGTGGGATGATTGCAATGTAGATGTAGGCACCTTCCCTTATAATGGGTATCCCACGTTTGCGGAATGGGAAAAAGAATTTGAGGGGTATTGTGGAATGGGTTCTCCCACCACCAACCGGTATTATATGCATTTGCCTGTGTACGCAGGGGGGAATGTGTATTTTAACGGGGCGAAACCCTGGGAAAAAGAAGAGAATGCCACGGTAGTGGAAGGGCATGAAGTTCTGCTGACGCTCAAGGAAAGCGACGGACAATACAAGCTGGAAACGGACCTGTATCAATTTATGCCCGAGGTAAAAACGCCCTTTATTTCCACCGATTTTTTGGGGGAGGCCTTTGAGCCGGAAGAAAAATTCGAAAACCCCGACGGCAGCCCCATCCAATTTGATCGGGATTACTTTGGCCGTCATCGGGGCGTTGTGCCCAAGCCCGGACCCTTTGAAAGCGAAACGGAAGTGCAGGAAACGCTGTTTTGAAGGGGGAAGGCTTAACACTGGAACCCATTGCCCGGATCAGGACGGAGTTTCCCGAGAAATTTGGAATTCCCCGTCAAAGCGGTCTGGTAGAACAGCTGCAAGCCAGAGTGGAATTTTTACCTGAATTTCGCATTCCGGAAGCTCTTCGGGGATTGGAAGGCTTTTCCCACATTTGGTTGATCTGGGAATTTTCTCAGAATCAGGGCTGGTCACCTACAGTTCGCCCTCCGCGGCTGGGTGGAAACAAGAGAATGGGGGTGTTTGCCACCCGTTCTCCCTTCCGTCCCAATCCCCTGGGATTGTCCTGCGTCCGTTTGGAAGGGATCGATTGGGATTCTCCTCAAGGGCCGGTATTGCTGGTAGGGGGAGCAGATTTGCTGGATGGTACTCCCATCTACGATGTAAAGCCCTATGTACCTCTTTCCGATTGCCGCCCAGAGGCAGTAGGAGGTTTTTCTGACGCCCATAGAGAGGACAGGCTGGAAGTTGATTTTCCCGCCCAACTGTTGGACAAGGTGCCGGAAAAAAAGAGGACCGCTCTTCTGGGGGTGCTTTCTCAGGACCCTAGGCCCTCGTACCACGGAGATCCTCAGAGAATTTATGGGATGGCATTTGCCGGTATGGAAATAAAATTTACCGTGGAACAGGGAACGCTCCATGTTTGTGCGGTGGAATCTACAACGAAAGGGATGCTCTAGGGCATCCCTTTTTTCATAGGGAAAACAGGGTTCCATAGTTCAACAGTTTTCGTCGGAAAAATCTGGTAAAATCGAGAGAACGCTGGGTGTTGGGTTACACAGAAAAGAACCTAAGGATTTGTTCAGGAATTACAAAGATTGCAATTTTTTTTACAAGGATTTAAAGCAAATAACTAAAAACCACTTGAAATTTTTCTAGTTTATGTTATGATTACTATAAAGAACCCGTTTACCCGGGGAAAAGGAGCGTTCGAGCTATGGAACGTGAAAAAAATATCTCGAAAACCACAAAAGGCAACAAGCCAGATAATCTACCGCTTTACCTGTTTCGTAACGGAACCAATCGGCGTTCGTACGAATACTTGGGCCTGCACAAAGTGACCCACAAGGGGAAAGAGTGCATGGTTGCCCGGGTATGGGCCCCTCATGCCAGGGAGGTGTCCCTGGTGGGCAATTTCTGCAACTGGGATAAAGCAAAGTATCCTCTGCAGAAAATTGACGATGCGGTTTGGGAAGGATACACAGACTTTGCGTTTGAGCCGTTTGAGCTGTACAAGTTTTACATCAAGACGGCACAGGGGGAAGCCACCTACAAGGCAGACCCCTTTGCCCGCCATACGGAAACCCGTCCCGGTACCGCCTCTCGGTGGTATGAACTGGAGGGGTTCCAGTGGCATGATGAGGCCTGGCTCCAGCATAAGCGTGAGTTTCCCCATTATAGCCAGCCGGTGAATATCTACGAGGTTCATGCAGGCTCTTGGCGGAAATACCCCGACGGCAGCGTGTTTTCCTACGACAAACTGGGGGATGAATTGATTCCCTATGTGAAGGACATGGGGTTTACTCACATTGAGTTTATGCCTCTGACAGAATATCCCTATGACGGTTCCTGGGGCTATCAGGTGATGGGGTATTTTGCGCCCACCTCCCGGTATGGCCAGCCGAAGGATTTTATGCGGTTTGTGGACCGGTGTCATCAGGAGGGAATTGGCGTCATTATGGACTGGGTTCCGGCCCATTTTCCCAAGGATGCAGCAGGACTTGCCAATTTCGACGGGACTCCCTGCTATGAGTATGAAGATCCCCGAAAAGGGGAGCACAAAGAGTGGGGCACCCTGGTTTTTGATTACGGAAAGCCTGAAGTTCAGAGTTTCCTGATGTCCAGTGCCATATATTGGCTCAAGGAATATCATATTGACGGCCTGCGGGTAGACGCTGTAGCTTCCATGCTGTATCTCGACTACAACCGCAGAGACGGCGAATGGATCCCCAATAAAGATGGCGGAAAAGAGAATCTGGAAGCCGTAGCTTTCTTACAGGCGCTCAATGAAGCTGCCTTTGCAGAGGCCCCGGAGGCCATGATGATTGCGGAAGAGTCCACCTCCTGGCCCCTTGTTTCCAAACCCACCTATGTGGGCGGATTGGGGTTCAATTACAAGTGGAATATGGGTTGGATGAATGACATGCTTCGTTATATGTCTATGGATCCCCTGTTCCGCAGCGGCAATCATGACGCATTGACCTTCTCTTTCTTCTATGCATTTTCCGAGAACTTTATCCTGCCCATCTCTCACGATGAGGTGGTTTACGGAAAGGGCTCGCTCATCAATAAGATGCCCGGAACTGACGAGCAAAAGGCAGCAGGAATGCGCTGCTTTGTCAGCTACATGATGGCCCATCCCGGCAAGAAATTACAGTTTATGGGCACGGAGTTCGCTCAGAAAAACGAGTGGAACTACGAAAAAGAGCTGGAGTGGGGCTTGCTCCAGTACAAAGAACATCAACAGGCCCAGACCTTCTTCCGTGCGGTCAACCAGTTCTATTTGAGCCGTCCGGAGCTGTGGGAGATCGATTTCTCCTGGGAAGGCTTTGAATGGATTTCCAATGACGACTACCAGCAAAGCGTAATTGCGTTCCGTCGGAAAGCAAAAGACGGACGGGAGCTGGTGGTGGTTTGCAACTTTGTACCCGTCCAACGGGAGAACTACTGCATTGGCGTTCCCTACCGGGGCGTGTGGGCGGAAGTTTTCTCTTCGGACGCCAAGAAATTTGGCGGCGGCGGCGTTACCAACGGCAAACAGATCAAAACCCAGGATGTGCCTATGCACGGGTGTGATCAAAGCGTTTCGCTGACGTTGCCTGGAAACGCTGTGTTCTTCCTGGAGTGTGTCAAGAAGACGCCCAAACGGGCCAAACGCACCACTGGAAAAAAGACAGTGGCCAAAGCCAGTACCACTCGGACAAGAACAAGAAAGACTGCTTCAGCAGCGAAAAAGAAAGTTTGACATTTGGTAGGAGAAGCATTCTGCTTTCCCCCTAAGTGCCATACTCCTCGGGAAGGCGTTGCTTTTGCAATATTTTACGAAAGATTAGGAGGACGCTAAAATGTTACCCAAACAAGAGGTTGTGGCTATGCTGCTTGCCGGCGGCCAGGGCAGCCGATTGGGCGTATTGACGAGGAACCTCGCCAAGCCCGCGGTGCCTTTCGGCGGCAAGTACCGCATCATCGATTTTCCCCTTTCCAACTGCGTAAACTCCGGCATTGAGACCGTGGGTGTTCTCACCCAGTATCAGCCCTTGGAGCTCAACGATTACATTGGGAATGGCCAACCCTGGGATCTAGACAGCAATACAGCCGGTGTGCATGTATTGCCTCCGTACCAGAAGAGCAAAAAGTCTGACTGGTACAAGGGTACGGCCAACGCCATTTATCAGAACATACCCTTTATTGAGCGGTATAATCCCGACTATGTGGTGGTTCTCTCTGGCGACCACATTTACAAGATGGATTATTCCAAGATGATCAACTTCCATAAAGAGAAGAACGCTGCCTGCACCATCGCCGTGTACGAAGTGCCGATGGCAGAAGCTTCCCGGTTTGGCATTCTCAATACCAATGAGGATGGTTCCATTTATGAGTTTGACGAGAAGCCCAAGGTGCCCAAGAGCAATAAGGCTTCCATGGGTATCTATGTGTTCTCCTGGGATAAACTGCGCAAGTACCTGCAAGAGGATGAAAACGATCCCAAGAGCCAGAACGACTTTGGCAAAAACGTGTTGCCTGCCATGCTGAACGCGGGAGAGGCCATGTATGCCTATCGGTTTGAAGGCTACTGGAAAGACGTGGGAACCATTGACAGTCTGTGGGAGTCCAACATGGACCTGCTGGATCCCAACATTCCGCTGGATCTGAACGACAGCGAGTGGCGGATTTATTCCCGGAACCCGGTTATGCCTCCTCACTATGTAGCGAAAGGTGCCAAGGTTCAGAACTCTCTGGTGGCAGAGGGCTGCAATGTGTACGGAGAAGTTGACTTCTCGGTATTGTTTGCAGGAGTTTATGTTGCTCCTGGAGCAGTGGTACGGGATTCCATTGTCATGCCCGGCGCCCGCATTGAAGAGGGAGCCCAGGTGCAGTATGCAATTGTGGCTGAAGACGCAGTAGTTGGAGCAAATTCCGTTGTGGGCCAGCGCCCTGAAGATGTAGAGAACAAAGACGACTGGGGCGTGGCCGTTATCGGTCCGGGCTGCAAACTGGCTCCCGGCACTGTGGTACCCCCCAAAGCTATGATCGATGCTGAGGAGGTGGAGAAGTGATGCGCGGCAATGATGTAATCGGCATTCTGTTTGCCTATGTACATGAAGAACGGGTTCGTGAGTTGACCCAAAACCGAGTGATGGCTTCTGTTCCGTTTGGTGGCCGTTATCGTTTGGTGGATTTCCCCCTGTCCAACATGGTGAATTCCGGTATCAACAAAGTGGGTGTTATCACCGAGCAGAATTATCAGTCTCTGATGGATCACCTGGGATCCGGCAAAGCTTGGGACCTGTCCCGGAAGCGGGAAGGCCTGTATCTGCTTCCTCCCTTTGGCGCCGAGACCATGCGCACGGAAGGGAAGATCAGCTCTCTGGCTTCCATCATGCGTTTCTTGAAGAATTCCCATGAGGAATATGTGCTCCTTTCCGACTGTGACACCGTAGCGAATATCGACTACAAGGAAGTATTCCAGCTGCACACGGAAAAGGAAGCGGATATCACCATTGTGTATCGTCACGGCACTTCTCCCGACACGGACAAGAATGTGGTGTACACTGTGGATCCCGAAGGCTTTATTCGGGATATGGTGGTCAAACGGGGCAGCGATACCGATTGCAATTTTGGTATGGGCATGTGCCTGATTGGCCGCAAGCGGTTGATGGCCATGATCGACGAGTGCATGGGCCGCAATCTGTACGACTTTGACCGGGATTTGATCCAGCGCTGCCTGCCTGAGCTGCGGGTTTGCGGTTATGAATACACCGGTACTGCCTATTGTGTTTCCTCTTTGGGCAGCTATTTCAAGGCCAATATGGCTTTGATGGAACCCAAGGTACGCAACCAGCTGTTTGACGCCAGCCGTCCCATTTACACCAAGGTGCGGGACGATATGCCTGCCCGGTATGGCCTCGGCTCGGAAGTTTCCAACTCCATCGTGGCGGATGGCTGCCTCATTGAGGGCGAAGTGGAAAACTGCGTCCTGTTTAGAGGTGTGCAGGTCCATAAGGGTGCCAAATTGAAGAACTGCGTCATCATGCAGGATGCCATTATCGGGGAAAACACCCGTTTGGATTATGTTGTCGCCGATAAGAACGCTATCTTTGATCCCAACCGCACCTTGATGGGCTATCAGACGTATCCCGTTTTTGTTGCCAAGGGCAGCAAGGTTTAAACGGCGTCTTCTCCGCTTGCTCACGGCGGGGCGCCTCAGTGGATTCACTCCCGGGGTTTTTTAGAGAATACTGTGGGCGGAAAGGCTATAGGTAGATCGACATGAAAGTATTGTTTTGCGCCAGCGAGGCGTTGCCCTTCTCCGCAACCGGTGGTTTGGCAGATGTGGCAGGGTTTCTGCCGCAGGCATTGCGAGCCAGGTTGATCGGTTGCCGGATTGTGGTACCTTTGTATGACGGCATTCCCCAGGAACTCCGGGACCAGATGCACTTTGTCACCAGTATCAGCGTACCGGTTGCATGGCGGCGCCAATACTGCGGTATCTTTGAGGCCAAGGTAAACAATGTGATTTACTACCTCATCGACAACCAGTATTACTTCAAACGCAGCGGCATCTACGGCCACTTTGATGACGCGGAACGGTTTGCGTTTTTCTCCAGGGCAATTTTGGAGATGTTGCCTTATATCGATTTTAAGCCGGACATCATCCATACCAACGACTGGCAGACGGCTCTCGTTCCCGTATATTATCGGCTGTTCTATGCCAACAACGAGTGGTACGCTGGCATTAAAACTTTGTTTACCATCCATAACATTCAGTATCAGGGGCAATATGGCAAGGAGATTCTGGAAGACGTATTTGGCATTCCCAATTATGAAAGCCAGCTTCTGGAATACGACCGGTGTGTCAACCTGATGAAAGGTGCCATCGAGTGCGCCAACTGGGTTTCCACTGTGAGCCCCACTTACGCCCAGGAGATTCTGGATCCCTGGTTTGCCCACAAGCTGGATCCCATTCTGCGAGAGCGCAGCTGGAAGCTTTCAGGTATTCTGAACGGTATCGATACGGTCAACTATGATCCTGCTACCGATCCCAATATTTTTGCCCACTATTCCCGTGAAGACCGCGCCAACAAAGCGGTAAACAAGCAGAAGTTGCAAGAGCGGCTCTGCCTGGAAGTAGACCCCGACCTGCCCTTGATCGGCATGGTTACCCGGCTGGTCTCCCACAAAGGGTTGGACCTGGTCAAAGAGGGCGTGGATAATGTGATGGAATACTCCAACGCACAGTTTGTGGTGTTGGGAAGCGGCGATCTGGAGTATGAAAATTACTTCAAGTGGATGCAAGAGAAGTATCCTGGCCGGTTTGTCATGTGCTTGGGCTTTGTGCCGGAGCTCTCCCGAAAGATCTATGCCGGTTCTGATATTTTCCTGATGCCCTCCAAGAGTGAACCCTGTGGCCTGTCCCAAATGATTGCTCTCCGCTATGGCTCCATTCCCGTGGTCCGTGAAACTGGCGGTTTGAAAGACTCCATTACCGACAGCGGAGATGGAGTGGGCAACGGTTTCACTTTCAAGACTTACAACACCGGTGACATGCTTCATTCTCTCCATCGCGCCATCTATGCCTACAATTCCGATAAGGAAGGCTGGGGCGTTCTGGTGGATCGTGCTATGGGCTGTGACAACAGCTGGGGCAAGTCTGCCAACGAGTATATCCGTCTCTATAAGCAAATTCTCAAAGATTGAGTTTGATCTAAGTTCCAAAGGGCGTTTGCCCTTCCATACATTTAAAAGATCTCCCCGGTGCCTCCCCACCGGGGATTTCCATTTTTGCCAAAGAATCTGCGATTTACCCACGAAAGAAAAATGTAAGATTTGGAAAAATAGCAGAGTTTGGGGCTTTTTTTAAACTGGCATCGGGAAGTAGGACAGTTTCGGTTGTGCAAGGAGTTGAATCGTGATATAATAACCCAAGTACACCTTGCAGATCATTCAGAGAACAGCAGGGGAGGGGAAATCCCCCTTTTCACGCTCTGAATCGTCGCAAGGAACTATCCCCAAACTTGTAGAAAATGACTGGAATATGGTGTTGTCCCGCTAAAGGGGGCCCTCCTTATTTCAGGTAAGTAACTTGAGGATTCTTTCATGATGGTACAAACAAGATGGATCGATAAGAAAGCTTTGCCGATAGGAGAGGTCATGGCAGCGCTTCTTGTAATACAACCGCTGCTGGATGTTCTCTCCTATTTTATGGGGCAAGCCGATGCCAACTGGCTTACCACCACTTTGCGGACGATACTGCTTTTTGCGGTGTGTTTTTACGGATTTCTCATTGCGGAAAATCGTCGCTTTTATTACGGGGTTTATGGAGTCGTGGCAGGTTTTTGGCTGCTTCATGTGCTCAATTGTGTGCGTCTCGGATATCAGGATCCCATTGGAGACGCTGCCGAATATCTCAAACTGGTGCAATTTCCCTTGTGGACTTTATCTTTCGTCAGTTTTTTCCGCCGGCGGGAGCAGTTGGATTATAAAACCATCGGACTATTGGCCCTTAATTTTGGCTTGATTCTTTTGGTAATCGCCCTTTCTTACGCGGTGGGAGACCCTGTTTACACTTACCATTACCCGGACCGAGGTGTTTTCATCGGGATCCGAGGGTGGTTTGGCGTGGCCAATTCCCAAAGCTCCATTCTGACCTTATTATTACCCCCGGTGCTCTTGTGGGGATTGCGCAGCAACCGTCTCTGGCAATTTTGTCTTTGCTGCCTATTTGGTTTTGGTCTTCTCTACTTCACAGGGACTCGACTGACCTATTATGGGGCCCTTTTAATCGGGGGAGCGTTCCTGGTTTTACTTCTCTTTCGCCGCCAACAGCTCCTTTTCTGCATTCCACTGGTAGTGGCTTTGGCGCTGATAGTTCTCTTCCGTGGGGTCTCACCCATGGCGGAACGCCAGGCATTGACAGCCGACTCCTATGGGATCTACCAGGAAAAAGCCGATGAAATTCTAGGGGAGGACAAAGACTTTGTCTACCAAGAGGGGGAAGAAATCCCTGACCGGGTTTTGGAAAAGATTACCCGAATTTACCGGGATGTTTATGGGAAACCGGGGATTTATGGTGCCACATTGCTGGAGGACCTGATCGAAGAGTTTGGTCTGGAAGAAGTGATGGAGCAGTATCAGTATGCCACGGATCCCCAAACCCTCTACAATACGCGGGTGAAAAAGCTGACCGCCATGGAGATGGTTTGGGAAGACAAAGATCTCCTGACGAAAATTGTGGGCTTTGAATATGCGGAATGTCATGTGGGAAGTCACATTTACGACCCTGAAAACGATTTTCCCGCATTGCTCTACTATTACGGGTATTTAGGGGTTGCCTTATATGTGGGATTTGCCCTTTTCTTTGTGGTGATCTCCTGTAAGGGGCTGATTCAAAATTGGCGAAGAATCCTCTGTATTGAGTTTGGGGTGCCTGCCATGATGTTTGCCCTGATGTTTGGGGGGGCACAATTTTCCGGTCAAGTCCTCCGGAAACCCAGTGTCACCGTCTACGGTTCAGTAGCGGCAGCGCTTTTATATGTGTATTTGTACCCTTCCAAGGGAAAACAGGGAAGAGGTCAACAGGGTAAGGGAAGCCTTGGACCAATCAAATCGATCGGAGGGAAAGGGAAATGATGGAACGGATTCAGACATTAAAACAAGCCATCGACCGGAAATTGTCCTGGCTGATTGGCTTCATCATAATAATTCAGCCCTTATTGGATGTGCTCTCTTATTTTCTGGCGAAAATGGGAAGCAACTCCCTATCTACGATCCTTCGTTTTTTACTGTTGGCAGGCGTGGCGCTTTTGGGCTTTTTTGTAAGTGACCGGAAAAGAATTTACTTCATTTTTTACGGGATTGTGGCAGTCTACTGGATTGCCCACATGGCAAACTGTTTCCGAGTGGGATATCAATCCTGGCTGTCTGATGCCGGCGGATTTTTGCGCATCATGAATTTCCCGATTTTCACCCTTTCGTTTATTACCTTTTTCAAAAAGGGTCGCGAATTGCGGAAGTTCGTCTATGTGGGATTTGCTATAAACTTGGTCACTATGGTACTATTCACGGTGCTTCCCTGGGCTACGGGAAATCCCGTTTACACATATGATACCCTTTATATTGGTGTAATGGGATGGTTTGCTGTAGAGAACGCTCAGAGTACCATTCTGGTTCTGGTGGCGCCTCTGGCCATTTTTTGTACCTTCCAACTCAAAAAGTATCCGCTCTTTTTAATTGCGGTGGCCTTGAGTTTTGGGATGCTTTTTGTGACCGGAACGAAGTTTACGTTCTACTCCATTTTCATTATTGCCGGAGCTTTCATTTTCCTTTTTGCTTTGCAGCTTCAGAAAAAGTGTGTCCGCTATGTGCTTCCTCTGCTGGCCGTCCTGGTTTTGGTGGTGGCATTCAAAGACTACTCTCCCATGCAGCAGCGGGAAAGTCAGTACGCCTACGCGTTGGGTGGTTATCAGCAGGCAGTGGATTCCAGCCTTCAGAACAGTGGAGCAGACGAGGAGACGCTTGCTGAAATTAAAGAGGGTCTCTCCAAAGAAGAAGCTCTCCCGGACGACTCCCAGAAAGAGAACTCGGAAGAAAAGAAACAACAGGAATATGCTGCTGAGGCTAAGCTGGAACGGCTGCGGGGAAGCTTGATGGGCGTTTACACGGACAAGGACGTGTATGGAGCCTTGCTGGAGAACTTGTACAACCGGTTTGGCGTTTACAACGTGATGGATGTGTATGACTACACTTCTTCTCCCGGTGTCCTTTCCGATTTCCGTGTGCATAAAGCCATGTATGCGGAAATGATGTGGTCGGAAAAAGATTTCTTGAGCCACCTGTTGGGAACAGAGGCCGAAGACATGGTCTGCAATGGGGTCAACTACGATCTAGAAAATGATTTTCCTGCGGTGTTCTACTCTTGCGGCTATATCGGGTTTGCCTTGTATCTGTTGTTCCTTTTCCTGTTTTTCGGCATGATCCTTAAAGCTTTCATTCAAGATGTCATGACTTCTTGGGAAGCCCAAACAGGGAAGAAGCGTATGCCGGTACTTCGGGGGTTGGTTGCCCTTGGAGGAGGGATCCGACGGTTTCTCACTGTGGAAATGGGTGCTGTGGGCATGATGTTTTTGCTGGCTGTCATTTCCGGGCTCATCTCGGGCAATACACTCCGCCGGCCCAATGTAACTGTCTACTTTGCCATTTCTGCCGCTTATATCTGCTATCTGACGTATCTGAGCCGCAAGAAGGACACAAAAAAGGAGTTGCAATAAGCTCTCGTATTTGTGCCCTGAAAGAAGGAACAACCATCAAAAAAAGCTATCAGGCCGTGGCCTGATAGCTTTTTTACGTTATGGCGTTTGTTTTCTAGAACAACCGGCACAGTGGGCGCAATCCCCGCATTGAGAACGATGCTTCCATCTGTATCGGATTACAACGATCAAGGCAGCAGCAAGAAGCAAACAAAGTGCTACCGTAATACAATTTCCCAACATAGCGATATCCTCAAACAAAAAGCAGCCCAATATGGTACACGATGAAGGTTACCACCCACGCTACAATAACCTGAAAAACAGCCGTCATTCCGGTCCATGCCCAGCTGCCGGTTTCCTTTTTAATAGTGGCTAAGGTTGCTGCACAGGGGACGTAGAGCAGGGAGAAGGTCATCAAAGCATAGGCGTTCAGAGGACCAAACCCAATGGCGGAAAGAGATCCCATTAAGGACGCCATTCCTTCCGGCGAGGTGATGCTGGTAACTCCGAAAAGAACAGCGCAGCTGGAAACCACCACTTCTTTGGCGGAGATACCTGCAATCAAAGCAACAACAATCTGCCAGAAACCCAAGCCAATGGGAACGAAGAAGGGGACAATCAATCGCCCAATCATGGAGCCAAAGGTTTGAGACATGTCCTGTGAGTAGCCGTTGAGTCCAAAGTTCAGCAGGAACCACATGATGATGGATGCCACGAAGATAGTGGTTCCAGCCTTAGTCAAGTAATCCTTGACCTTTTCCCAGACATAAATGGCAATGGTACGAGCGCTGGGTGCTTTATATTCAGGCAATTCAATAAGCAAGGCGTTTTCCCGGTTCTTTTTTCGATCGATCAGATGGAGAATAAAGGCACAGAGAATGGCCACCAGTATTCCCAATAAGTACATGGAGTAGGCCACCAGCAAAGCGTTCTGGGGAAAGAACAGCTCCGAAAAAAGAACATAGATAGGCAGCCGAGCGCTGCAAGACATAAACGGGGTGATGAGCATGGTTTTATACCGGTCCCGTTTGTTTTCCAAGGCCCTGGAAGCCATAATCGCGGGGACTGTACATCCAAACCCCAGAATCATGGGGATGAAAGAGCGGCCGGAAAGCCCCAATTTTCCCATGATTCCATCCATCACATAGGCAACCCGGGACATGTAACCGCTGTCTTCCAAAAATGCCAAGGCAAGGAACAAAATAAAGATATTGGGCAGGAACAGGAGGATACCGCCCACACCGGCGATAATGCCGTCTACGATGAGGGAAATCAGCATAGGCGCCACATGGAGAGCTTCCAGCACAGCCAAAACCCCGCCGGAAATCAAATCCAATCCCATTTGGAAATACCCTTTAAGCCAGTCTCCAACTGTAAATGTCAGGAAAAAGACCAAGGCCATGATCAACAGGAATACGGGGAATCCCAAAACAGGATGGGTGAGAAGCTGATCCGCCTTGTCGGTAATGGCTTCCTTTCGGGTTTTGTTCACCAGGACTTCCTGAATCACCTCATCGATAAAGTCGTATTTCTGATTGATGATATCCTTTTCGTAGCTCCGGTCCAGCACCTGGGGCAAGTCCACCGGATAATCCCGGGTTATCTCCGTATCGTTTTCCAGAAGTTTGATGGCGTGCCACCGCAAATTGGTCAAATCGGGGTAACGTTTCTTCAGAGCATCCATCAACAGGTCGATTTTATCCTCAATTTCATCGCTGTAGACCATCACATATTCCTCATGATGGTCATGGCGGTGACGAGTTTGCTCCGTATGATGGTGAATGAGTGTTTTGTCCTCTTTGTTGTCTTTGTGGTGGGCCGCCGCGTGCATAAGGATGTCCAGACCTGTCTTTCGCCGTGCGGAAACGGGGATCACAGGAATTCCCAACATTTCCGGCAACCGGTGCAGGTCAATTTCCATCCCTCGTTTTGTCACGATGTCCATCATGTTCAAAGCGAGAATCACCGGTTTTCCCAATTCGATCAGCTGCAGCGTCAAGTACAAATTTCGTTCCAGGGCGGAAGCGTCTGCCACATCGATGATAACGTCAACATCGTCGCTGAGAATATATTGCCGGGTGACCTGCTCCTCCATGGTGTAGGAGGTAAGGCTGTAGGTGCCAGGTAGATCCACCAATTTGTATTCGTGATCGTGAAATTGAAAGAGTCCCTCTTTCTTCTCAACCGTGACGCCAGGCCAGTTGGCCACTTTCAAATTGGCGCCGGTATATGCGTTAAACAAGGTTGTCTTGCCGCAATTTGGGTTTCCCACAAACCCAATGGATAATTCATGTGCCATGAGATCTTGCTGCCTCCTGCCAGGGTGTTAATTTTTGTTTGCCACGGCAATATGGGAAGAAATCCCCAACCCAATGGCAAATCGAGTGCCTCGGACCTTGATGATCATAGCGCCTCTGTGCTTCTTTCGCAACACAGAGACCGTAGTTCCTTCGATCAGTCCCAATGCTTCCAAACGCCGTTCCAGGTTGACGGGAAGCTCCATTTTCTGAACCCGATACTGCGCACCTGGCAAACCTTCCTGCAAAGTCATTTTCTACCACCTCTTCTGATATGACAAAGGGATACTTCTTCCTCGGATCGTTCCAAAGAAAAGGCAAAGATCCCTTCTTCCAAATTTCGAGTTAGTCTACTATAAAACTAGCATACGACATAGAAAATGTCAATGTGTTTGTTGTGTCGATTGGACTGATGGGGCGGGGCTTTCTTCTAGAGAAATTCTTCATGGGGAGAAAATTAACAGGGTTTTTCCAGGGATTTCTTCCTACCAAGAGGGATCTATGATATAATAGTCGGCGACAGAGTCTACAAGAATCTTTTTCAAGGTGACAAAAGGAGGAGCGGTATGCTGTTAGCTTTAGATGTGGGGAACACCAATATCACTTTGGGCGTCTTTCGGGGAGAAGAGCTGTTATTTGTTTCCCGGATGGCCACAGACGCCTCCCGTATGGAAGATCAATATGCCATTGAACTTCGGGATATCCTGCACCTCTACGGAATCCGTCGGGAGGATATAGATGGTGCCGTGTTGAGCTCTGTAGTTCCCAAATTGACCGAATATATTTCCCATGCCGTGAAGAAACTGTTTTCCGTCCAACCCCTTGTGGTCAGCTACGCCACGGTCAAAGATTTCTTTCCCATTTCCATCGACCAGCCTGAAACTACAGGTCCGGATTTGATTGCGGGGTGCGCGGGCGCAAAAGCGTTGTTTTCCGTGCCAGCAGTCGTCATCGATATGGGTACGGCGACCACGTTGGCGGTTTTGGACCGGGAAGGAGTCATGGTTGGAGGCTGCATAGTGCCAGGTGTGGGAATTTCATTGGACGCATTAACTGCCAGGGCAGCCCTGCTTTCCTCTGTCAGTCTGGATCCTCCTGCCCATGTGGTAGGCAGGGACACCGCGGAATGCTTACAGTCCGGCGTATTGTACGGAGCAGCGGCTATGCTGGATGGCCTCTGTGATAGAATCGAGGAAGAGCTGGGATATTCCTGCCAGGTGATTGCCACAGGCGGCTTGGCCGGCATGGTGGTAAAACACTGTAAGCGGAAAGTGGAATACAGCAACACCTTGCTTCTGGATGGGTTAAAGGTGATCTATCAAAAAGCGGAACAAACCCTGTGACAAGAGAGGATCTTTACAGATAATGCGTATCGTGGTACAATCATGGTACTTTTTCTGACGGAAGGAGGGGAGGAGCAGAGCTTTCCCTCCTTTCAGTCGGCCTATTATGGAATCATGAGCAACGGAACGGTGAAGTATGGACAATCTGGAGCAAAAGGAATTGGAAGACCTGGGAGAAACCCTGGTTAAAAAGAAGAGGAAAATCCCCTGGAGTATGTTATACATCGGTGCAACCATTGTGGCCGTATTGTTGTTTGGCATCTTTAACCGGGAATTTGGCAACGTATTTCACACCATTATGAATTTGACGCCGGGCTATTTAAGCTTGGGCGTGCTGGTGGGGCTGGTGTACTTCGTATTTGAGGGGGAGATTTTCCGCCTGTTGATGCACAGCCAAAAATACCATGTATCCTTTCTCTGCGGGTTGAAGATCGCCTTGCTGGGGTTGTACTATTCCTATATTACTCCCAGCTCCACCGGCGGTCAGCCCATGCAGTCGGCGTATTTGTTGCGAGAAAAAATACCCGTAGGCATTTCCGCAGCAGTTCTCATTATGAAGTTTTTCTGTTTCCAGTGCGCATTTGTTTTTGTTTCCGCAGCATCCTTTATTTGGATGTATCCCCAGCTGGAGGCTGAAAACCCCGGGATTATCCCGTTTATTATTTTGGGTCTTATTGTGAATGGGGCTTCCATTATCTTTTTCCCTTCTCTTTTTTACAAGCCCATTCTCCATGGAATCTGTCGTTTTGCCAAATGGGTGGTAAACCATTTTAGCTTTCTCCGCCGCCGGTCTGGCCTGATGGACTCCATTGATCGTTTTGAGGCGGACTTCGGCAGCTATACCGACGATTTTAAGGGAAAGACAAAGAGCTTGATCTTCGGTGTTCTCCTTTCCATACCGCAATTTATTTTGCAGATGAGCGTGATCTATTTTATTTTCCGGGCTTTTGGCTATCACAATGTAAGCTACTGGGAAATCGTCGCGGTACAAAGCCTGTTACAGGTTTCGGTTTCCTTCATGCCCATGCCGGGAGCGTCCGGCGCTCAGGAGATCGGCTTCTCCTCTTTCTTCCGGAACTACTTTGTCAACGATGACCTCTACGCTGCCGTGATGGTATGGCGTTTTTTCACCTACTACCTAGTTGTAATAGCCGGTGCGGTTTTGGTGGTGGTGGATCAATTCCTGTACCGCCGGAAAAAACTCCGGCATACCCTGGGAAAATCCCTTCCTGAAGATTCAAAAACATAAAGCTGAAAAATGCAAACACCCATATTCATACAACACCCCACTTGGTTTCCGTAAACGATACTGGTTACCAAGTGGGGTGTTCTCATTGCTGCTTTGCCACGTCACAGTTCAATTCATCTATTTTCTGCCGCAGTTTCAAATAGTCTTCAAATGCGGCAGGTTTTTGGGCGGGATTCCGCAAAAGGGCGGCAGGGTGCAGCGTGGCCATCATCAAGATGCCGCCTTTTTCAAAAAAGATCCCATGTTCTTTGGTAATGCGGAAATCCGGCTTGATCAGCTTCATGGCGGCAATCCGTCCCAAGCACACAAGAATCTGAGGACGAATTAAGGCAAATTGATTTCGAAGCCAGTTGATACATGCTTCCTGTTCCTCCGGTTTGGGGTCTCGGTTATGGGGAGGTCTGCATTTGACTATATTGGTGATATACACATTGGTTTTCCGGTCAAGATCCACAGCGGCCAACATCTTATCCAGCAGCTGGCCACCGCGTCCAACAAAAGGTTCTCCCTGCAGATCTTCATTTTCGCCGGGGCCTTCTCCCACAAAGAGGACTTTGGCTTTGGGATTTCCCGTGCCAAATACCACATGGTTTCTGGTAGCTCCCAGCTCGCATTTATGACAATCCAGGCAGGCATTTTCCAATTCGGTCCATTGATGGAACATATCGTCTCTCCTCGCCGCATTTTTTTCAATTTTATCATAGGCTGATGGGAATGTAAATTGCTGTTGAAATTTTCCTGTTGGGGTAGTACAATAATGATGAAAATAGTCGATATTTTGAAGGAGGATATTCCCGTGAAAGTAATGGTAGAAACTTCCGCCCATCACGTCCATGTATCCGAGCAGGATTTGGAGACCTTGTTCGGCAAAGGTGCAACCCTGACCAACAAGAAGGACCTTTCTCAGCCCGGGCAGTTTGCCTGCGTGGAGAAGGTTGAGGTGGTAGGCCCTAAGGGTTCCATGAACATGTCCATTCTGGGGCCCACCCGTTCTGAGACCCAGGTTGAGATCTCTCTGACGGATGCCCGTAAACTGGGCATCACCGCTCCCATCCGGGAGTCTGGGGATCTGGATGGCACTCCTGGCTGCACCCTCCGTGGCCCTGCTGGGGAAGTTCAGATCGAAAAGGGTGTTATCGCTGCCAAGCGTCACATCCATTTTAATCCCGATGAAGCCAAGGAAGCCGGTGTGGTTGACAAGCAGGTAGTATCCGTCAAGGTGGATTACAATGGCCGCGCACTGATCTTTGGCGACGTGGTCTGCCGTGTCAGCCCCAAGTATGCTCTTGCCATGCATGTGGACACCGATGAATCCAATGCTGCTGCCCTTCCCGGCACCGTTGACGGCGAAATCATCCTTTAAGTAAATTGTAAATGGATCTCTAGTAAAAACCCGGACAGAGGAAATCCCTCTGTCCGGGTTTTTCAGCTGGTTCGGAAACTAATTGCTTTTCCCTTCCCAAGGAAGATACCAAGAAGGTATGGGAGTGCGCATCTGATCATACCAATCCAACACTTCCTGCGCCTGATTCATCATGGTGCGGACTTCTTTTTCCCCGAAGGGAATCGCCCAAGGCAAAGAGGAAAGTGTATTGCTGGCGATATATAAGGCCAGCAATTCCCAAAACTCCAAGGGAGGATTTCCCAGGAAATATCCCTGGACCATGCCGGAAGCGAAAGCAGGGGAGAGCTGAGCACACCACACAATCCGGTTAAACTCTTCCCAAGGATCTCCGGCGTCAGGACGATCAAAGTCGATGATAAAAAGCCGGTTGTGGCAAAACATCATGTTCCCCACATGATAATCCCCATGCTGCAAAGTTTGGGGCCGTCCCCGAAGCAAGGAACGGTGAGACAGTATATATTGGATCAACGCTTCTCCACCTTCATATTGGAGAGGACATTCCCGATAAGTGGCGATTTTGCGGTCGATCTTCTCATTGAACCGGGACTCCCAGTCCTCGATTCCTTCTGGAGCCGGAAGGGTATGGAGCAGGCGTAAATAGGTGCCTGCCTCCTGTCCGTAATCATTCTGGGACTGCTGAGACAAAGTGGGGAGGACTTGCTCGGCATCCTGACCTGGCAGCCACTCTTCCCACATCAGGACCTTATCTTGGGCGATTTCCCACCCGTGCGGTTTGCTGACTGGAATGCCCAGTTCCCATGCCTGCATCTGGGCAGAAAAAGCCTGTTTGACACGGTCCATTTTCTCCAAGGGGGAGATCCGCAGAAAATATACTTTTCCATCTTTCCCCTTGGCCCGGTACTTTTTGTCCACAGACCAGCCTGCTTCCACTTGCTTTAAGTCCAAGAACTCCATACATCCTCCTACAAAAAACTGCCGGAAAAATCCCGGCAGTTGCTTTTTATTCATGCTGCTTCAGTTTTTACTGAACTCCGATAACATCAGACCTTCGTTGTGCTCCAAAGCCCAATTGATACTCCACTGGTTGGCAAACAGCAAAAGATATCGGCCCTTCATGTCCTGAACCTTCTTGGTGTCGGAAGTCAAGTTCAGTTGTTTCAAGTCGATTTCCTCATTGTCAATCCAGCGAATATAGGAGAAGGGAAGGGTCTGCATGGTAATGTCCACATTGTACTCGTTTTCCATACGATACTGGAACACGTCAAACTGCAGGCTTCCCACAACGCCTACGATGATTTCCTCCATACCGGAGGCGATTTCCTGGAAAATCTGAATGGCACCTTCCTGGGCAATCTGGGTGGCTCCCTTGACGAATTGCTTCCGTTTCATGGTGTCCTTTTGCCGAACCAGACTGAAAAGTTCCGGCGCAAAAGTGGGAATCCCTTCAAAGCGAATCTTTTTCCCGGGAGCACAGAGCGTATCGCCAATGGAAAAGACACCGGGATCAAATACGCCGATGATATCTCCCGCATAGGCCTCTTCGATGATTTCCCGGCTTTGTGCCATCAGCTGCTGGGGCTGAGAAAGTTTCATCTTTCGTCCGCCCTGGACATGGTCCACCTCCATGCCTTTTTCAAATTTGCCGCTGCAAATGCGGATAAAGGCAATACGGTCTCGGTGGGCCTTGTTCATGTTGGCTTGGATCTTGAAAACAAAAGCGGAAAAGTTAGGGTCGAAAGGATCCACCGTTCCCTGGGCAGTTTCCCGGGGCAGGGGAGGAGTGGTCAATTTCAGGAAACTTTCCAAAAACGGCTCTACACCGAAGTTTGTCAGCGCAGATCCAAAGAAGACGGGAGAAAGTTTGCCATGGCGGACTTTTTCCAGATCAAACTCATACCCAGCGCCATCGATCAGTTCCACATCGTCCTGGAGGGTTTGATACAGATAATCGCCGATGGCCTGACGGAGACCGTCATCCTCCAAGGAGAAATCCTTCTCCCTGGCTTCCTTGCGCCCGGCGTTGTCCCCATCCGGTTCAAACATGAGCACCTGACGGCGTTCCCGATCATAAACCCCTTTAAAATCCACACCGGATCCAATGGGCCAGTTCATAGGGTACGTTCCAATTCCCAATTCCTTTTCGATTTCGTCCAAAAGGTCATAGGGGCTCTGAGAATCCCGATCCATCTTGTTGATGAAAGTAAAAATGGGAATATCCCGCATGACGCATACTTTGAACAATTTTCTGGTTTGAGCTTCCACGCCCTTGGAAGCGTCAATCACCATCACTGCAGAGTCAGCTGCCATCAAGGTGCGGTAGGTGTCTTCCGAGAAATCCTGGTGGCCAGGGGTATCCAAAATATTGATGCAATAACCTTCATATTGAAACTGCATCACGGAGGAGGTGACAGAAATACCTCTTTGCTTTTCGATTTCCATCCAGTCGGAAACTGCATGGCGAGAATTTCGTTTTCCCTTGACCATGCCCGCCAAGGTGATAGCACCGCCGTAAAGCAGGAATTTTTCAGTCAACGTGGTTTTACCGGCGTCGGGGTGGGAGATAATGGCAAAAGTTCTCCGGCGCTGGATTTCTTTTTTCAAATCAGACAAAACACAGCCATCCTTTCTGCAGAAATTTCAGATCCAACTTGTGAGGATAGCCGCTCATGGCGGGCAAAACATGGAAAGACCCTTCCTCTCTCATACAATTGGGTAAAATGCAAATTATTATACCATACATCCCTAAGGATTGCAAGAAAAACCCAGCTCAGCTCTGTTTCCCCGCTCCGACACATTTTTGCCTCTCACTGTGGTAAGGTGGGCAGGCAGGGAGGTGGTCATCATGAGAGGGAAAAAAAGAATTCGGTGGAGCAGGTATCTTTCCATTTTTGCCACCTTGGGAATATGGTTGTGCCTGGTGGGAACTTTCTGCTTTACTTTACCCCAATGTTTAGGCTGGGAGCTTTTCGCCGTGTCCCAGAAGGACCTGGAACCGGTTTATCCTGCGGGCAGTCTGGCGCTTGTGCGCCCCGCCTCTCTGGAACAAATTCATCTGGGGGAATATGTAGCATACCGTCAAGAAAAAGAAACCCTCATGGGCCAAGTGGTTTCCATCGATAGGGAGGCTGGCGTATTTTACACCCAAGAGAATGGGGGAGCAAAAACTGTTTCTTCCGCTTCCCAATTGGTGGGTGAAATGGAAGAGTGGACTTTTCCCTATCTAGGATATCTCGTCCTTTGGCTCAAGGGAGGCGGCATCTGGATCGTCCCCGTATTATGGGTTGCGGTTTTAATGGGATGCCTTTTTGTTTCCAGGAAAAGGACTGGCAGAACGGTTTCCCGTTTTCGGGGATGGTGGAGAAGGCGATTCCGCCGTTTTTCCTGAAATCCATGGTCCTCGGTGATAAGAGCAAGCCTTTGCCGCATATATCCTTCTTAAGGACGGGAAGGAGGGGGCCCATGTATCTTTGGTTTTTGGGAGGTTATGTGGTCTTGGCAGTAGGAGGCGTGTGGCTGGTGGCCTTGTGGTGGAGAAAGGGGAGACCACGCCCTAGAAAAAAGCCACCTCCTTTCAGACGATAGAAGAACCCTCGGGCAATCTAGCCCGAGGGTTCCCTTTTACCGATTTACCGAAGCAACTGTGCAATAATGGCAATGGCAACACCCAAAATGGCGCCGCAGATCACCTCAATTACCCGATGGCCCAAGGATTCGTTGAGCCGTGGGATAAGGTCGTTGAGTGATTTTTCCTGGGGATCTGTTTCATCGTCTTCCAAGTAATCCACAATGTGATTGATGGCTTTTGCATGGAGTCCCGCCGCCCAACGGACCCCAGTGGCATCGTACATGACAATCAGTGCCATGACGAAGGCCAAAGCAAAAATAGGCGATTGATACCCATATAGAAAGTAAGAGGTCAGCACCACGGAACAACACACAGCAGAGTGGGAACTGGGCATTCCCCCTGCGCCGGCCAACCGCTTTCTGTCAAAGGAGCGGTGCTTGACAGCGTCCAAAATGGTTTTGATGATTTGGGCCGTGATCCAGGAAACCACACCCACATTGATGAGCGAATTGGAAAAGAAAAAAGAGAAATCCATAGTATGTTCCGCCTTATTGTGACCCGTTTTTTCACGCGCAGCTTTTCCTCATGTCCAACCTTATGATACCTTATGACGCGGGGGAGTGTCAACCGCAATTCCCTCCAATTTCCAGAGAAAAAGTCCCGGCCTTGCAATCCCTGGACGGCTGTGCTAAACTTTTGTGAGGAACATCTAACATGGGAGGCGGGATCAATGGCCGGACCAAGCCGGAATTATGCCAAAGAGCTGGAACGCTTGATTCAAAAACTACAAGAAGAGGGAAAAGTCCCCCGGGTTTTGCTGCACGCCTGCTGTGCTCCCTGTTCCAGTGCAGTGCTGGAATATCTGTCCCAATATTTTTCCATTACACTGCTTTATTATAACCCCAACATTTCCCCCTATGCGGAATATGAAAAACGGGAATCGGAACTGCGAAGGCTGATTGGACAAATGCAGTTGGTACATCCCGTGGAACTGCTTCCTTGTTCTTACGACGGGGAAGCTTTTCTCAAAGCCGCCCAAGGACTGGAACAAGAGCCGGAAGGCGGGAGACGGTGTGAGGCGTGTTTCCGACTGCGGTTGGAATATGCTGCCAAAAAAGCCGCCAGGCTTCACTTTGATTATTACACCACCACCCTCACCATTTCTCCCTTGAAAAATGCAGCGTTGCTCAATCGGCTGGGAGAAGAAATTGGGGCGAAGTATGGGATCTCTCATCTCCCATCGGATTTTAAGAAGAAAGACGGATACAAACGCTCTGTGGAGCTTTCCAAAGAATATGGTTTGTACCGCCAGGATTATTGTGGTTGCGCATTCTCTAAAGCGGAACGCCAACGGGAAAAAGAAAGGAAGGATCAATTTGTCCGTAATGAATAAGGGCATTTCCTATCGGGTCGCGGATGCCCACGCCCACATCTATCCGGGAAAGATTGCAGAAAAAGCTACCGATTCCGTGGGGCATTTTTACGATATCCCCATGCACAACGTAGGGTTACCTCATGTGCTGGCTCAGCGGGGCGGCGATGCGGGGATCGACCGTTTTCTGGTCTGTTCCGTTGCTACCAAGGTGGAACAGGTGCGTTCCATCAACCAGTTTATTCAGGAAAAATGCCTGAAGTATCCTCAATTTTTGGGATTGGGTGCCTGGCATCAGGACATTGAGGATATCCAGGGAGAAATGGACGACATCCAAAATCGGGGGTTGCATGGAATCAAATTGCATCCCGACTTTCAAAAATTCTATATTGACGATGAACGCATGATTCCAGTCTATCGGGAAGCAAACCGCCGTGGATTGCCTATCCTGTTTCACACGGGGGACAGCCGGACCGATTTTTCCTCTCCCCGTAGATTGATGCATGTCATCCAGCAAATTCCCGATTTTACCTGTATTGCCGCCCACCTGGGAGGTTACAGCGAATGGGAGGATGCTCGCCGAGAGCTGCACGGTACCAATGTGTACATCGATACCTCCAGTTCTCTGTTTGCAGTGACTCCCCAGCAAGCACGCAAGAGTATTGACCATTTTGGCATTGACCACACCTTGTTTGGAACCGATTTCCCCATGTGGGCTCCTGCCGAGGAACTGGAGCGATTCTTTGCACTGGAATATGGGGAAGAGGATAACCGGAAGATGTTGTATGAAAACTTTGCCCGCTTGTTCCACTTAGACGATTAAATGGATCCGGAACGTTTTCAAAAGCTAAGAGCAGCTCTTCGGCAAACAGAGCAACAGGGCATCGGCACTTTAGGCGAAAAAACTCTCCATGGCCTGTTGAAAGCTTATTTCCAACCGGATCCCGCCTGCCAGGAAGTGGCTGTCGGTTCCTTTGTAGCAGATGCCGTAAGGGACGATGGGATCATCGAGATTCAAACCCGTTCCCTTTACCGGTTGCGTACCAAATTACAGTACTACCTTCCCCTGTATCCGGTGACCGTGGTATATCCTGTTGCCGCCATCAAATGGCTCATTTGGGTCAATGAATCCGGAGAGTGTTCCCCTCGGCGGAAAAGCTCCCGATCTCCTCAGGGGGGACAAGTTCTGGCGGAGCTATATGGATTGCGAGACCTGTTGACCCATCCCCATTTTCACCTCTGCGTGATCCTTTTGGAGGTGGAGGATTACAGGCTGCTCAATGGATGGAGTCGGGACCGGAAGCGCGGATCCACTCGTTTTGACAGAGTCCCTCTTTCTCTATTGGGAGAAATCTGGATCCGTTCCCCAGAAGAGTATTGGAAACTTCTTCCACCCGATCTGCCTATGCCGTTTACTGCTGGGGAGTTGGGAAAGGCTGTAGGTCTTTCCCAGAAAAAAGCCTCTCTGGGTGCCAACGTGCTGTGGACATTGGGTACTGTTCAACGCGTGGGAAAGCGAGGAAACGCTTACCTTTATACTATAAAAACAAATCAACCCTCTGCTGCCGATCCAAGTCCTGTCCCAGTTGAGAAGGAGACATAACCTATGAGTTCTTACCTGAAGGTAGTTGGCTATGCAGTCCTATTTTTCCCCTTTGCCGCTGCGGTGATCGCTTTGCCGTTTCTCATTCACCACTATCGAAAATTCGGCAGTATGACATTTGCCCGTTTTTTCCTGGCCTATTCTTTTGTGCTGTACGGTTTGTGTGCCTATTTTTTAGTAATTCTTCCTTTACCCAGCCAGGAAGATGTAGCGCAAATGACAGGCCCCTCCACTCAGTTGATCCCCTTCAGCTTTTTCCGGGACTTGTCCAAGGAGACGGGATTTCAGTGGGATGTGCCCTCCACTTATCTTTCGGCTCTCCTGAGTAACTTCACATTGCAGTTTGTGTTCAATATCGCGTTGCTGGTTCCTTTGGGTTTTTATCTTCGCTATTATTTTCGTCGGAAGCTGCTGACGGCAGTCGGGATCAGTTTCGGGATCAGTCTCTTTTTTGAGTTGACCCAGTTATCGGGACTTTATGGGATTTATCCCCGTGCTTACCGTTTGTTTGACGTGGACGATTTGATCTGCAATACTCTGGGAGGATTTCTGGGATATGTGCTGACAGGCCCTCTCATGAAAATTTTGCCGGACCGAGACAAGATTGACGAAAATGCTTACCGAAAAGGGGAAAGGGTCACCTTTACCAGACGAGGGTTGTCCTTTTGCGTGGATCTTCTATTTGTGGGGATCTTGTGGAGCCTGATAAAGCTGGGCATACCGGAAAATCCTTTTCTTTTTGGAGTGGCTTATCTTCTCTACTTTGGTTTGCTCCAATGGGTATGGAAAGGAAAAAGCCTGGGAAAGCGATTGACAAAACTTCGTGTGGTAAATGAAGATGGAAGCCGGGTTCTCTTCTGGCGCTGTCTTTTGCGATATGGCATTCTCTGTGTGTTCCTGTATGTGTATTGGGGCGTTCCGCAACTTCTCTCTTACGGATTCTCCCTTGCGGGGGGCACGGAACTGATCTTCCTCTTTTTCATCGCCCTTTGGCTGTTTGCAGGAGTCTTTTTATTCCTGTTAGAGACGGTTTTAAATCGCTCTTCCTCTACGGGCCGGGATTATTTGTACGGGAGGATTTCCGGTACAAAACTTGTCAGTACCGTGATCCGGCCTGTTTCTACTCCATCTTCTCAGAAAGGATGATCCACATGGCGCATCAGCTGGAAATTCAAAAATACCACTACTTCGAAGAGGGAAATACCTATACAGGGCAAAAAACAAAAGAGGATGGGAATAAACTTCTCCGCTACCTGGTGGAACCCTTCCAAGAGGACGGATTGTTGAAGGCGTATTCCTGGACCCAGGATGTCTGTTTTGACCGGGCCCAAGAAAAGGAAGAAAAAGAATTCCCATTGACGGAGGAAGGATTGGCCGAAGCCGTTCAGTGGCTGGAAGCCCGTTTTAATCAATTGTAAAGCTCAATGTACCATCCCTCCACGTCGCTTCTGACGTGGAGGGATCTTTGTATCCTGGCATTCTACAGTCTCAAAGGATCTGGAAGCTGGATACAAGGAAAAGTCCCTGCAAATGGACAAGATATTACGGATCGCTAGGGTGCTCCTCTACGCTTCCAGTGCATCCGCACGCAACAGACGCTGGGCCTGCTTCCGCCCGGGCACCGAAAACTACAGGAACTTGAATTCGAAGTTTCTGACTGATGGTAAATTGGCATGTGCCATCAGGGATCCCATCACACGAGTCACATCCGGGACGAATCTCCGGCTTTCCCAAACACTGTACTTTTGCGTTGCCCACTTCACCAAAAGGTTTGATGGTGACGGGAACACAAACCTGAATATCTTGATATCCAGTGGACGGACATCCCACTTCTTCTGTCCCTTCGGAATGGTTATACTCAAAATCAGGATTCATGAGGAAAACTCCTTTCTAATTTGGGTGAATCTAGAATACGGTAAAGAAAAGCAATGGCCTCATCCATGTCCAGTCCATTGTGACCTTTCTGGGGTTCATAATGGAGAATCACTTCTATAGGTTGATAGTTTTGGATGGAAGTCATGGTTTCTGCGCTTTGCAAGAAAGGCACCAATTGGGTGGAATTGTCCGCCTGAGAGCACAGATTGACATGGAGGTATATCTTGGGGACATAATGGTGTTTTTCAAAAGCATCCACGATGCTAAAACGCTCTCTATATTGGAGGGCGTCCCCAATATTGTCAAATGCAAAGGTGAGCACAGAATCCAGCGCATCTTTGTAGATCCAATGTCTCACATCCAGCTGAGCGTTATCTGCAACCACCTTGGCGCCGCGCAAATAAATGCCCATGAGGATAGACAAATATCCTCCCGCAGAGGTACCGTAAATTGCCGTGTTTTCCAGGGAAATCCCCATTTTTGCTATAATCTTTTTTAAAATAAGGCTGCTGTTTTCCAAATAATAATCTTCGTTTTTTCCGATTCCCCAACCAATCTGTAGAAATCCATTTAAATACAGGGTCGGGTCCATGCAAAAGATGGAAGATGTTTTCAGCTGTTTTGCCCAGCTGTGCCTTTGAAAAACGGGGACAGAAACATTTCCTTCTGCAACCGCCCCATTGTGAAAGACAATCAACTGGTCGCTGTCCTCCCGCCAATGAATCAAATATTCGTAGGGCACGCCTTTTTTCATGACGCGAAGCACATAAAGGTATCCCTTTTGAATCTGATACTGATCCAGCTCATGGTCTTGAATGGTAATTTCAGGGTAGGGCAGCTTTTTGATTTTCGTTTTGGCACAAGAATTTTGTATGGCCGCCTCAATGACCTCCACCGTTTTTCTCACTTCTGTTTTGATGTCAAACACATCTCCAATAGAGAACGAGTCTGAAAATCCATCATATTTATTCAGGTACCTGATCATGACGGAAGCAAGCTCTTTCTCATCGTAGGGGATCAGGTCCCCGCAATGATATTTCTCAATCAACTCTTTCGCAACCCCCACATCCGTGGATATAATAGGGGTATTTAGCATAACGCTTTCCACCAGGACCAAACTAAACCCCTCGCTCAAAGATGTTAATACCGTTGCAACGCTGTTTTTCATATAGGGGTACGGATTCTCGATGAACCCAAGGATTTTCACGTTTTTTTCCAGACCATTTTCCCGAATATATTGTTCCAGAGCTTGTCTCTCTTCGCCTTCTCCAAGCACATAGACTGCAAAGTCATCCCGCAGTTTCTTCACTTCCTTGGCTGCTTTCAGCAACAGCATCTGATTTTTGTTGTAATCCAATCTTCCCAAGGTTGTAAACAACTTTTTTCCAGGAAGCGGCACCTCCTCCTGGGAGAGAAGTGCCATTTTTTCACTGTCTACAGAATTGGAGATCTTCACAACATTTTCCGTGATTCCAAACAACTGGGCCAAGGTTTGCTGTACCACATCGGAAATGACCACAATGGAATCAAAACATTTTAACACATTGGCTTGCATTTCAAACTCTTGTTTCACTTGCTTGTAGGAAGCTGTGCCTTCTGCAAATTGATGGTAGTCCAGTTCTTTCATATCCCCCCGGATCCACAATACTTTTGCGCCGCCTTTCAGGTAAGAGGCAAAATAGGAGGGAGCATTGTGATTACAAGCGATGATGCAATCATATTTTTCAGCAATCAATTGATTAAACCGCAATGGATCCCCCAATAGGTTGTAATAGTGATCCAGTGCCGCCTGCTCATCGAACCCCTCCGCTGTATAATCAATGATGGAATCCAGGACGCGAATGTTGCGGTTAAAGATGGTATTATTTGAATTTTTAAAAAGGGGCAGAACACTGATTTCATAAGTCTCGGGATCCATGCGATTCAGCACGTCTGCCAATGACTTTTCAGTGCCATAGCCATAAGATACGCTCCAAGTGATAAAAAGCAATTTCTTCATAGAACCACCTCGTACTTGCTATAGTATGAACGATCACAAAAACAGGTGCACGAAAAGCGAACCTATTTGGAAGAGCCTTCATACTCTAATACGGGGGTAACCCCCAATGATCTTCCCAACGAAACAGGGAGGAGGTATAGGGTGATTCCGATGAAAAAGCTATGGAATAAGCTGTGGAAAAGCCTGACCAATATCACTGTGGTAGACAGGTTTCTCCTGGTCTTTTTGGCGCTCTTGTTTGGATACATGACAGTCCACCTGCTGGGAGGAAAAGCTGTTCAGGGAGAAACCAGCACCATCGATGTAATGGTTCGCACTTCTGCAGTCACCATTTTCGGATACTTTGTCAGCGGCAACTTTATGAAATCTCAGCCAGCCCAGCAGACTTTGGAGAAGACTTCCTTACAACCGTTGTCCACCTCTCATGCTGACTCAGAATCTCAATCTTCATCGCCAGTCAATCAAATCGGCTGTCAAACCGCAGCACTGGAGGAAAAAGAAGAACTGGGGAAGATTACAATCTCTGAGGACCTAGGTCCATCCAAGGTTTCCTCCAAGAAGCTCCAGATCAAAATTGTTGCAGTGATCGGCCTTGTCAGCTTGGGAATTCTTTTCCTTGCGGGGAATTTTCCCCAAGAGACTCCTGAACTGACAGCGATTGTATCCCAACTTCGTGATTTTCTCTTTGCCAGCATTGGATTTTTGGTCAGCTGCGGAAAACAGGAGCTCTAGGAATGGAACACAAAAAAGTTGAGCCTTGCACGACACACTGTGCAAGGCCCTCTTTTGCTAACGATAATTTTGTTTAGAAATGATGGAAAATCAATTCCATCAAAAAACAAAAAACCGCTAGAACCAGCATAAACACTGGATTTCTAGCGGTCTTGGCGGAGAAGAAGGGATTTGAACCCTTGCGCCGGTTACCCGACCTACTCCCTTAGCAGGGGAGCCCCTTCACCACTTGGGTACTTCTCCATGGTGAACTTCTATGATAAACTATAAAACTTGGATAGCAGAACCGGCAGGTGGCGGAGAGGAAGAGATTCGAACTCTTGGTCCCTTGCGGGATCACTAGTTTTCAAGACTAGCTCCTTAAACCACTCGGACACCTCTCCATGTCTGGCGCGTTTTATATATTATCACAGGAAGTTCTAAATGTCAATGATTTTTTTCCAAACGTTCCCTGGAAAAACTTTCTCTCTCGTTCATCCCTCTGCAAAAATCGCACAATGCCATTGCAGGCAGAGAGAGTCCCAGCCAAAGGAGGGAATAAGGAAGGCAGACTTGTCCAAACAGGTTCAAGGGAACATTGGAATAATCCCACACATCAAACCCCATCAGCCGGTTTAAGAACAATCCCATGACCAATTCCACTCCTGTGATGATGGCTGCCCCCGCCACACAACGGCGAGGGATACTTTTTTCCCGCAGCGTCCCACAACAGACATGGTCGATTAAACACAGGCAAATCCCTCCTGCCAGAGCCATAGAGGCATGGGTTTTGCCTCTCCAAATCATTTCCAAAGCGGGATAAGTCCAACTGCCTGCGAGAAAAAGAAATGCATCCTTATTCATGATCGGATCCTCCTGGAAAACGGTTGTGCTTCCTAGTATTCACCGGTTGAACCCGTTTATTGCAAGCCAGGAGAAATCTCGTAAACTTCTTGTATTTTCCAGTTGGTTTCCCTTATAATAGAGCATGGGTGGGATTCTCTTTTCTGGTTTCCATGCCCCAGGGATTTTATCACAAAAAAGGAAGTGGAGCTTTATGAGGATTTTAGTCACGGGAGGCGCCGGATATATCGGAAGTCACACTGCGGTGGTCCTTCTGGAACAAGGTCATGAAGTGGTAATTGTGGACAACCTCTGTAACAGCAAGCGGGTTGCAGTGGAGCGGATAGAGGAACTTTCCGGAAAGAAAGTGGTATTTTACCAATACGATGTGTGCGACGAAGAAAAAATGCGGGAAGTATTCCAACAGGAACAAATTGACGCGGTGATCCATTTTGCGGGGCTGAAAGCCGTGGGAGAGTCTGTGTCCATTCCCCTGAAATATTACGACAACAACTTGACCTCCACTTTGGTCTTGCTAAAAGTGATGAAGGAGTTTGGGGTAGGCAACTTCGTATTCAGCTCCTCCGCCACCGTATATGGGGATCCGGCCTCTGTACCCATCCGGGAAGATTTTCCTCTTTCCGCAACCAATCCTTATGGGGCCACCAAGTTGATGATCGAACGGATCTTGATGGACTGCGCCAAAGCAGACGACACATTTCATCCTGTACTCCTGCGGTATTTCAATCCTGTGGGAGCTCATGAGAGCGGCAAATTGGGGGAAGATCCCAATGGAATTCCCAACAACCTGGTTCCCTATATCACCCAAACGGTAGTAGGAAAGCGGGAGAAGGTTCACGTTTTTGGAAACGACTATCCCACTCCCGACGGCACCGGAGTCCGGGATTACATTCATGTAGTCGATTTGGCAAAGGGTCACGCTGCTGTCCTGCCTCTCTTTGAGAAAGGCTTTACCGGCGCCAAGATTTACAATCTGGGAACCGGAAAGGGCTATTCCGTGCTGGAAATGATCCAGGCATTCTCTAAGGCTGCGGGAAAAGATATTCCTTATGTAATCGATCCCCGGAGACCTGGAGACATTCCCGAGTGTTATGCCGATTGCACGAAAGCCTGGGAAGAACTGGGCTGGAAGGCTGAAAAGACCCTGGATGAAATGTGCGCTGACTCTCTGCGCTGGCAAAGGATGAATCCCAATGGCTTTGAAGATTAATCGAAAATTGGTGCTGGCTTCTTCTTCGCCCAGCAGGAAAATGCTGTTGGAACAGGCAGGGCTGACCTTTGATGTGGTGGTCTCGGGCGTGGATGAAACAGTTCCTGAAGCTTACACTCCGGCCCAAACGGTGGAATGTTTGGCGGAACGCAAAGGGGAAGCGGTGCTCTCCCTTTGTCCGGACCAGGTGATCATCGCCGCGGACTCCGTGGTCAGCATTGACGGCTTGATTCTAGGCAAACCGAAGGATGATGAAGCTGCGAAAGACACTCTTCGACGGCTTTCTGGCCGAACTCACGAGATTTTCACGGGGGTATGTCTTCTGGCAGACGGGAAAAAAGACGTATTTCACCAGAGCACAAAAGTGACATTTTACCCGTTAACGGAAGAAGAAATTGCGGAATATGTCTCTCTGGGGGAGTCTCGAGGAAGGGCAGGCGCCTACGGTATCGAAGGGATCGGCGTTATTTTGGTCCGGTCCATCTGTGGAGATTACTCCAATATTGTGGGCCTTCCCGTAGCGGAAACCCTCCGACACATTCATAAATTACTGGCAGACTGATTTTTCGAAAAAACATCTGCCCAGCCCCTCTCGAACCCGAACGTGCCCTGACGCGTAGGATGGAGGGTGGGGGTGATCCAAGTGAGCAGATGGTGGCGCAGAGTACGTTTCAGCCGAAGAAAAGGAAGGCGCTGGAATTTTCGGGCTATCTTTGCAATGGCAATCCTGGTAGTGGCAGGGATGGCATTGTTTTCCGAGTGGGGTTTGTCCTCGATTTCTCCCGAACTCACCCAGGAAGCAGCCCGCGGCTATCTGCTTTCTTGCGTCAACGAAGCCATAAAAGCAGAAGTGGAAGAGGAATCCATGTCTTTCGTGACGGTGGAGCGGGACCAAGAAGGCAAAATTTGTGGGGTATCTACCAACACAGCTGCCCTCAACGGACTTCGAGTACGGGTGTTAAGCCGCTTGGAAGATAGCCTGAACGGCTCTGTAACGGTAAAAGTACCGGCAGGCAGTCTCACAGAAATCGCCCTGCTCAACGGAAGGGGATTCCCAGTTCCTTTAAAATTGTGGATGGAAGGTGTTGCCGACCTTTCTTTTCAAACGGAGTTCACATCGGCGGGCATTAACCAAAGCTGTTATCGGGTTACCATGACGGTATCGGTGCAAGCCTACTCCCAATCCAAACGTTTTTCGGTCCAGGTGGAGGAGGAAACCTCTACCGTAATTGCGGAAACGGTAGTAGTGGGAACTGTCCCTGACGCGGCAGTGTTAAGAAATCAATAAAAGGTAAAGAAGATATGGAAAAACAAGATGTACAGCAGCGGCTGGAAGCTCTGCGGGAACAGATTCGCTATCACAGCCGCAAATATTACACAGAGGATGATCCGGAGATCAGCGACTACGAATACGATCAGCTCTACCGGCAACTGGAAACCCTGGAAGCCGAATATCCAGACCTGGTCACCGAAGATTCTCCTACCCGAAAAATCGGAGGCGCGGTGTATAACACCTTTGCTCCCGTAATCCATCAGGTCCCTCTGGAAAGTCTCCACGATTCCTTTTCCTCCGAAGAGCTTCAGGAGTTTGACCGCAGAGTCAGAGAAGCAGTAGGAGAGGTTGAATATGTGGTGGAGCCCAAGTTTGACGGCCTTTCCGTTGCGCTGGAATATCGGAACGGCCTGTTTGTGCGGGGATCCACCCGAGGCGATGGGGTGACCGGTGAAGATGTGACGGAAAATATCCGCACCATCCGCTCTGTGCCTAAAATTCTCAAGGAACCGGTTCCCTTTCTAGAGGTACGGGGAGAAGTTTATATGTCTGACGAGAGCTTTCAAAAGCTTTGTGCTCGCCAGGAACTGCTGGAGGAGAAACCCTTTAAAAATCCCCGAAATGCTGCTGCGGGTTCCCTGCGTCAGAAAGACCCCAAGATCACCGCTCAACGGGAACTGAGCATCTTTATTTTCAATGTGCAGCAGGTAGAGGGAAAAAGCCTATCTTTCCATGACGAGTCTCTGGAATGGCTGAAGAGTTTAGGTTTTCCCGTGTTCGACCAGTATCGGAAAACAGACTCCATGGACTCAGTCCTCCAATTTATTCAAGAAATCGGTGACCGGCGGGGAGAACTGGATTTTCCAATCGATGGAGCTGTTGTAAAGGTAAATCGCTTTACGCAGCGGGAAGAATTGGGAAGCACAGCCAAATTTCCTCGTTGGGCAGAAGCTTTTAAATATCCTCCGGAAGAGAAGGAAACTACCCTTCTGGAAATTGAAGTCAACGTAGGCCGGACCGGTGTTTTAACCCCTACGGGTTGTTTTGACCCGGTCACTTTGGCTGGCACAACGGTCAGCCGGGCAACCCTGCACAACCAAGACTTTATTACGGAAAAGGATATCCGGGTGGGAAGCCGGGTCATTCTCCGAAAAGCTGGGGAAATCATTCCCGAAGTGGTGGCCGTTTTGTCCCATCCAGAGGGTTCCCAGCCGTATCATTTGCCGGAACGTTGTCCTTCCTGTGGAGAAATTGTGACGCGGGTGGAAGGGGAAGCGGCTACCCGCTGTACCAATCCCCAATGCCCTGCCCAGCTTTTGCGCAATCTGATCCATTTTGCCTCCCGTGATGCCATGGACATTGACGGGTTAGGGCCAGTTCTTCTGGAACAGCTGTTGCAAAAGGGCATGATCTCCTCTCCGGCTGACCTGTATACTTTAAAGGTGGACGAGCTCCAGGCCTTGGAACGGTTTGGAGAAAAGAGCGCCATCAACTTGGTAAACGCCCTGGAGCGGTCTAAAGGAAACGACTTGTACCGACTTGTCTACGCTCTGGGAATTCCCCACATTGGAGCAAAAGCGGCCCAGGTTTTGTGCAACGCTTTCCCCACCATGGAACAGATTCAAAACGCCTCGGAAGAGGAGATTGCACAGATCGAAGGATTTGGCGGAATCATGGCCAAAGAAGTGGTTGCTTTCTTCCAGAAGGAGTCCGTCCGCCGTCTGGTGGAACGGCTGGGAGAATTGGGAATCTCCATGGAAGCCCTACAGAAAGAAAGCCAGGGAGACAAGCTGGCAGGGAGCACCTTTGTCCTCACCGGCACGCTTCCCGCTATGAGCCGCAAAGAAGCCAGTCAATTGATCGAAAGCCATGGGGGAAAAGTTACTTCCTCCGTGTCCAAAAAGACAAGTTATGTTTTGGCAGGAGAGGAAGCCGGCAGCAAATTGGAAAAAGCCCAACAATTGGGCATTCCCATCCTGACGGAAGAAGAATTCCTGCAAATGATCCAAGAGAAATAAACAGGAAAGGTGGAGAAAATCCATGATCTGCAAATTTGAAGATCTGTATCAGCAAGAAGCGGAATCCCAGCGGGAACGGTATCAGGCTCTCAAGGAAGGGTTCGCCAATCAATTTGGCGGCACGGAAGGGGGCGCCTTTTTCAGTGCGCCGGGACGTTCGGAAATTGGAGGCAACCATACCGACCACAATCACGGAAGGGTATTGGCAGCGGCTGTCAACCTGGACGTAGTGGCTTTTGCCAGAAAAACCGAAGACGGTAAAGTATCCTTGAAATCCGCGGAATATCCAGGCGTGGACGTGGTGGATTTGTCGGATCTTTCCAAAGATACCGAGGAAGAGGGTACCTCTCTGGCTTTGGTGAAAGGCATTTGCGCCCGCTGCAAAGAATTGGGATATCATGTGGGAGGCTTCGAGGCCTATACCATGACCCGTGTACTCAAAGGCTCCGGTCTTTCCAGTTCTGCTGCTTTTGAAGTGCTGGTGGTAACTGTTCTCAGCCATCTCTACAATGAAGGCTCTATCGATCCGGTTACGGCGGCTAAAATTGCCCAATACGCGGAAAACGTCTATTTTGGCAAGCCTTCCGGCCTTCTGGATCAGATGGCAAGTTCAGTGGGCGGCTTTACTTCTATTGATTTTAAGGATCCCGAAAACCCGGTGATTGA